>NZ_WXYI01000003.1:0-440706 GCF_009872315.1 Gordonia sp. YY1 | reverse complement strand
ACCTCACTCGGAGGTCTTCCCTATGTCACGTCGACTCGCCGAACGCGGTACCTAACGTCCCGGGTCAGTACAGCTAGGCCCGCCACCAGGAGTCGTCGAGTTCCACCGGAGTCGTGCGCTTGTGCCGGTTGCGGTGCCAGGCGGCCTCGATCTTCTCCACCGCATCGATCGGGACCTCGCGGCCTTCGAGGTAGTCGTCGATGATCTCGTAGGTCAGGCCCAGTTCGTCTTCGTCGGTCTGGCCCGCCTTCTCGTCGAGCAGGTCGGCGGTCGGGATCTTCTCCCACAGTTGCTGCGGCGCACCGAGGTGACGCAGCAGCGATCGGCCCTGACGCTTGTTCAGACCCGACAGCGGCAGGATGTCCGCGGCGCCGTCGCCGTACTTGGTGAAGAAACCGGTGACGTTCTCGGCCGCGTGGTCGGCGCCGATCACCAGCAGCCCGCGGTCGCCGGCCACGGCGTACTGCGCGACCATGCGGTGTCGTGCCTTGGCATTGCCCTTGGTGAAGTCGGTGAGCGGCGCGCCCATCGCCCCCGAGATCTCGCTGTTCAGGGCATCCACTCCCGGCGCCACGTTGACGGTCAGCGTCTCGTCGGCCGCCACGAACTCGACGGCGGCGGCGGCGTCGTGCTCGTCGTGCTGTACCCGATACGGCAGACGCATGCCCACGAACACCGCGTCGGCGCCATCGGCCCGGACACGCTCCGCCGCGATCTGGGCCAGGCGCCCGGCCAGCGTCGAGTCGACGCCGCCCGACAGGCCGAGCACATATCCCGACGCGCCGACCGCGCGGAGATAGTCGGCGAGGAAGCCCACCCGCCGCTCCACCTCGTCGGCGGGATCGATGGAGGGTCGGACCCCCAGGGCTTCGATGATGGTCCGCTGGGTCTCGCGCATACGCGCTCCTATGCTCGCTCGGGGTCGGGTCGAGCAGCCGCGGTCACTCCTCCCGAGGTATCCGCACGCCGACGAGGTGAGCGTCGGGGTCCGGCGCCATACCGAGGCGCTCCCATGGCTGCGAGACGGTGAGTACCGCATACGCGGACGTCGGAAACCGATCGATCGGACCGGCCGGATCGAGCGTCAGCGCGGTCTGTGGCATACCGGGCTCGTGTCCGACGACGAGCAGCGTGGCCGCGTCGGCCGGCGCGTGGATGCGGATGGACTCGAGCACGTCGTCGGCGTCCCCGCCGTAGATGTCCTCGACAAAGGTGACCGGCGCCCGCACGCCGGTCCGTTCGAGGGTCTGGCGGGTCCGGGTCGACGTCGAGCACAGCACCGCGTCGATGCGCAGGCCTTCGTCGCCCATCCAGCGCCCGGCGAGGGCGGCCTGCCGGTCGCCGCGTCCGGCGAGCGGGCGGTCGTGGTCGCGCGTCGCCGGAGGATAAGCCGACTTGCCGTGACGCATCAGGATCAAGGTGCGTGTGCCGCTCATGCGGTGCCGGTCCGCCGGGACTCCGCGGGATAGGCGTCCGGATCGGCGGCGATGGTGCGCAACAGGCGAACGGTCGCGCGCCACGCGGCGGCCTCCTGGCGCAGGAAGGCGGCGTGCTCGCGCTCGTCGTGCATCTCGGCCTCGTCGGCCAGCGCATCGAACTCGAGGTGTTCGTCGACGGCACAACCGATGAGTTCGTCCAGGGTCGTGCAGTCGGCGCAGGCCCGCTCGATCGCGGCTGCGTCGAGAGTGGCCAGGCGTTCCAGATCCGACCGATACCGCATGCACTCGAATGTACGTCGTCGGCGCTGGTTGTCGGGGTTGCGACACCGGGTGCATCCGCGGCCGGCAGGTGCCCGACTCGGGCGCGGGGTCCCCGACGCCCTTACCCTTGGGGACGTGCACTCCTGGGTTCCCGCGCTACTGGCGGTGCTGGCGGCGTTGATGATCGCCGCCGGCACCGTGTTGCGGCAGCGTGCGTCCCGGGTCAACGGTGCGATCACCGTCGGATGGTGGGTGGGTGCCGGGATCGCGCTCTGCGGCTTCGGCCTGCAGGCGTCCGCCCTGGGGCTCGGGTCGATCCTGCTGGTACAGCCGCTCGTCGTGCTCGCGGTGTTGTTCGCGTTGCCGCTGGAGGCCTGGGCGGACCACCGGCATCCCGCGCGCATCGAGTGGGCGTGGGGAGGGGTGCTCGTCGTCTGCGTCGCGACGTTCCTCATCGTCTCGCGACCGGAACCGTCACTCCGGCGACCGGATGCGCTCCTGCTGTGGGGCACCGTCGGGGCCGTCATCGGGATGGTCGTGGGCCTGGTGATCCTGGCGCGACGCTCCAGCCCGCACTACAAGGCGCTGTTCTACGGACTCGTCGCGGGCACGATGTTCGGGGTCTCGGCGCTGCTGGTCAAAGCGGTGATCTACCAGATGACCCACGAGTTCTGGCGCACCTTCGTCCAGCCGGAGATCTATCTGTTCGTGCTGGTGGTGGTCTGTGCGGTGGTCGCGCAGCAGCTGGGTTTCGGGGCGGGCGACCTGCAGACGTCGTTCCCGTCCATGACGGTCGCCGAACCGGCGGTCGCGATGGTGCTGGGCGTGTTGCTGCTCGGCGAGAACCTCAACGTCTCGGTGCCGACCGCGATGTTCCTCGGCATCGTGCTCGCGATCATGATCCGCGCGGTGTGTGAGCTGGCGAAGCTGTCGGCTGTCCGCGGATGGGAGCAGGCGGTGGCCACAGAGACGGCAATGCCGCCGACCGTGGGACGGCCGGCGGCATGATCAGCTCGGAGTCGACCAGTCTGTTCTGATCAGCCCTCGATGAGTTCCGCGATGCCCTCGGCCCATTCTTCGGCCTGCTTCGCGGGCTTGATCGACGACGAGTTGTCGTGGCGGGCGTGCTCGCCGACCTGGACGGCCCCACGCTTCGTCAGCATCTCGGCGATGATCTCGCCGCCGCGGTTGAAGGTGTCGTAGATCGAGTCGCCGAGCCCGAACACGGCGAAGCGCAGCCCGCCGAGATCGGGGTTGACGCTCTCGAGTTCGTCGGCGAAGGGCTCGGCACCGGTGGGGAGCTCGCCCTCGCCGTAGGTCGAGCAGACGATCACCAGGAAGTCTTCCGGGGCAAGGTCCTCGACCGCGTACTCGCTCATGTCGTAGATCGAGGGATCGTGCTGGTCGAGCGCGTCCGCGATGGCGTCCGCGACGAGCTCGCCCGTTCCGGTCTCGGTTCCGTAGAGGATGACGACCGACATTTGCAGAACTCCTCTCGACGTCGGCTTTTGGCAGCGAGGGTAACCTAACCCGCTCCTCGCTGCGAAATCGCAGGTGGGAAGGGGGTTGGAAGAAATACTTGGATGTCCTACTATGTGGTGACAGAGGCCATAACCCCGAACTCCGGAACGGGGCGCTCGCCGCCGGCTCCGACGCCGACGAGGCAGGTCCGAAAACCCCGAACAACGCGTCAGGCCCCCGGCCGAGACCCCGACCAGGCAACGCCCGAGAAGAATCAAAGGTGATCTCCGTGTCCGCTCCCGCTGTCCCTTCCATCCCGCACTTCCTGAACGGCAAGCGCGTCACCGCCGAGGGTGGCCGCTTCGCCGACGTCTTCAACCCGAGTACCGGTGCCGTGCAGGCCCAGGTGCCGCTCGCGTCGACCGACGAGGTCGCCGCCGCCATCGCCACCGCCTCGAAGGCGCAGAAGGAATGGGCGGCGTGGAACCCGCAGCGTCGTGCCCGCGTCCTCATGCGCTTCGTGGACCTGGTCAACAAGAACGCCGACGAGCTCGCGACCACACTGTCGCTCGAGCACGGCAAGACCCACTCCGATGCCCTCGGTGACATCCAGCGCGGAGTCGAGGTCATCGAGTTCGCCATCGGCATCCCGCATCTGCTGAAGGGCGAGTTCACCGAGGGTGCCGGCAACGGCATCGACGTCCACTCGGTCCGCCAGCCGCTCGGTGTGGTCGCGGGTATCACCCCGTTCAACTTCCCGGCGATGATCCCGCTCTGGAAGGCCGGCCCGGCACTCGCCTGCGGCAACGCCTTCATTCTCAAGCCCAGCGAGCGGGACCCGTCCGTGCCTGTCCGCCTGGCCGAATTGTTCACCGAGGCAGGGCTTCCCGACGGTGTCTTCCAGGTCGTCCACGGCGACAAGGAAGCCGTCGACGCGCTCCTGACCCACCCGGACGTCAAGGCTCTCGGCTTCGTCGGCAGCTCCGACATCGCGCAGTACATCTACTCGACCGCCGCTGCACACGGCAAGCGTTCGCAGTGCTTCGGCGGTGCCAAGAACCACGCCGTCGTCATGCCCGACGCGGACCTCGACCAGGCCGCCGACGCCATCATCGGCGCCGCCTATGGCAGTGCCGGCGAGCGTTGCATGGCCCTCTCCGTTGCCGTGCCGGTCGGTGAGGAGACCGCGAACCGGTTGCGCGAGAAGATGCTCGAGAAGGCCAACGCACTGCGCGTGGGCCACAGCCTCGATCCCAAGGCCGACTACGGCCCGCTGGTCACCGCCGCCGCACTCGATCGTGTCCGCGGCTACATCGCCAAGGGTGTCGAGGAAGGCGCCGAGCTCGTTCTCGACGGCCGCGAGATCGGCACGCCTGAGCAGCAGTACGGCGACGACGACATCTCCAACGGCTTCTTCATCGGACCAAGCCTGTTCGACAACGTCACCAAGGACATGAGCATCTACACCGACGAGATCTTCGGTCCGGTGCTCGTGGTGGTGCGCGCGCACGACTACGAAGAAGCCCTCGCGCTGGCCTCGGATCACGAGTACGGCAACGGTGTTGCTATCTTCACCCAGGACGGTGACGCCGCCCGCGACTTCACCGCACGCGTCGAGGTCGGCATGGTCGGCGTCAACGTGCCGATCCCGGTGCCGGTGGCCTACCACACCTTCGGTGGCTGGAAGCGTTCCGGCTTCGGCGATCTCAACCAGCACGGCCCGGCGTCGATCCAGTTCTACACCAAGACAAAGACTGTCACGACGCGCTGGCCGTCGGGCATCAAGGATGGCGCGGAGTTCGTCATCCCGACGATGGACTGAGTGCGGCCGAGATGACCACACTTGCCGAGGCCGCAGTCGCGCGGCTCGACGGTGACGAACGCGTCATCGTCGAGACCGCAGCGGCTTTCGCGGCCAAGAAACTGGCGCCCTTCGCGCTGGAATGGGATGCGTCCAACCACTTCCCGGTGCCTGAGCTCCGCGAGGCGGCCGAACTGGGGATGGGTGCCATCTACTGTTCCGAGGACGCCGGGGGCAGCGGACTCCGCCGTCTCGACGGCGTGCGGATCTTCGAGCAGTTGGCCTACGCCGATCCGGCGGTCGCATCGTTCCTGTCCATCCACAACATGTGCGCATGGATGATCGATCACTACGGCACCGACGAACAGCGCAACAAGTGGGTGCCGCGACTGGCGACGATGGAGACCATCGCGAGCTACTGCCTCACCGAACCGGGTGCCGGATCGGATGCGGCGGCACTAGCCACCCGTGCCGAGCGTGAGGGTGACGAGTACGTCCTCACCGGGGTCAAGCAGTTCATCTCCGGTGCCGGGTCGTCGGACCTGTACGTGGTGATGGCCCGCACCGGCGACGCCGGACCCAAGGGCATCTCCACCTTCCTGATCGAGAAGGACACTCCCGGACTGAGTTTCGGTGCGCAGGAACACAAGATGGGTTGGCATGCACAGCCCACCGCGCAGGTCATCCTCGACGAGGTGCGGGTCCCGGCGGCCAACCTGCTCGCCGAGACCGAGGGCATCGGGTTCGGCATCGCGATGAACGGCCTCAACGGTGGCCGTTTGAACATCGCGGCGTCCTCACTCGGTGGTGCCCAGGCGGCGTTCGACAAGGCGGCCGCCTACGTCTCGAGTCGTCGGGCGTTCGGCAACTCGCTGCTCGACGAGCCGACCATCCGGTTCACACTCGCCGACATGGCGACCTCGCTGCAGACCTCACGGTTGATGCTGTGGCACGCGGCGACCGCGCTCGACGACAACGCCCCCGACAAGGTGGAGCAGTGTGCGATGGCGAAACGCTTCGTCACCGACAGCTGCTACGACGTCGCCGACCAGGCGCTGCAGCTGCACGGCGGCTACGGGTATCTGTCCGAGTACGGAATCGAGAAAATCGTCCGCGACCTCCGTGTGCACCGCATCCTGGAGGGGACCAACGAGATCATGCGGGTCGTCCTCGGCCGTTCGATCGCGTCCCGTTACCGGGAGAGCTGACGCGAACTCGCTGCAACGCAATGGTTTTCGCAGGCAAACACTCTAGGGAGCAAAGACAATGACGACGATCGCTTTCCTCGGCCTCGGCAACATGGGTGGCCCGATGGCCGCCAATCTGGTCAAGGCCGGGCACACGGTGCACGGGTTCGATCCGGTTCCCGAGGCGGTCGAGACCGCCAAGGCCAACGGCATCGAGACGTTCCCCGCCGCCATCGAGGCCGTGGCCGCGGCCGAGGTCGTGATCACCATGCTGCCCAACGGCGGCATCGTGAAGAAGCTCTACGACGAGATCATCCCGGTCACCCCGACCGGTGCGCTCTTCATCGACTCGTCGACCATCTCGGTCGACGATGCGCGGGAGATCCACCGTCGCGCCGTCGACCACGGTTTCGCTCAGGTCGACGCACCGGTCTCCGGCGGGGTGAAGGGTGCCGTGGCCGGCACCCTGGCCTTCATGGTCGGCGGCGAGGACGAGGCCTTCTCCGCGGCGCGTGGGACCCTCGACCCGATGGCGGGGAAGATCATCCACTGCGGTGCGGCGGGTGCCGGCCAGGCGGCGAAGGTGTGCAACAACATGCTGCTCGCCGTCCAGCAGATCGCGGTCGGCGAGGCGTTCGTCCTCGCTCAGAAGCTCGGCCTCGACGAGCAGGCGCTCTACGACGTCGTCACCGGTGCCACCGGCAACTGCTGGGCCATCGAGACCAACTGCCCGGTCCCGGGCCCGGTCCCGACCTCGCCGGCGAACAACGATTTCAAGCCGGGCTTCGCCACCGCACTGATGAACAAGGACCTCGGTCTGGCGATGGACGCCGTCGCCAGCACCGGCGCCCGCGCACCGCTCGGGACCCACGCCGCACAGCTGTACCGCGGCTTCGCCGAGCAGCACGCCGACCTCGACTTCAGCGCGATCATCACCTCGCTGCACTAGGTCTCGAAGTACCTGCCTGACGGCTCCTGAAATCCCGTTGCGTTTTGTCCCGGTTACCGGGACAAAACGCAACGGGATTTCTTGCGCTCGGGGGAGGTGGAACCGCGTCGACGCGTGCTGCGTCGAAGTTCCGTGGTCGACCTCAACGAGCTCATCATTCGCCAGGACGGCGTGCTGACGACGTCGCAGGCGCACGCGGCCGGGCTGAGCCGGTCCGCGATCAGCCGACGCCGGGCAGCGGGGGACTGGACCGCGGTTGCGCCCGCTGTCTACCTGGTCTCCGGCCATCATCGTTCGGCACGGGCGCAGGCCCGGATCGCGGTGCTCTCCGTCGGCGACGACGCCGCGCTCGGTGGGATCGCGGCGTGCTGGTGGCTGAGGCTGCATCCCAGGGAGCCCGCGAAACATCTGGTGCTCACGCGACGTCGCGGGCGCCACGCGAGGTCGTCGGCGACTGCGCTGGTACGGCACCGTGACCTCGCCGACGAGGACGTCACCGTCGAAGACGACCTCCGCGTCACCAGGCCCGCGCTGTCCGTCCTCGACGCGGCAGTCGATCTCGGGATCGGCGTCCTCGACTCGGTGCTGCTCTCCGAGGACGTGACGCTCGCCGACCTCCGGGCCGCACATGGCCGATACCCCAAACGCGCCGGATCCGGAGCGGTGTCGAAGTATCTCGATCAACTCGAGGACGGGACACGCTCTGAGGCTGAACGCCTGACCGCTGGACTGTTCCGTCGTGAGGGCATCGACGGATGGACGGCCAATCTGCCGGTATGCGGGTACCTGCTCGATTTCGCGTTCACGCAGGCCAGGCTCGCCGTCGAGATCGATGGCTTTGCGTTCCACCGCGACGCCGACACATTTCAGCGGGACCGGACCAAGCGCAATGCGCTTATCGCCGACGGATGGACAGTCCTGAATTTCACGTGGGCGGACCTGACCGAACGGCCGCAGCAGGTCGTCGAGGCAGTTCGGAGTGCTCTACTGCGGGCCGCTTCGTGATGACGTTGCGTTCTGTCCCGGTTGCCGGGACAAAACGCAACACCGATCTCGGTCAGAAGTCCCCGTTGTGCTTCCGCAACGACTGGATCGCCCCGACCAGGCCGGCCATCTCGTCGTCGGTCATGCCGACGTCGGCGAAGACCTTCTCGTTGAGGGTCTTGGTGGCGTCCTCGACGGTGGAGCGGCCGAGGTCGGTGATCTCGACGAGGGTGGTGCGCCCGTCGGTCGGGTGCGGGACACGTCGGACGAGGCCGCCTTCCTCGAGGCGACGGATCGCATGGGTGACGCTCGTGACGTGAACCTGGAGACGGTCGCTGGCCTTGGTGATGGGCAGTGCGCCCTGGCGTGAGAACGCCAGCAGCCGAAGGAGTTCGAACCGGGAGAAGCTGAGATCGAACGGTCGCAACGTGGCCTCGACGCGGGCGAGCAGGATCTGGTGCGCGCGCATCACCGAGGTCACCGCGACCATGCCGTCGGCGACGTCGCCCCACCCGGCCTGGGTCCAGTTGTCCCGTGCCTCGGTGATGGGATCGAAGTCCATGCTGCGCCCTGCCATGATCACCACCCTAATCGGCCTGCGGCGTCGCCGATCGACGGCGCGCCAACCGTCGATCACGGCGTACCTGGCCGCGACGGGGTCCGCCCGGCGGGGTAGTGGGCGGCGAGGAGCAGCAGGGCCAGTCCGTGGACCTGAGCCCTGCGCGAGCGGGATGCCTCCGCCGGGTCTGGCGCACGCGGTCGGTGCCTGCCCGGTAGAGGCCGGTTCGGCGACTGCGGCGCAACGGTCGGCACGCGGTGAACCGAACGGGGGACAGCGTGATGACCAAAGGCACCCGCCGAGTGACAAAGGTCCTACGGAGCAGCGCGGCAATGTGGTTGCCGCAGATGTACATGCGTCTGGGTCGTTGTAGTTTCCTGGAACGACACCGTCTGAATCGAGACCTTCTGTCGCGGTTGAGAATCTAAGTGGAGATTGAATATCGAAATGGTCACGGCGTCGTTAGTCAAATTATTCATACCCATTAGCTACCCAATCTAATGAGATTGACGATATGCGCACTCTGGGCGATTTGTGCTTATTAACCGTCTTCCGGTGTCGCCTGAAACCACCTCCCCGACAAACGGTTTCGGGACCGTACCCCCGGGTTTGTGAATCTGGATCCGAATCTGTTTCTGCGGCAGTGGAGATGCAGAAATCTGCGCGGATAACAGGCGGTCAGGGCAATGTCATCCGATTGGACCAATTGCCGAATGTCATCATTTCGAGACCTTGCCATCCTGGTTCATAACGGGCGGTTTGTCTTCGCGGAAATCGTTGTGGCGGAAAGTTTCGCGAGAGTAGGGTCCGTTCTTGTCGAGGGGGCGACAACTATCCAGGGGGGCCACTTTGCCCGGTCTCGTGTCAGGCGCGGGATTGGCGATTTGTGGTCTGAAGATTCCGCCAGGGCTCTGCCCCCATGCCCGGCGAATGCAGTCGATGAAGACGCATGGGGAGGCCGCGTTGACCATCTCAGAGAGAAATTTCGAGTCAACCTTCGACGATGAGTCGGGCGCTCGGTCACGGGTCGGCACCCTGCCCCTGTCCGCAGCGCAGCGGGGAATCTGGTTCGCCCAGCACGTGGCAGGTGACCTGCCGATCTCGGTGGCGCAGTACGTGGAGATCGAAGGTGAACTCGACACCGGTGTGCTGGAAGACGCCGCGCGGACGACCGGACGAGAATTCGGTTCCGGGTACCTGCGGTTGATCGAGGTCGACGGCGAGCCGCGGCAGTACGTCGACGCGGCCCACAGCGCCCCGGTGTACACCGTCGATCTGCGCGGGGAGCCCGACCCGGTCGAGACCGCACATCGCCTGATGTCGGAGGACTACTCGCGGCCTCTGGATCTGCTCGTCGACCATCTGATGACGAGCATCGTGTACCAGGTGGGGACGAACCACTACTTCTGGTACCTGCGTGCACACCACATCGCCCTCGACGGGTTCGGGGCGGTCACGATGGTCCGGCGCATCACCGAGCGGTACAACGCCGGCATCCGAGGCGAGGCCCCACCGCCTTGCACGGCAAGCGATCTCGCCGACATCATCGAGCAGGACGCGTCATATCCCGGCTCGACCCGCTACGAGAACGACCGGAAGTACTGGAGCGAACACCTCGAGGGTGCCCCGCCGGTGGTCAGTCTCGCCGGCCGACTCGGCAAGCCCACGCTGCATCCGACCCTCGTGAGCACCCCGTTGCCCGACGAGACCGCCCGACTCCTCGACGACGCCTCGCATGACGGCGGGGTCACGCCGGTGATCGTCGCGGCCTTCGCCGCCTACCTCGCCCGGATGACCGGGAGTCCCGAGGTCCTTCTGGGTCTGCCGGTCTCGGGCCGGCATTCCGCCGTCCTCCGTCGCTCGGGTGGCATGGTGGCGAATGTCGTGCCGCTCCGGGTCCCGGTCGCGGGGCACACGCTCAGCGAGGTCGTCACCGCCGTGAAAGGCGAGCTGCTGAGCGCTCTCCGGCGGCAGCGGTACCGCCAGGAGGACATCTTCCGTGACATGGGGATCGCCCGCGACGAGGCGTCCTCGTTCGGTCCGGCCGTGAACCTGATGATGGTCGACAGCGAGGTCGTGTTCGGCGACGTGGTGGGACGCCTGCACGTGCTGACGTCCGGGCCCACCTCGGATCTGTTCGTCAACATCTATCCCGGTGCGGGGCACGACAGCACGCACATCGACTTCCAGGGAAACCCCAACGTCTACACCGCTGCCGAACTCGCCGACCACCACCGCCGGTTCCTGATGTTCCTGCACGAGTTCCTCGGCGGTCCGCCGGAGCGCCAGGTGGGTCTGCTCGACCTGCTCGACGATCACGAACGCGCTGCGCTTCTGCCCGTTCGTGGTCCGGAAGGTGTTGCGCCGCGGCTTCTTCCGGACATCCTCGCCGAGAGCGTGGCTCGTCACGGCGACCGGGTCGCGATCTCGTCGAACGGAGTCCGCCTGACCTATCGGGAACTGGACGCCGTCTCGTCCCGGATGGCGCGCCGCCTGATCGCCCTGGGCTGCGGGCCGGACACGTCGGTCGCGATACTTCTCCGACGGTCCGCCGAGTCCGTCGCCGCCGCGTGGGCGGTTGCGAAGTCCGGGTCTGCCATCGTCCAGGTGGACCCGGACTACCCACGCAAGCGAATCGAGCACATCGTCGCCGACAGCGGCGCCGCGGTGGCCATCTCCGCCGACGAGTTCACCGATCGACTCCCGGAGTCGATGCCCACGGTGCTCGTCGACGGTGACGATTCCCGGGGGGACGAATCCCGAGGGGAGGGCGGTCTCGGGGAGGGGGCCGCCCTCGCCTCGGGCCCGGCGATCGGGGACGGCGACCGCATTCGTCCGCTGCGTGCGGACAACGTCGCCTACGTGACCTACACCTCGGGATCGACGGGTGTGCCGAAGGGCGTCCAGGTCACGCACAACGGACTCGCGAACCTGATCTCCGACCGGTCCGAGGCCTACGGCCTCGACCCGGAGTCGCGGGTGTCCTACGCGCTCTCGCCCAGCTTCGACGCGTCGATGGAACAGCTGCTGACCTGCTTCGCGAGCGGTTCCGCGCTGATCGTCGTGCCGCCGGACGTGATCGGCGGCGAGCGGCTCACACGCCTGCTCGCCGACGAGGGTGTCACCCACCTGACGTTGACGCCGGCGATGCTGGCCACGGTCGAGCCCGAGGAGCTGACCGATCTGCGGGCGGTCATGGTCGGCGGCGACAAGACCGCGCCGCGCATCGTCGAACTCTGGACGCGGCGCGCGCGGATGATCAACGAATACGGACCGACCGAGGCGACCATCACCGCCGCAAGCGGGGTCCTCGACCCTCCCGAGGGTCTGACGGCCGGCCGGCCGGTGCGCGGCGCGTCGATGGTGATCCTCGACCCTGCGTTGCAGCCGGTCCCCGTCGGCACCGCGGGCGAGTTGTATCTGACCGGACCGGGTCTTGCGCGTGGCTACGCGAACCTGTTCGCGCAGACCGCGGACCATTTCGTCGCGAACCCCCACGGCCGGCCCGGGGAGCGGATGTATCGCACCGGCGATCTCGCACGGTGGGTCGGAGACGATTCTGCACTGTCGCTCGAACTGTTGGGACGCACCGACTTCCAGCTGAAGATCCGTGGGTTCCGGATCGAGCCCGGCGAGATCGACGCGGTTCTCATCGGTCACCCGGACGTCGAGGCGTCGATCACCGTGCCGGTCCGCAACAACTCCGGCGCAACCGTCCTCGCGTCCTACGTGACGCCCGTCCGCGACCACCGGATCGATGTCCCGGAGCTGGGCCGATTCGCGCGCGAATCGCTTCCGCCGCACATGGTCCCGGCGGTGATCACCACGCTGGACGCCCTGCCGCTCAACCCGTTCGGCAAGGTCGACCGGAAGGCACTACCCGCTCCGGTCTTCGCGTCCGCGCGCACCGGACGGCCTCCGTCGGCGCCCGGGGAATACCGACTGGCACAGCTGTTCTCCGACGTCCTCGGGGTCGACGAGGTCGGCGCCGACGACAGCTTCTTCGTCCTCGGCGGCGACAGCATCTCCTCGATCGAGCTCGTCGCCCGCGCCAAGGCCGCCGGACTGGCGTTCTCGACCCAGGACGTGTTCGAGTGCAAGACCGTCGCGGCCCTGGCGGTGCGGGCCACCGACTCAGCCGACGACGACGCCCTGCAGGAACTCCCCGGGGCGGGCGTCGGATCGTTCCCGCTGGCGCCGATCATGCACGCGATGCTCGACCGGGGGCACATTTCCCGTTTCGCCCAGGCCGCCCTCGTCGAACTCCCGGACGACCTCGACCGCGCCGACCTCGTTCGTGCACTGGGCGCCCTCGTCGACCGTCACGACATCCTGCGCGCGGTACTGCGCGACGTCCACTCGGGCGAGAGGTTCGTCGAGGTGCGGGAACCGGGCTCGGTCGACGTCGACTCCACGCTCGCCGAGGTGTGGCTCGACCGTCGCGACGCCGACGAGATCGACCAACACCTGCAGGCCGCGGCCGATCTCCTCGACCCGACGGCCGGGTTGCTGACGCGTTTCGTGTGGATGCGGGACCGTGGCGGTGCGAAGCCGGATCTGTTGTGGCTCGTCATCCACCACCTTGCCGTCGACGGGGTGTCGTGGCGAATCCTCCTGGGCGACCTCGCGATCGCCCACGGTCAGATCGCGGCGGGCGCCGACCCGCAGCTCAGCCCGCGGACGACCTCCGTGCGGCGCTGGGTCCACGGCCTGGTCGAACGGTCCTCCGGCCGTACCGCCGCCGAACTCGACCTGTGGTCGGACATCCTCGCGGCCGGTGACCGTCCGCTGGGTGCCCGCGCGCTGGACCCCGATCGCGACGTCACCGCCACCGCGGAACGCGTGCGTGTGCGCCTACCCGCCGACGTCACCGAGTCGGTCGTCACCACCATCCCCGGCCGGTTCCACGGCAGCCCCAACGACCCGCTGCTCGCCGCCCTGGCACTCGCGCTGGCACGCTGGCGGTCTCTGCGCGGTGAGGCATCGGGCAGCGAACTGATCGCGCTCGAGGGGCACGGTCGTGAGGAGTCCGCGGTCCCCGGTGCCGACCTGACCGCGACCGTCGGTTGGTTCACCTCTCGCTTCCCGGTCCGCCTGGACCTGGCCGGCATCGATCTGGACGACGCCTTCGCCGGCGGGGCAGCCGCCGGCGCGGCGATCAAGCGGGTGAAGGAACAACTGCGCGCGGTGCCCGACAACGGCATCGGCTACGGCATGGTCCGGCACCTGGACCCGGTGGGCTGCAACGAACTCCAGAACCGTCCCGAACCGCAGATCAGCTTCAACTACCTGGGCCGCGCGGGCACCCGGGATCTCGTGGGACCGTGGACGCCGTCACGCGAGTTCGACGCGCTGGCCGGGACGGCCGACCCGTCGATGGCGTTGCCGGCCATCCTGGACATCAACGCGATCGCCGAGCCGGGTCCGGACGGACTCGAACTCGACGCCGTGTTCGAATTCGCCTCGCTGGTGCTCGACCGCGCCGAGGCCGAAGAACTGTCGCAGCTGTGGGTGCAGGCTCTCGAGGCCTTCGCCCGACTCGCGCAGGCCGATCACGTGGGCGGTCACACCCCGTCGGACTTCCCGCTCGTCGAGACCACCCAGGAGGAGATCGACGGCTGGCTGCGCGACCACCCGTCGATGGTCGACGTCTGGCCCTTGACCGCCCTGCAGGCCGGACTCCTGTTCCACGCCACCTTCGACGGCATCGACGCCAAGAACAGCGCCGGAGGCATGAGTGGCGCCGACGGCTACGTCGTGCAGGCAGAGGTCACCCTCGGCGGGTCGGTCCGGCCGGAACGGATGCGGCAGGCGGCGCAGGCGCTCATCGACCGCCACGACAGTCTCCGGGTCGCCTTCGTCGAGACCCGCTCCGGTCCACGCCAGATCCTGCTGCGCGACGTGCCCGTCGACTGGACCGATTCCGACCTCACCGGCATCGTCGACGCCGAGGAGCGGCATCGTGAGCTGCGCCGGCTGATCACCGAGTCGGCGACCCCCTTCGACCTGTCGCAGCCGCCGCTGGTGCGGTTCCACCTCATCCGCGTCGACGACGACGAGTTCCTGCTCCTGCTGACGAACCACCACATCGTGCTCGACGGCTGGTCGATGCCGCTGCTCGTCCACGACCTGCTCGCGCTGTACATCGCCGACTCGGCGGACGGCGGAGCGGCCGGGCTGCCCGCACCGCGGTCCTTCCGGGAGTACCTGCAGTGGTTGGATTCTCAGGACCATGAGGCGACGACGGCCGCGTGGGAGGAGATGCTGGCCGACATCGAGAGCCCGACGCGACTCACCGGCAACCCGGACCGGGTCGCCGCGGACGACGTCGCGCAGGTCGACCTCGATCTCGACGTGGCCACCACCGACGCGGTGCTCGGACTCGGCCGCGCCCACGGCGTCACCCCGAACACCGCCATCCAGGTGGCGTGGGCACTGCTGCTCTCCGCCATGACCGGTCGGTCGGATGTGGTGTTCGGCAACACGGTCTCCGATCGGCCGGCGCACATCGCGGGCATCGAGCGGATGATCGGCCTGTTCATCAACACCCTGCCGGTGCGGGTCCGGCTCGATCCCGACGAGACCGTCACGGAGTTGCTCACCAGGGCGCAGGCCCAGCAGGCCACCATGCTCGAGCACCGCAACATCGGGCTCGCCGAACTCCAGCGCGCCGCGGGGATGGCCGACATCTTCGACACCGCCACGGTTCTGGAGTCCTATCCCATCGACGCCGAGGGGGTCGCGGGCGCCCTGGCGGATGCCGGGTTGCGGTGGAAGGGCATCGTGGCGCACGACGCCACCCCGTATCCGGTCAGCCTGCAGGTCACCCCGCCCCGACCGGTGACCGCCGGACGGGGGGCGGGCGATCCGGGCCGCTACGAGCTGATCCTGAAGTACTCCGCCGATCGTCTCGACGCGCAGAGCGCGTCACTCCTGCTCGAACGTTTCGCGATGCTGCTGGGGCAGATCGCGGCGGACCCGGGCCGGAAGGTCGCGGCGGTCTCTCCCTGCTGGGACACCGAACGGGCCGCGCTGTCCCGCGTCGAGGGTCCGCCGGCCATGACACCGCGGACGCTCCGGGGCATCCTGTCGGACACCGCGCGCCGCCACCCCGACATGCCGGCCGTGCGTTCGGGAGAGGGCACGCTGACCTACCGGGAGCTCGACCGACGGGCCGACCGTGTCGCCCGTGAACTCGTGCGCCGCGGCGCCGGACCCGAGGGGTTCGTCGCGCTGGCGCTCCCGCGGTCGGTCGAACTGATCGTCGCCATGTGGGCGGTGGCCAAGTCGGGAGCAGCGTTCGTCGCCCTCGATCCCGGCAATCCCGCATACCGCCTGGCCGAGTTGCTGGCCGACTCGCACTGCACGCTCGGCATCACGGTCGAAGAGGTCACGAAGAACCTCCCGGATTCCGTCGACTGGCTCGTTCTGGACGCCGCCGGACAGGCGGATGACGAAGGGGCGGAAGCGGACTGGTCGACGACCACGGTGGAGGCCGACAGCAGTGCGTACCTGATCTTCACTTCCGGATCGACCGGACGGCCGAAGGCGGTCCACATCGATCACCGGGGCCTGCGAGACCGGGTCACCGAACTGGGCGACTACTTCGGCGTGCAACCGGGTTCGGCAGTGCTGCAGGTGTCGTCTCCGGGCTTCGACGCCTGCGTCTCCGAGGTGCTGCTCGCGCACGGCAACGGGGCATGTCTGGTGGTGGCGCCCCAGGACGTCTACGGCGGAACCGATCTCGAGGAACTGGTGCGGACCGAGGAGATCTTGTGCGCGATCATCACCCCGACCGCCCTCAACACCATGGACCCCGCACGCGTGCCGTCGCTCACGACGATCGCGGTGGTCGGGGAGGCGACCGGCGCGGACATCGTGAACCGTTGGGCCCCCGGACGCCGGCTGATGAACCACTACGGCCCCACCGAATGCACGATCTGGGCCACCGCGGCCGACGACCTGCAGCCCGGACAACCGGTGACCATCGGCGGGCCGGTCCGCGGGGTGTCTGCGGTGGTGCTCGACGCATGGCTGCGGCCGGTGCCGGTCGGCGTGTCCGGCGAACTGTACCTGGGCGGACCGGGTCTGGCCCGCGGGTACTTCGACCGTCCCGACCTCACCGCATCCCGGTTCGTCGCCGATCCCCGGTCGGCGACCGGCGAGCGCATCTACCGCACCGGTGACCAGGTGCGGTGGATCCGAGGACGCGGCGGACTCGAACTGGACTATCTGGGACGCAACGACCAGCAGGTCAAGATCCACGGTCTGCGTATCGAGACCGGCGAGATCGACGCACATCTCGCGCGGCACGACGCGGTCGCGCAGGCCGTCACCCTGGTCCAGCCGGGACCGGCGGGCCGGCCGGTCATCGTGTCCTATGTGGTCGGCACGCCGGGGGAGCAGCTCGACGTGACCGCGCTGCGCACGGACCTCGCGGAATCCCTGCCGCGCTACATGGTGCCGACCGTCATCCTCGAGTTGCCGGCGATGCCGGTCACCCGCACCGGCAAGGTTGATCAGAAGGCGCTCCCCGCGTGGGACTTCCGCGCCGAGAGCGCCGGCGGTCGAGAGCCGTCAACCCCCACCGAGAAGCTCGTCGCCCGGCTGTTCGCCGAGGTCTTGGACGTCGACACGGTGACCGCCGACGACAATTTCTTCGCCCTCGGCGGCGACAGCATCGTCTCGATGCAGCTCGTGGCACTGGCGAAGTCGGTCGGACTGACGATCACCGGCCGCCAGGTCTTCGAGGCGAAGACGGTCGCCGCGCTGGCGGCCCTCGCCGACCTCGACGGCCCCGAGTCCGGCGACCCCGCTCGAGCAGTCGAGACCGACGTCGCACCTCTGGAGAACCGCGATGCGCTCTCCGACAACGACTTCGGGGATGTCTGCGACTCCGATGCGGAGCTCCTCCACCATCGCTACCCGGATCTGGCCGAGATCTGGCCGCTGTCGCCCACGCAGGCCGGCATCCACTTCCATTCCACGCTCGATCCCGACGCTTCGGACAACTACACCGTGCAGTCGACGATCCGGCTGTCGGGGTACCTCGACGGCGCGCGGTTGCGTCGTGCCGCACAGGCGCTCGTCGACCGTCACGACATCTTGCGCGCCGGTTTCGTCGAGACCTCCCGGGGCCCACGCCAGGTCGTGGTCGGGCACACCGACGTCGCCTTCCGCGAGATCGACCTCACCGGCCGGTCCGCCGACCGGGCCCGGGAGGAAGCCGAACGCATCGCCGCCGAGGACGCCGCCGCGGGGTTCGACCTGAGCATCCCGTCGCTGATCCGGTTCACCCTGGTCCGTCTCGAGGCCGAGGCGTTCGCGCTGCACATCACCAATCACCACGTGATCCTCGACGGTTGGTCGATGCCGCTGCTCATCGGTGAACTCCTCGAGTTCTACGGCGAGCCGGAGCGTATCGACACGGCCGGCTCGGCCCCCTCCTACCGCGACTACCTGCGCTGGCTGGCCGAGCAGAACCACGACGCGTCCATCGCGGCGTGGACACGGGCCTACGCCGACGTCGACGCGGCGACCCGCGTCAGCCGGAACGGTGCCGCGATGTCGGGAGATCGGGCCGGCGAGGTCGGCGCGGAGTTGCCCGCACAGGAGTTCCTGCGTTTGCGCTCCGTGGCCGCCGATTCCGCGGTGACCGTCGGTACCGCGGTGTCCACGGCATGGGCACTCGTCCTGCGTGTGCTGACCGGTGAGACCGACGTGATCCTCGGTTCGGCCGTCGCCGGACGCCCGCCGGAACTGCCGGGGGTCGGCCAGGCCCTCGGGATGTTCCTGAACACCGTCCCGGTCCGGGTCCGGCTCGATCCCTCGACGTCGTTGCGGGAGTTGCTGGTCGAGGCCCAGGACCACAACGCCGAACTGCTCGACCACCACTACGTGGGCCTTCCCGCCATCCACCGCGCGGTGGGGCTGGCCGACATGTTCGACACCGCGCTCGCCTTCCAGTCCTTCCCCCTGCGCGAGTCGAGCCTGCAGGAACTCGTCTCGTCGGCGGGTCTCCGCGTCGACGGGCTCACCGGCGTCGACGCCACCCCGTACCCCCTGAGTCTGGTCGTGGCACCGAAAAACGATGCGGGGGAGGGCGAACCGGGCCTGTCCATCACCCTTCGCTTCCGCCGTGACGATTTCGACCCCAGCCGGGCGCGGGAGATCGTCGACCTCTTCGTCGAGTGCCTGTCCCGGATCGCCGACGACCCCGACGCGCGCCTGGGCATGCTCGCGCATGTCGGCGGCGAGCGGGATCGGCCGGCGCCGCTGCGGGGTCACCACCCGGAGACGTTGCCCGACATCCTCGCCGCATCCGTCGCCCGCCACCCCGACGCGATCGCGGTGACGTGTGGCGCGTCGGTGTCGTACCGCTGGCTCGACGAGCGGTCGAACCGAATGGCCAGATTCCTGTTGCGCCAAGGAGTCCGGTCGCACGACGTGGTCGCCTGTGTGTTGCCGAGATCGCTCGACGCGGTCGTCGCCCTCTGGGCGGTGGCCAAGACGGGTGCGGCATTCCTGCCGGTGGACCCGACCCTGCCTGCTGAACGGATCGGATACCTGCTCTCCGATGCCGATGTCAGGCTGGGTCTCACGCACGCCGGGACCGCTACCCTGGACGGTCCCGGCGTGCCCCCCGGCGTCGAGTGGCTCGAACTCGACGACGAACGGCACCTGTGCATGCTCGACGCCGAAGCCGCCGAGCCGATCAGCGATGTGGAGCGGGGCGGTCCGATCCGGATCGCACAGACCGCCTACGTGATCTACACCTCCGGTTCGACCGGCACGCCGAAGGGCGTGCTGGTCAGCCACCGCGGCCTGGCGCGGCTCGTCGACGCACAGCATCGCATCCTCGACTGCGATGCCACGTCGAGCGTTCTGCAGGTGGCCTCACCGAGCTTCGACGCCTCGGTCTTCGAGATGCTGATGGCGCACGGTTCCGGTGGGCGCCTCGTCGTCTCGCCGCCGGATGTCTACGGCGGCCCCGAACTCGCCGAGCTGATCCGTCGGGAACATGTCTCCCACGTGGTGGTGACGCCCTCGGCTCTGGCGACCGTGCCCGATGCGGGACTCGACACGCTGCGTGTCCTCGCGACCGCCGGCGAGGCCGTCGGCCCCGAGCTGATCGCGCGGTGGGCGCCGGGACGCGCCATGATCAACCTCTACGGCCCCACCGAATCCACCATCTGGGCCACGGCCAGCGAACCGCTCGAACCGGGTGGCCGGGTGACGATCGGCCGCGCGGTCGGTCCGGTCGCCGCAGCCGTGCTCGACACCTGGATGCGCCCGGTGCCCCAGGGCGTCGTCGGCGAGCTGTACCTGTTCGGACCCGGACTGGCCGACGGCTATGTCGGGAACGCGACGACGACCGCGGCCCGGTTCGTCGCGTGCCCGTTCGGTGACACCGGCGACCGGATGTACCGGACCGGCGACCTGGTCCGGCGCACCGTCGACAACCAGCTGGAGTTCCTGGGACGCAACGATTTCCAGGTCAAGATCCGCGGTACCCGGATCGAGGTCGGGGAAATCGACGCGCTCCTCGGCGGTCGCTCGGACGTGGCGTACGCAGCCACAATCGCCCGCAGTGACAACGGGATGCCGCGGACGCTGGTGTCCTACGTCGTGCCGGTACCGGGTGCGGAGTGCTCCGGCGACGACCTGCGGGAGTCGCTGTCGCAGCGGCTGCCCGCATACATGGTCCCGGCCGCGGTCGTCGTACTCGACGAGGTCCCGCGCACACAGACCGGCAAGCTGGACCGGAGCCGGTTGCCCGCACCGGTGTTCGCCGCAACGGAGTTCCGGGCACCGTCGAATCCCGCGGAGTCCGCGGTGGCCACCGCCTTCGAGGAAGTCCTGGACATCGCTCGGGTCGGTGCCGACGACGACTTCTTCGCCCTCGGCGGCGATTCGCTGAGCGCGTCGGTGGTCGCCGCGCGAGTGGGTGCGGCGTTGGGCGTCCGTGTCCCGGTGCGCGCCCTGTTCGAGGCGCCCACCGTGTCGAGCCTGGCCGCGCTCGCCGGATCGCTGCACGAAGGACAGCGGGCACCGCTGATCCCGGGCCCGCGACCGGAGCGCCTCCCGCTGTCGCTGGCGCAGCAGCGCATGTGGTTCCTGAACCGGATGGAGCCGGAATCACCCGCGTACAACATCCCGGTGATCCTGAAGCTGGCCGGACACCTCGACATCGCGGCGCTGGAGGATGCGCTCGCCGACGTGATCGGCCGGCACGAGGTGTTGCGGACGATCTACCCGGACGACGCCGGTGAGCCGCACCAGCTGGTGCTCGACCACGTGGCAGCAGCGGTGGAGATCCGGTACGTGCCCGAGAGCGCCGTCGAAGACGCGGTGGGCGAGTTCGTACGTCGCGGCTTCGACGTGACCACGAGGGTGCCGATCCGCGTGGGACTCCTGCGCATCGGCGAGCCCGGCACCGCGGTCGGCGGTCCCTTCCTGGACCAGGCCGGAGAGTTCCTGCTGATCCTGGTCGTGCACCACATCGCAGGTGACGGACAGTCCATGGCGCCGCTGGCACGGGATGTGATGTCCGCCTACGCAGCCCGGCTCGCCGGACAGGAACCGGCCTGGGAACCGCTCGAGGTCCAGTACGCCGACTACGCGCTCTGGCAGCGTCGGGTGCTCGGTGAGCCCGACGATCCGCAGTCCCTCATGCACGCGCAGCTGGACTACTGGCGGTCGACGCTGGCCGAGATCCCGGATGTGCTGGATCTCCCCACCGACCGTCCGCGACCTGCGGTGGCGAGTCTGTCCGGCGGCCACGTCCCGGTGGAGATCGACGCCCGGCTCCACGGCCGCCTGCTGGAACTGGCGCGATCGCGGAACGCGTCGCTGTTCATGGTCCTGCACGCCGCGCTGGCCACGCTTCTCGGCCGCTTGAGCGGTGGCGACGACATCGTCGTCGGGACCCCCGTCGCCGGCCGCGGCGAGCCGGGACTCGAACCGCTCGTCGGCATGTTCGTGAACACGCTCGCGCTGCGCACATCCCTCGACCGCGATCAGTCCTTCGCCGGACTTCTCGGCGAGGTCAGGGACACCGACCTGCATGCCTACGAGCACGGCGACGTCCCGTTCGAGCGGATCGTCGAGGAGCTGAACCCACAACGCTCGACCGCACACCACCCGTTGTTCCAGGTGGCGCTCGCCTTCCAGAACCTCTCCAAGGTCGACGTGCAACTGCCCGAGGTGACCGTGTCGCGGGTGCAGGCCGACACCGGTGTCTGCCAGTTCGACCTACAGCTCGTGGTCGCCGACGCCTACGGCGAGAACGGTGCGGCGAAGGGCATCTCGGGCGCGATGATGTTCGCGCACGACCTCTTCGACCCGGAGACGGTCCAGGGCTTCGTCAAGCGTCTGTGCCGGATACTGGAAGCGATCGTCGACGATCCGGAGACACCCGTCGGCGAGATCGACTGGCTCGACTCCGCGGAACGCACCGACCTGCTCTCCCGTGTCGGACGGCCGCGGCTCCCCGGTGACCAGGCGCCGCCCTCATCGGTACTCCTGCCGGAGGTCTTCGCCGCTGCGGTTCGGCGGAACCCGCACGGGCCGGCGGTGGTCGCCGGTGGCGTCGAGCTGTCCTACGCCGAACTCGACCGACGCTCGAATCGATTGGCACGGCACCTCATCCGACGGGGTACGGCACCCGAACAGCCGGTCGCCGTCGCGGTCGAGAGGTCCCTGGACTCCGTCATCGCCTGGTGGGCCGTGGTCAAGTCCGGCGCCGCCTACGTGCCGGTCGACCCGCACTACCCGACCGCCCGGATCGGTCAGATGGTCACCGATTCCGGTGCGACGCTGGGTATCACGACGCTCGGCGCACGCGCCGGACTACCCGGGACGATCGACTGGGTCGTCGCGGACGATCCCGCCGACGCCGCGCGCATCGACGCGCTGGACGACGGCGAGGTCGGACAGGCCGAACGGATCCGGCCGGTGCGCGCAGCGAACACGGCCTGGGTCGTGTTCACGTCCGGATCGACCGGGGTGCCCAAGGGCGTCGCGGTCACCCACGCCGGGGTCGCCGACTATCTGTCCTCGCTGTTCGTCGATCCCGCGAGCGGACCCGACTCCCGGGTCCTGCATTTCGCCTCGCCGTCCTTCGACGCATCCCTGCTCGAGATCCTGCTGGCGATCAGTTCGTCGTCGGCACTCGTGGTGGCGCCGACCGACGTACGAGGCGGCAGCGAACTCGGCGACTTCCTCCGCAGCCGACGCGTCACCCACGCGTTCGTGACCCCCGCGGCGCTGGCGTCGGTCGATCCCGCGGGTCTCGACGACCTGCGAGAGGTGATGTCCGGCGGCGACGAGGTGCCGACGGACCTGATCACCCGGTGGGTGGGCGACGATCCGGCCCGCGCACGCCGATTCCGAGTGCTGTACGGCCCCACCGAGGCCACGATCGTCGCCACTGCGACCGAGCCGCTGAAGGCGGGGGAACGGTCGACGATCGGTACCCCGATGGCCGGGATGCAGGCCCTGGTCCTGGACGCGCGGATGCAGCCCGTCCCGGTCGGCGTGGCAGGCGAACTCTACCTGGCCGGTCCGGCGCTGGCCCGTGGCTATCTGAACCGGCCCGGCGTCTCGGCATCGCGTTACGTGGCCCATCCCCACGGTCGGGCCGGGGAGCGGATGTACCGCACCGGTGACGTCGTCCGCTGGAATGCCGCCGGATCGTTGGAGTTCCTGGGACGCAACGATTTCCAGGTCAAGATCCACGGCTTCCGGGTGGAGCTCGGCGAGATCGACGCCACGCTGGGGGAGCACCCCGGGGTGTCGTTCGCGGTGACGGTGCCGCGCCGCGACAGCGGGGTCGGCATGCGGCTGGTCTCCTATGTGGTGCCCACTCCCGGTGAGGTGGTCTCGGGCGAGAAGCTGCGTGCCCTCCTCCTGGACTCGCTGCCGCCGTACATGGTCCCGGCCGCGGTCATGGTTCTGGACGAGATCCCGTTGACGCCGAGCGGGAAACTCGACCGCAAGGCCCTTCCCGCACCGCTGATCACCACCCGGCGATTCCGCGCCCCGGCGTCCCCGGTGGAGGAGATCGTCGCGGGGGTCTTCGCCGAGGTCCTCGGGATCGAGGGCGGGGTCGGTGCCGACGACGACTTCTTCGACCTCGGCGGCAACAGTCTCGCCGCGACCCGTGTCGTGTCGAGGATCGGCGCGGCCCTGGGCACCAACGTCGGCGTGTCGATGATCTTCGAGGCGTCGACGGTGTCGAAGCTGGCGGCACGGGCCGAATCCCACACGGCCATCGGCCGGATCCCGTTGGGATCGCTGGAACGACCCGCACGCATCCCGCTCTCGTACGCGCAGCAGCGGATGTGGTTCCTCAGCCGGATCGAACCCGACTCGCCGGCGTACAGCATCCCGATCGTCGTACGGCTGTCCGGACGCCTCGACGTCGACGCCCTCCGGTCGGCCGTCGGAGACGTCGTCGACCGTCACGAGATCCTGCGCACGGTCTACCCCTACGTGGATGCCGAACCCACGCAGGTGATCCTGCCGCCCACCGGTGACCGTGTCCCGGTGGTCGTCACGTCGGTTCCCGAATCGGAGATGCCGCAGGCGATGTCCCGGCTGCTGGCCAGGCCCTTCGACGTGACGTCGGAGGTCCCGGTGCGGATCAGCCTGTTCTCGCTCGGCGACGACGAGTGGGTGCTCGCGGTCGTCATCCATCACATCGGTGCCGACGGTTCGTCGTTGACGCCGCTCGCCCGCGATCTGATGAACGCGTATGCGGTCCGCACGAACGGTGGGGAACCCGGTTGGGAACCGCTGCCGGTGCAGTACGCGGACTACGCGCTCTGGCAGCGGGTGGTCCTCGGTGCAGCCGATGACCCC
The DNA here is from genome assembly GCF_009872315.1 of Gordonia sp. YY1. Classification (NCBI taxonomy): domain Bacteria; kingdom Bacillati; phylum Actinomycetota; class Actinomycetes; order Mycobacteriales; family Gordoniaceae; genus Gordonia; species Gordonia sp. YY1. The sequence continues at coordinate 416,201 of NZ_WXYI01000003.1, read as the reverse complement.
GACTCGCTCCTGCATGCGCAGATCGACTACTGGACCAGGCAGCTGGCCGACGCGCCTGCGCTGCTCGAACTGCCCGCCGACCGCACGCGGCCGCCGACACAGTCCTACACCGGCGGCAACGTGCCGCTGACCGTCGACGCCGATCTGCACGCCGCGCTGCAGCAGGTCGCGCGTGCCCACAACACCACGCTGTTCATGGTCTTCCACGCGGCGCTGGCGGCACTCCTGGCCCGGCTCGCGGCGACCGACGACGTGTCGATCGGCACCCCGTACGCCGGGCGAGGCGAGCGCGAACTCGACGATCTGATCGGCATGTTCGTCAACACCCTGGTCCTCCGCACACAGCTGCGGCCGGGCATGTCGTTGCGGGAACTGATCGACGACGTACGAGACACCGATCTGGCGGCCTTCGGCCACTCGGACGTCCCCTTCGAGCGACTCGTCCAGGAGCTCAACCCGGTCCGGTCCGACGCCTACAACCCGCTGTTCCAGGTGATGCTCGCGTTCCAGAACACCGCCTCGGCAGACATCGAACTACCGGAGCTGTCGGCGTCCGCCGTCGAGCCGGACACCGGGATGTCGCTGTTCGACCTGCAGGTGACGGTGTCGGACACCTACGACGCGAGCGGCGCGCCGGCCGGTCTCCGAGGCGGGATCACCTTCGCCACCGACCTCTTCGACGCATCGACGGTCGCCGGCTTCGGCGAACGCCTGATGCGGATGCTCACCGCGCTCGCCGAGGATCCCGCGCGAGGAGTGCACGAGGTCGACCTGCTCGACGACTCGGAACGGGACGCGGTCCTGGTGCGGTGCAACGAGACCGCCCACGCGATCGATCCGACGGCGACGCTGGCGTCGCTCTTCGCCGATTCCGCGGTCCGGTTCGCCGACAGCCCGGCGATCACCGCCGGCGAGACCGTCCTGACCTACGCGGAGTTCGCCGGCCGCGTCAACCGGCTGGCCCGGTGGCTCGTCTCCCGCGGGGTCGGCCCGGATTCACTGGTGGCGCTGCGGATGCGGCGTTCGCTGGACCAGGTGACCGCGATGTACGCGGTGCACGCCGCCGGTGGAGCGTACGTCCCGGTCGATCCCGATCATCCGGCCGAGCGGATCGACTACATGCTGGAGTGCGCCGACCCGGTCGTGGTCCTGACATCGCTCGACGGCGTCGAACTCGACGCCTTCGACGATGCGCCGCTGACCGACGACGACCGGCTCGGTCGGCTGACACCGGACCATCTCGCCTACGTCCTGTTCACCTCCGGTTCCACCGGAAGGCCGAAGGGCGTCGCCGTGTCGCACCGTTCGGTGGTGAACCAGGTTCTCTGGATCAGCGACGAGTACGAGCTGAACGTCACCGACGTCGTCCTCCAGAAGACGCCGGCCACGTTCGACGTCTCGGTGTGGGAGCTGTTCGCCACCCTCGCGGTGGGAGCGCGCCTCGTGATCGCGCGGTCGGACGGACACACCGACACCGACTACCTCGCCGACACGATCGCCCGGGAGCGCGTGACCATCACCTCGTTCGTGCCCTCGATGCTGGCGGTGTTCGCGGGCGCCGCGACCACCGGCTCGTTGGATTCGCTGCGGGCGCTCCTCGTGGCGGGCGAGGCCTTCGGCCCGGACGTGGTCGCCGCGGCGCGGCGGATGCTGCCCGGGGTGGAACTGCACAATCTCTACGGTCCGACGGAGTTCACGGTGCACGCCACCGCGTATGCCGCGCATCCCGACGACACCGGGGCCGTGCCGATGGGCAAGCCGGTGTGGAATGCCCGTGCCTACGTTCTCGATTCGCGGTTGCAGCCCGTACCGACGGGCGTCACCGGCGATCTGTATCTGTCCGGGACCCAGGTGGCTCGTGGCTATCACGGACGAGCCGGCCTGACCGCGGAACGCTTCGTACCCGACCCGTTCGCGCCGGGGGAGCGGATGTACCGCACCGGCGACCTCGTGCGCCGCCGGCCGAGCGGGGATCTGGAGTACCTGGGCCGCAGCGACTTCCAGGTGAAGCTGCGTGGCCTGCGAATCGAGCTCGGGGAGATCGAGGCGGTGTTCGCCGAACACCCGAAGGTCGCCCGCGCGGTCGCCACGGTCACCTCGACCGACACCGTCGAGTTCCTCGCGGTCTACCTGGTGCCCGCGACCCCGGGCATCGACTCCCCGGACGCCGCCGACTTCGACACCGACGAGGTGACGGCCTACGCGTCGACGGAACTGCCGGGGTACATGATGCCCACCGCGGTGCTGGTGCTGGACACGGTGCCGCTGACCGCGTCGGGCAAGCTCGACCGCAAGCGCCTGCCGAAGCCGGCGCTGAACACCGCGGAGTTCCGCGAGCCGTCGACCTGGCTGGAAGGTGAGATTGTCCGCACCTTCGAACACGTCCTGGGGGTGCCACGGGTGGGGGTCGACGACGACTTCTACGAACTCGGCGGCAACTCGCTGCGGTCGGTCCAGGTGGTCAACGACCTGAAGAGCGAACTGCACATGGACATCCCCGTCCGGTGGATGCTGTCGGCGTCGAGTCCGGCCGATCTGGCCCGGCGGATCGAGGACGGGATGGGCAACGGCGAAGGCACCGGCGAATCCATGGAACTCGACGCGCTGCCACCGCTGGGGTTCGACGTCCTGCTGCCGATCCGGCCGGGCGGTGAGAGGCCGCCCCTGTTCTGCGTTCATCCCGCGTCCGGGCTCTCGTGGGCCTATCACACCCTCGGCCGGCACCTCGCGTCCGGACGACCGGTGTACGGCCTGCAGGCACCACAGATCGGTGGCGAGAAGGACGGTCCCACAACCGTGGCCGGGCTCGCCCGCCGCTACTTCGACGAGATCCGCACCGTGCAGCCGCACGGGCCGTACCACCTGATGGGGTGGTCGCTGGGCGGCACGATCGCGCACGCGGTCGCCGCGGAGATGCGGGCAGCAGGGGAAGAGGTCGCGCTGCTCGCGATGCTCGACACCGAGGCCGACGCGGTCGACACCGAGGCGATCACCACCATCACGGCCGGTGAACTCATCAGCAACCTCGGACCGGTCCTCGGCATCGACTTCGTCAGCGCCGACGCGACCGCGGAGGAGGCGGCCGAACAGATCGCCGCGCGTCTCGGCGGCGGACTCGGCATCGACGCCGAATCCATCGAGAACCTCACCGAGGCGTACAACATGCTGATCCGGGCGACCGGGGACTGGCAGCCACCCGTCGTCGACGTCGACCTGCGGTACTTCACCGCGGTCCGCGACCGTCGTGCGGACGCGGTGGGGCACGACGGATGGGCACCGTATGTCCGCGGGAACATCTCGAACGTCGACGTCGACGTGCACCACCTCGGGATGACCGAGAACGAGGCGATCATCCGGATCGCCGCGATTCTCGACGAATACATGACTCGCGAAAACGGCCACGAGGACGGCCGTTCCGGGTCTAGCGTTTTTCAACAAGGGGAGATTCACCATCCAGAAATGAGGTAGTCCATGAGCAGGTCAGGGACTTCGACCGAGCTACACCGAATGCGCTTCCAGGGCTTGCGCGTTCGACGCCCAGCGGTCGTACTGTTGGGATGTGCGATGGCCGCGTCGTTCGCGGTGACCGCACCTGCCGACGCAGCCACTCCAGGGGCCGGGCCGCCGACACCGGACCTCGCCCCGGCGGGGATTCTCGCCGGGGCCCCGCCGATCGGGAGGTTGCCGGACCTTCGTCCGGTGTCCCAGGTGGTGGTGTCGAAGGCCGTTGGCGGGAACCAGGAGTCGGTCGTGACGTCGACCTGGCCGCGGGTTCTGCCGGGTGATGTGTCGGTGCATCCGACGCCGCTGGGGCCCGCCCGTCGGGTCGCCGATCGAGCGGCCGGAACCGGTGACGTCGTGCGTATCGGCAATCTCGAGCTACGTCGCCCCAGCGTCGTGTCCCGGCAGCTGGCCGGGGACATCAGTGCCGGCTCGGGTGAACTCGTGGCGGGTATCTCCGACGTCCTGCGCAGCAACGGGGTTTCGGTGGCTCGTGCGGACAAGGTCGCCGAACAGATGGTCGGCGACGCCGCGGTCGGTGGTGTGATCGGCGCCGGTGTCGCGGCTCCGCTGGCCTTGGCCGTCGGCGGTGTGGTCGGTGGTGGACTCGGACTCGTTCTCACACTTCCGCTTTGGCCTACCGGTCTCGTCGTGGGTCCGCTGGTCGGGACCGCTGTCGTCGCCACTCTGGTCGCGCTGCCGGCAGTCGCGGCCGGTGTCGCCATCGGAGCGGCGCACGGTTACGACAAGGGGTGGAAGGTGCCGCTCAACCGGAAGCCGGCCACGCGTCCCCAGCCGACGTCGGTCTCTCTCGACCGGGCTCCGGCCCAGGTGGCCCCGCCGGTACCGGCGACCGCCATCAGGCAGCTGACCCCGGTGTCCGCCGTCACGCGGTCGGCCCCGGTGCCCGCGGTTCGGCGCGTGACGCCGACGCCGGCGGTGAAGAGGATCGCGCCCGCCCAGTCCGCCCGTCGCGATGCGGTGCCGTGTTCGCTGCTGCGGATGGCGGAGGTCGCGTTACAGGGAGGTGTGGTCGGCAGCTGCTGATCGGACCAGAGCAACGACCCTGGCGCAGTGACCTACTGCGCCAGGGTCGTTCTGCTCTCCGCTGGGCCGTCGGCCGGTCAGGGCCGGTGTTCGGTCAGCATCCGGATCGCGCCGACGATCGTGCCGACGAGACCCTCGGCGGTGTGGCTGCCGAGCTCGCCGCGCTGTTCGTCGGCGCGCATCATGATGACCGACTCCACGAGGCGGAACGGCAGCAGACAGCGCTTGTCCGCCGGATCGCCCAGCGCCGCGGACGTCAGCGCCGCATAGGCGGCGGCGAGTTCTTGTCGCGCGGAGCGGAATTCGACGAATCGGGGTTCGCCCACCTCGGGTAGCAGATAGAGCGCGCCGAGGTTCCAGCGTGCGCGGGCGAGCTGTTCCACGTCGAACCGGGCCAGTGTGAGCAGCCGATCCAACGCCGGTCCCTCGGTGTCGAGCAGAGCGCGGGCCTGTTCGACCGAGGCGAGCACGGTCGTCTCCAGCAGGTTCGCGAGGATGTCGTCCTTGGTGCCGAAGTAGTGGTACATCGATGCCTGACGGATGCCCACGGCCTCGGCGATCATCCGCGTCGATGTCCCGGTGTAGCCGTGGCGCGTGAAGAGCTCGGCGGCGGCGTCGAGGATCTCGTCGCGGGCGGTCTCGCCCCGACGTCTCGACGGCACCAGGCGTGGGCGCCCGGGACCGCCGGATGTGGTGGCCGAGCGCGTGCCGGTCGCCATGATTCCTCCTGCGTTGGTGGATGTTCTCGACCCAGTGGACCATGTGTGAGCGACTCCGGAGGCCGTTGCGATACCTCGACCTGCATCGATTAACGCACTCGTTACGCCCGTTTTCGCGGTCGGAACAAAACTGTCAACCGCAAGAAATGTGCGTTCGCTTATCTGTCAACTGACAGATTCGCGCTCGACGAGGAGCTCCTCGACAAGAAAGAACGCACCATGACCTCAACCCCGGAAACGGCTGTCGCGCCACCGGCCACCGCGCCGGCCGGCGACCTCGACGCCGACGACCTCTCCGAATTCGGTTACGAGCAGCAGCTGCACCGCTCGCTCGGCAAATTCGCCTCCTTCGCCGCGGGCTTCTCGTTCGTCTCCATCCTGACCACGATCTTCCAGCTCTTCGGACTCGGCTTCGGATTCGGTGGACCGGCGTTCTTCTGGACCTGGCCGATCGTCTACGCAGGCCAGTTCCTGGTGGCCCTGTGCTTCGCGGAGATCGCTGCGCGGTACCCGATCTCGGGTGCCATCTACCAGTGGTCCCGGCGCCTGGGCGGTGAGGTCATCGGCTGGTTCGGTGGATGGTTCATGATGATCGCGCAGATCGTCACCGCCGCCGCGGCGGCCATCGCACTGCAGGTGGTCCTGCCTGCGGTGTGGACGGGCTTCCAGATCGTCGGTGACGACCCGACGCTCACCAGTACCAGCGGTGCGGCGAATGCGGTGCTGCTCGGGTCGATCCTCCTGGTGATCGTCACCGCGATCAACTGTGTCGGCGTCACCTGGATGAGCCGCGTCAACAGCATCGGCGTCATCTGCGAACTCGTCGGCGTCACCGCGGTGATCCTCGCGCTGTTCACCCACGCCCGCCGCGGCCCCGACGTCGTCTTCGACACCGGCGTCCCCGGGCAGCAACCCGGCTACATCTGGGCGTTCATCGTGTCCGGCCTGATGGCCGCATATGTCATGGTCGGCTTCGGTTCCGCAGGCGAGCTCGCCGAGGAGACCCGGGACCCGCGACGGGTCGCACCGCGCACCATCCGGATGGCTCTGACCGTCTCCGCCGTCGGCGGTGGACTGATGCTGCTCGGTGCGCTCATGGCAGCGCCGACGCTCGGTGAGGAACTCGCGACCGGCGGACTGCCCTACGTCCTGGATTCGGTGCTCGGCAGCTTCTGGGGCAAGGTCCTGCTGTGCGACGTCGCGGTGGCGATCTTCATCTGCACCCTCGCCATCCAGACCGCGTGCTCGCGACTGATGTTCTCGATGGCCCGCGACGGCCGGCTCCCGTTCTCCGCGCAGCTGTCCCACGTCAACCGCCGCACCGGTACCCCGATCGCGCCGTCGATCCTCATCGGTGTGCTCTGCATCGGCATCCTGCTGGTCAACGTGGGCAACTCCGCGATCTTCGCGACCCTCGCCAGCGTCTGCATCATCCTGATCTACCTGGCCTACCTCGCGGTCACCGGTCCGATGCTCTACCGCCGGTTCCAGGGCTGGCCGCACCGGGGCGGCGTCGACGCCGGCGGCAAGAAGCTGTTCAGCCTGGGTCGCCTCGGGATCGTCGTCAACGCTCTCGCGGTGCTCTACGGAGCGCTCATGGTGATCAACCTGGCCTGGCCACGCGCCGAGGTCTTCGATCCCGCGGGCGAGATGCCGATCCTGCGCTGGGCCGGACCGATCTGCATCGCCGTCACCGTCCTCGTCGGGATCGCGTGTTTCCCACGCGGCAAGGAACATCCGAAGCCCGTCACCTTCCCCGCTTCCTGAACAACTCGGAGGAGTCACGAGAATGACCACCATCACCGCCACCGGGACCACCGCGGGAGCCCGCGAGCATGCCCGGTCGCAGGCCGGCCGTATCACCGACAGCATGCCGGTCGTCCCGGCGTCGAACTGGCCGAACCCACCCGCGGGCATCGAGCCCGCATCCCTGACCTGGGCCGAGGCCGTTCCCGGTGGGCGCTACACCAGCAAGGTCCTGGCCCGCGGTACGCGCCTGCGCCTGCACGACGTCGCCGGTTCGGCCTGCGCCCACATCCTGTTGTGGCGCGCCGACGCACCGTGGGAGCGGCTCAATGTCGCCGACACGGTGAAGGTCCCGTGGCAGGCCTATCTCGGCGCCGGACATCCGTTGCTGAGTGATCAGGGACGCGTCCTGGCGACCGTCGTCGCCGACGAGTCCGGCCATCACGACGCCCTCTGCGGCACGACCACTCTCGCCGGCAACATCGCGAAATACGGCGACGGACATGTACATTCGGCAACCCCGGCGGGACGCGAGATGTTCACTCTCGCCGCCGCCAAGCACGGCCTGACGCCGACCGACGTCGCACCCTCGGTGTCGTTCTTCCACGGGGTGAAGGTCGAGGACGACGGCTCGTTGCGCTCCACCGGTTCCGCCGGTGCCGACAAGTCGGTCGACCTCATCCTGCACCTGCCGTGCGTCGTGGCGATCGTGAACACCGCACACCCCGTCGACCCGTCGCCGACCTTCGACACCACCTCGCTCGAGTTGCTCGCGTGGAAGGCCCAGGCCGAACTCGATGCGCTGCTGGCCGGCGTCGCACACACCGACCCCGAATACCAACGGGCCGTCGCCAACTCCGAAGACGCCTGGGCCGCGGCTCGTTTCTGAGCTCCCCATCCCGAGAGGACCGAACACTCATGACCGCCACCATCGATCTCGCCGCGGCACCCGCCGCCGGCCTCGCCCTCGTCACCGGCACGGTCGTCCACGACGCCACCGTGGGTGAACGCGGCCCCTGGTCGGGTGTCGTCGCGGCCGGCGACGTGCTCACCATCGTCGACCTACACGGCAACCAGGCCGTGGACACCCTCTTCTACGGTGCCGACGACCACACGAAGCGCTACTCGGCGCAGGCCACGATCGCCGCGCAGGGCAACATCTTCCTGACCACCGGCACCGTCATCCGCGACCAGGAGGGCGACCCGCTGATGACGATCGTCGCCGACGAGGTCGGCAACCACGACACCGTCGGTGGTGCGTGCTCGCAGGAGTCCAACACCCTCCGCTACGGCCACCACACCAAGCATCAGCACGCGTGTGTCGAGAACTTCCTGATCGAGGGCAGCCGGCACGGACTGGGCAAGGCCGACCTGGTCGGCAACGTCAACTTCTTCATGAACGTGCCGGTCGACCCCGACGGGTCTCTCGGCATCGTCGACGGACTGTCGGCGCCCGGAAAGCGCCTAGCGCTGCGCGCCGAGACCGACACCCTGGTGCTGATCTCCAACTGCCCGCAGATCAACAACCCGTGCAACGGATTCGACCCGACCGCGGTCCGGGTCATCGTGACCCGACCAGCCGCCTGACACCTCCGCCGCGTCGAATCCGTACAGCTCACCGACTCACCGAGGGACCACACCATGTCTGCCTCCATCGGGGCCCCCACGCCGGCCCCCGTCACCGTCCTGCGGTCCGGCCCGCTCACCACCATCCAGGACTGGCCCGGTCGTACCGGGTACTGGAAGGTCGGGGTACCGCCCTCCGGGCCGATGGACGACCTGTCGTTCCGGCTCGCCAACCTCGCGGTCGGCAACCCCGAGGCGGCGGCCGGCCTCGAGATCACCCTCATGGGTCCGGCACTGCGCTTCGAGGCCGGGGCCGTCGTGGCGGTCACCGGTGCGCCGGTCGCCGTGACGCTCAACGGACGGCCCGTGCCGCAATGGGTTCCGTTTTCGGTGGCTGCCGGTGACGTCCTCGACGTGGGTACCGTCGGGTCGCTGGGCATGCGGGCATACATCGCGGTGTCGGGCGGATTCGACGCGGAGGATTATCTCGGTAGCCGTTCGACCTTCACGATGGGGCGTTTCGGTGGACTCGACGGCCGGCCGCTCGCGGCGGGCGATCAGCTCGCACTGCTGGGCGGTCCGACCGGTCCGGCGCGGCGCATCCTCGGCGACGAGCAGCCCGCCTTGACCAACACCTGGCAACTGGCGGTGACCGTCGGTCCGCACGGCGCACCCGAGTTCTTCACCGAGGCCGACATCGCCGACCTGTTCGCCACCGATTACGAGGTGCACTTCAACTCCGACCGGACGGGCATCCGGCTGATCGGTCCCAAGCCGCGATGGGCGCGCAATGACGGCGGCGAAGCCGGACTGCATCCGTCGAACATCCACGACAACGCGTACTCCGTTGGTGCCCTGGACTTCACCGGCGACACACCGATCCTTCTCGGACCCGACGGGCCGAGCCTCGGCGGATTCGTGTGCCCGGTGACGGTCGTGACCGCCCAGCGGTGGAAGCTCGGTCAGCTCAAGCCCGGTGACACGATCCGCTTCGTGGCCGTGCGCAGTGCGGAGACCGCCTCGCCCAAGGAGACCGGCCTCGGCCGGCGCGCCAGTTTCGTCGACGTCCTGTCCTCGGGCGGCGACGCCGACAACGGAATCCTCGGCTCGACGACGACCGCCGACGGGTCGACGTCGGTGACGTACCGCCGCTCCGGAGACGACAACATCCTCGTCGAATACGGCGAGATGCAGCTCGACCTGGCGCTCCGGGCACGTGTGCACGCGCTGAGTGAGCGCATCGCCGCCGAAGAGCCCCGGGGTCTGATCGATCTCACGCCCGGCATCCGGTCGCTGCAGGTGAAAGCGGACCCGGATGTGTGGTCACAGACGCAGATGCTCGAATGGCTGGCCGAATGCGAGAGCGAGCTTCCCGCCGCCGAAGATCTCGTGGTGCCCAGCCGAACGGTTCACCTGCCGCTGTCGTGGGACGACCCGGCCACCCGGGAGGCCATCGAACGCTACATGCTCGGTGTGCGTTCCGACGCTCCCTGGTGCCCGTGGAACATCGAGTTCATCCGCCGCATGAACGGCCTCGACTCCGTCGACGACGTCTATCGCACCGTGTTCGACGCCAGCTATCTGGTACTCGGCCTGGGCGACGTGTATCTCGGTGCGCCGGTGGCGGTTCCGCTGGACCCCCGCCACCGGCTCGTCACGACGAAGTACAACCCGGCGCGGACCTGGACGCCGGAGAACGCGGTCGGCATCGGCGGTGCTTACCTGTGCATCTACGGAATGGAGGGTCCCGGCGGCTATCAGTTCGTCGGACGCACCACGCAGGTGTGGAACCATCGCCACCCGCAGCCGGCTCCCGGTTTCGATCCCGAACACCCATGGTTGCTGCGCTTCTTCGACCGTATCCACTGGTACCCGGTGAGTGCCGAGGAACTCCTCGACATGCGCGCCGACGTCGCTGCCGGCCGCGGGGACAGTACCAAGATCGTCGACGGTGTCTTCTCGCTGGCAGAACACCAGCAGTACCTCGAAGACAATGCCGCCGACATCGCCTCTCGGCGGGAGAAGATGGAGATCGCCCGGGCCGAGGAGCGTCAGAGATGGTCGGCGCAGGGTGAATTCGCCGACGACGGCAACGGCGCCGAGACGGCAGTGGTCGGCGTGGGGAACGAGGAGCGAGTGGCATGAGCAAGGTCGACGAGGTCTACACCCGGATCGCCGCGGCGGACCGTCCCGAGGTGTTCATCACGTTGCGTCCGCAGGCGGACGTCGCGGCCGAGTTCGATGCGGCACTCGCGTCCGGCGGGCCGCTGGCCGGCACGATCCTCGCGGTCAAGGACAACGTCGACGTCGCCGGGCTGCCGACCACCGCGGCCTGCCCGGGCTACGCCTCCACGCCGACCGCAGACGCACCCGCGGTCGCGGCACTGCGGGCGGCCGGTGCCGTGGTGATCGGGAAGACGAACCTCGACCAGTTCGCGACCGGACTCGTGGGAACGCGCAGTCCTCATGGCGCCGTGCGTGATTCGCGACGACCCGATCGCATCTCGGGCGGTTCGAGTTCGGGATCTGCGGTGGCGGTTGCGCTCGGATTCGCGGACATAGCGATCGGCACCGACACCGCCGGATCGGGCCGCGTACCCGCGGGCCTACAAGGGCTCGTCGGCGTCAAGCCGACGGTCGGGGCGATCTCGACCGACGGCGTCGTGCCGGCGTGTGCAAGCTATGACACGGTCACGATCTTCGCCGCCGACCTCCCACTGGCGAACCGCGCCATGTCGGCTATGGCTGCAGCGCAGGGCCCGAGGCCGTTCGGCTCGTCGGCGCCGCTGGCCGCACCGGAACGTCCTGTGGTCGCCGTGCCCGCCGACCTGCCTGAACTCGACGAGGCCTGGCGCGCCGCGTTCGCCGAGGCGGTGCTGCGGGCCGAGGCTGCCGGACTCGTGATCAAGACCGTCGACCTGTCGCCCTTCCTGGCGGCTGCGAAACTTCTGTATGAGGACGCGCTCGTCGCCGAACGGCACGACGCGGTCGGTGACTTCCTGGACTCGGCGGACCCGGACGATGCCGGGCTCGACCCCACCGTAGCCGGGATCATCGGTGCCGCAGCCCGATTCACCGCCGTGGATCTCCTCCGCGCGCGCCGCCGCCTTGCCGAACTCCGGACGGAGGCCATGGAGGAGTGGGGTGACGCCACCGTGCTGATGGTCCCGACCGCGCCGGCGCACCCGACGATCGCCGAGGTCGCCGACGACCCGGTCGGCGTCAACTCCCGGATGGGCACGTACACCAACTTCTGCAATCTGTTCGATCTCTGCGGCCTCGCCGTCCCGAGCGGCGTCGTATCCGAAACCGACGGGACCGAGGCGCAATTCGGCGTCACCTTCCTGGGCACGGCACACGAGGATGCGGTCCTCGTCGACGTGGCGGGCCGGTTCCTCGGTGCTCCCGACATCCGGGCGTCGTGGGTGGAGACCGCGGAGTCGATCGAGCTCGCGGTCTTCGGCGCGCACATGCGGGGCGGGCCGCTCACCCACGAGCTCAGCGAGCGTGGCGCCCGATGGGCGGGCGAGATCACCACGACCCCGACCTACCGACTCGTAGCGCTCGACACCATCCCGCCGAAACCGGGCCTGATCCGCGATCCTGCTGCCGGACGGGCCATTCGGGGCGAGATCTGGCGGTTGTCGCCGGCCGCGCTCGGCGAGTTCCTCGCCGCTCTGCCGGAACCGATGATGCTGGGCAAGGTCGAGGTGGCCGCCGGCGAGACGGGACCGGCGCGGTGGATCGTCGGCTTCGGTTGCGCGGCCGACGCCGGTGCTGCCGGAACGGAACTCGACCGCGACCGCTGGTAGTCCCGACCTCGCCCACCCGCATCTCATCCGTATGACGTCGAGCCCGGTATCCGGGTTCGACGTCATACGGATCCGGGCGGCCGCATCCGTCTCGCGCAAACCTTCCGACCTGGTCGTTTGTCCAGCAGGTCGCTTCCGTGCCGTGGCGCCGCGTCGGCTACCAATTTTCGATCCCCGGTGCTTAACTTGCTCAGCGCAAGGGGTGGGAGAAGAAAGTTGGACGAGTGACCAGCATGGGGCGGAACGGAACTCAGCGTTCGGAGAAGGTCGCGCGCCGCGCGGACCGCAAGCAGAAGCGCCAGCACCGCGTCGTCGCGGGTGCTGCCGCGCTCGCCACGGTCGCCGCGATCGGCGCCGGACAGGCGATGGAACCGGCCGCGGCAGAGGCATTGTCGTTGTGGCCGACCCCCACGACCGGCTCCGGTCTGGCGAACCAGATCAAGGACCTGAAGAACGAGTACGGTACGAATCCGCTGGGCGACCTCTTCGCCGACATCAACAACGAGGCTCTGGCCGAGCTCGTCGAGGCGTGGCGGATCGAGCTCTGCGCATCGGGCGGTGGCAATGGGGGAGCGGACTGCTCCGATTCGTCCACCGACCTCGGTGGATTCGGCGTCGCGGTCGTGCTGCCCGACAGCCTCGAGCTGGTCCCGGTCGGCGTGTACGGCTCGTTCAAGGAGCTCTACGACGGTATTCCGCAGTGGATCAAGGATGCCGCGAACGTCATTCTCGTGCCGATCTTCCAGACGGAGCTGCCCTTCGAGATCACACCCGAACCCGACACCACCGGCTCGGCGACGGTCAAGGGCAACGGTTTTCAGTTTGCACTCGCATACCGCGACGGTGATGCCACCGCCGTCTCCTACCTGCCGCTGAGCATCGCGACCGCCGGGGCCAGCGACGGCCGGTCGGCGTTCGCCTTCGCGGTGATCGGTTCGGCCCACGCGTGGAACACCGGCGATCTCGACGTGACCGTTCTCGGCAAGCCTCTGGCCACCATCCCGGGGATCACGGGCGTCGGTTGCTACGGCGGACTCACCGCCGGCTACGCCGACGGCGTCGGCGCGTGTGCGAATGTCGCCGGAACCTTCGACTTCCGCTACCAGCAGCCCAACGGCGAGGTGCAGTTCGCGCTCACCGACCCGACTGCGCTCCTGGCGGACCCGACCGGCGTACTGGGCGGCGCAGGTCTCGAGATCCTGTCCGGCTTGGCGTCCGCGCTGCTCGGCGGCGAAGGTGTCGACTTCGACGGAGACTGGTTCTCCCTCTCCAAGGACTTCGCCCGGCTCAGTGTCGGGGGCGACCACGGCCTGCTCAGCGGCAACTTCCTCCGCCTCACCAGCGACTACGGCTTCACCGGGCCGATCACCGTCGACTGGCTCGGCTCCACGGTCACCTTCCGTCCCCTGGTCGAGGTGAACGGCGAACTCCGGCCCAATCGTCTCGGCCGCCCGGTCATCTCCTTCGGTCAGCTCGACACCGGCGAGATCGTCCCGGTGATCCACATACCGAGCTACGAGTTCCCCTTCGGTATCCCGGCGACCGACGACGCGGTGATCCCGCAGTCGAACACCGTCGCCCGGGTCGCGGCCTCGGCCCCCGCCGGGTTCGCGTCGGTCACCTCTGCGGACACCGAAGCCCCCGAGCTCGCTGCCCCCGAGACCGGCGAGTCGGGCAGCGACGTCGTCGAGGAAGAGGAATACGTCGGCAAGCATCGCGCCACCTACGAGGGCAAGCACCGCGCCCCCGAAACCGCGGTGGACGCCGAGGACACCGGTGCGGGCTCGGACGACGGTGCGGGCAACGACGACGGTTCGGGCACCGACGACGGCGGTGAATCGGGCAGCGGCTCCAGCGGTTCCGGTTCCGACGGCGCCGGTTCGGACAGCGGCGGCGACGCGAGTCCGGACGCCGGCGGCGACGCGGGTTCGGACACCGACTCCGCCAGCGCATCGGACTCGGGCTCGGACTCGTCGAGCAGCTCCGGCGCAGAAGCGGCCTGACACCGGCCGCCCCTCAGACCGGCGCCCCGGCATTGGACTCGATCCGTGCCGGGGCGTCGACCACTACTCTGGACGAAAAGCGGGGCTGGACGCCACGCGGAGCCGATGAGGAGGTCGTGATGGCGATCGATCGCGACAGAAGCAGAGCGGTGTCGGAGGTCGTCCGGGAGCATCCGGTGATGAGCCTGGTCGCGGTCTCGCCGGGCATCGCCGTGTTCGTGGTCCTGCTGCTGCTCGACCAGACGTTCCTGGCGATCCTGTTCGCCGTCCTCGCCGTCGGCGGCGGAGTGTATCTGTTGACCCGCAAACGGTGAGCACGTCGCCCGCGCGGTGAAACCGCGACTCGACGGCGGGCGCGGCTACAGTGGTGGCCACTGAGCTCGACCGCGACGCCGTGCGCGTCGGCGGCGGGCGCACGCGGGTGAAGGGAGTGCGGGCACATGATCGACTATTCGGGTCGTCACCACGGCCCGGCGGCCGGGCGGCCGGGTCGCTGACCATGTCCACGCGCGTCGATGCCTACATCTGGGCGATCCGTTTGACCAAGACCCGATCCGCGGCGGGTGCGGCGTGCCGGGGTGGCCATGTGCGGGTCAACGGCGTAACCGCGAAGCCCGCTCAGCCCGTGGTTCCGGGCGACGAGATCCGTGTCCGTCTGGCCGGGCGCGAACGCATCGTCGAGGTGATCAAGACGATCAACAAGCGGGTGTCCGCGCCGATGGCCGCCGAATGTTTCGTCGACCGGTCCCCGCCACCTCCGCCCAAGGAGATCCTCGCGAGCCAGCCCCGTCGTGACCGCGGCGCCGGCAGGCCCACCAAACGTGAACGGCGACAACTCGATCGGCTCCGCGACTCGAGCTTCCTCGTCGCACTCCTCGCCGTCGTCGTGCTGCTGGTCGGCGGTTGTTCGGACGACGCGCCGGCCGACCCGAACAAGCCGAACACCCCGGAGGCCCCCGCCCAGGCGGGCTCCGGACCGTTTTTCGGCAAATGCGGTGGGGTGACGCTGGACGAGGTCACCCGGATCACCGGTTTCGGCGGGCTCACCGAGACCGTCAACAACACCTCGGTCTGTGAGTGGGACACCACCGGCTCGCGCACGGGCGCGGTCGCCTCGTTCAACTGGTACCGGGGTTCACCCATCGGCCGGGAAGAGGCCAACGTCAAGTTGTCGCGCGATGTCACGAACAAGCTCGAGATCGACGGTCATCAGGGGTTCATCGGCTACACCCAGTCCGGTCAGATCTGTGAGGTCGGTATCGGTTTCGGGGCCGACTTCTTCGAATGGTCCATCCGCGGCGACGCACAGCAGGCCCGTCCGATCGAGCAGATCTGCGACGCCGCCCGGGAGCTGGCGACACTGTCGATCGAGCGTGCGTCATGAGGCGGCCGCTGGCGGTTCTCATCGCCCTTCTCCTCGGCCTGACCGCGCTCGCCGGGTGTGCACGAACGGTCGACGGTGAGCCGGTGCCGGTGGGCGCCGCCGGACAGTCCGGCAGCAGTGACATCGACACCGATCAGTTCGACAAGCTGCTCCTCGAATGCGACGTGCTCCCCGACGCCATGATCGCCGACGTCGTGGCCGGCGGTGGATTCGCCGAGCGATCCTTCAGCGGTGCCATCTGCCGTTGGCTGGTGTCCGGTGCCACCGACGTCGTCAGCGTGACGTTCAACTGGTTCGAATGGGGCAACGTCAACCTCGAGAAGGAGACGGCGAAGAAGCTCGGATTCCAGACCGAGAACATCAAGGTCGCCAGCCAGTCCGCCTTCACCCAGCGCAGTCCCGACCGTCCGGGCGTCTGCGGGGTCACCGCGCGGGCGCCCAGCCGGGGGATCTTCACCTGGTTCGTCGAACCCCGCAGTGCGCCCCAGGGGGACCCGTGCGCAGCCCCGATCAAGCTGATGGAACTGCTCCTCCAGGGCGGTCAGTAGCGCCGCGCCTCAGGCCGGTAGCGGCGCCACCACCACACTCGCGGCAACGACCAGCTCGTCGCCGGACCCTGGTACCAGCAGCCACACCGTCAGCTGGTCGCCCTCGCGGACGCGACGAAGGGTGAGGCGCGTCCCGGGGACGATGGGCCGCAGGTACTCGATGACCACCCGGTGCGGCATGTCGACGAGATCGGGGTGTTCGACCAGCTCGTCCTCGATGGCCTCGAGGTAGGCGGCGTTGTTGAGGTGCTTGAACGGATCGAAGTCGGTGATGCGCAGGACGTGCTCGCGATCGGGGAACGGGATGTCCTCGGCGGCCGGAGCCTTCTCCGGGTTCATCGACTTCCACCGCAGACGGTGTTCGTCGGTCATCGACGACAGCATCTCGAAGGCCTCGTCCGACAGCCGCGAGGGCACGCCCTTGTCGTTGACGTTGATCCAGAACGCCTCGGTCTCGATCAGGCCCTCGGGACGCGGGTCGGGATTGAACCGGTTGGTCTCGTGATCGGAGGTGAGACGCACCCGCATGTTGGTCCACCGCGTCGACAGGGCCCCGCACCAGCGCTGGGCGGTCACCGTCCCGGGCCAGGAGATCGGCCGGATGACGTCGATGACGGTTCGCCGGACGATCCAGAACGGTTCGGTCTTGCCGAACTCCGTGGCCTCGAGGTTGTCGTTGGCGATGTCTTGCAGGTACCGAGCGACGGCGTCGAGCCGCACCCGCATGTCCTGATCGACATCACCGGTCCGGACCCGGTACTGCGCCTGGTAGAACCGGGCGCCGTCCTTGCGGGCCGGTAATGATCCCGCTTGTACACCTGAAGTAACCTGGCTCACTCGAGTCCCTTCAATGGGTCGCAGGTATCTTTGCAGTTAAGGTACAGTCAAGGCCGAAACTAGAACACGTTCTACGTATTGGATTACGAGGAAACAGCAGATGGCGCATGTGATTACCCGGCCATGTTGCAACGACGCGAGTTGCGTGAGCGTGTGTCCGGTGAACTGTATTCACCCGACGCCCGACGAGCCGGAATTCCTGACGGCCGAGGCGCTCTACATCGACCCGGAGACCTGCATCGACTGCGGCGCGTGCATCGACGAGTGCCCGGTCGAGGCGATCGTCCCCGACGATCAGCTCACCGAGCGCGACGAGCCGTATCTGCAGATCAACGCGGACTACTACAAGGACCACGACGTCGAGGGCGGGCTCGTCCCGCCGCGCAAGTCGCCGCAGCTGCCCGACAAGGAGCTGCACGTGGCGATCATCGGCGCCGGGCCGGCCGCCTTCTACGCCGCCGAGGAACTCGTGCGCAAGCAGAGCATCAAGGTCGACATGTTCGATCGCCTGCCCACGCCCTACGGCCTGGTCCGCGCGGGCGTCGCCCCGGACCACGCCGCCACCAAGGGCGTCGAGAAGACCTTCGCGTCCGTCGCCGCCAAGAAGAACTTCGACTACTACCTCAACGTCGAGGTCGGCAAGCACATCAGCCACGACGAACTCGTCGCGCGCTACCACGCGGTCATCTACGCGGTGGGTGCCGCCACCGACAAGCGGCTGGGCATCGAGGGGGAGGACCTGCGCAACTCCGTCGCGGCCACCCAGTTCGTCGCCTGGTACAACGGCCACCCGGACTTCGCCGACCTCGATGTCGACCTGTCCTCGGAGCGCGCGGTGGTGGTCGGAAACGGCAACGTGGCGCTCGACGTGGCACGCATCCTCGTGACCGATCCCGACGAGCTGGCCAAGACCGACATCGCCGACCACGCCCTGGCGAAGCTGCGTGAGTCGAACATCAAGGAGGTCGTGCTGCTCGGCCGGCGAGGCGTCGCCCAGGCTGCCTACACCAACAGCGAGTTCCTGGCCCTCGGCGACGTCGAGGGGGTCGACGTGGTCATCGATCCCGAGGACCTCGCCCTCGACCCGGCCACCGAGGCGGCGCTGGCCGACGACACGCTCGACTCCACCATCGCAACCAAGATCCGGCTGGCCCGCGAGTTCACCGAACGGCCGCAGACGCCCGGCAACAAGCGCATCGTCTTCCGCTTCCTGACGTCTCCTGTGGAGATCGCCGGTGACGGAGAGGTGACCGCGCTGACGTGCGTGCGCAATGCCTACACCGACGCCTCCGGGCGAGTGGCCGTGACGCCGACCGATGAGCGGTTCGACCTCGAGACGGGCCTGGTGCTGCGAGCCATCGGCTACCGGGGCGTCCCGGTCACCGACCTCCCCTTCGACGAGGGACGCGGCGTCGTCCCGAATGCCGGCGGGCGGGTCCAGGTGGCCGCCGACGGCGAGGTCATGCCGGGCCTGTACGTCACCGGGTGGATCAAGCGCGGGGCCACCGGCGGGATCGGCATGAATCGGCTGTGTGGTCAGGAGACGGCGCGCGCCGTGATCGACGACTTCGGCGCCGGCACGATCGCCGATCCGTCGACCCCGCGTGACGATGTCGCCGCGCTCGTCGCCGATCGCGGTGCCAACCGCATCGACCTCGCCGGGTGGAAGGCCATCGACGCCGCCGAGAAGTCGGCGGGCAAGGCGGCCGGCCGTGCGCGTGCGAAGTTCGTGAGCATCTCCGAGTTCGAGGCGGCTGCCACCGCCGGGGCGCAGTAACCGTGCGGATTGCACTGCTGTCCTACCGCAGCAAACCTCATTGCGGTGGGCAGGGGGTGTACGTCCGTCATCTGTCCCGAGAGCTCGCGCTTCTCGGGCACAGCGTCGAGATCTTCTCGGGGCAGCCGTACCCGGAACTGGACCAGTCGGCGATTGACGCCGGTGTCACGATCACCAAGGTGCCGAGCCTCGGGCTCTACGACGAGCCGGACCCCTTCCGTACCCCGGGACTGAGCGAGTACCGCGACTGGATCGACCTGCTCGAGGTCGGATCGATGTGGACGGCGAGCTTCGGCGAGCCGCTCACCTTCAGCCTCCGGGTCGCCCGGTTGCTGAAGGAGCGGCGCGACGACTTCGACATCGTGCACGACAACCAGTGTCTCGGTTACGGATTGCTCGACATCCAGAAGGCGGGCTTCCCGCTGATCGCGACGATCCACCACCCGATCACGCGGGACCGCACCCTCGCGGTCCGCGCGGCCAAGGGCTGGCGCAAGATCACTGCGTGGCGGTGGCATTCCTTCCTGCGTATGCAGGGACGTGTGTCGCGCCGGATCCCGGAACTGCTCACCGTCTCCCGTAGCAGCGAGGTCGACATCCGCAAGGCCTTCGACATCCCGTCGGGCCGTATCACGACGATTCCGCTCGGCGTCGACACCGAGATCTTCACGCCCGGAACCGAACGCGTACCGGGACGCATCGTCAGCATCGCCAGTGCAGACGCACCTCTCAAGGGGGTGTCGTACCTGCTCGAGGCGGTGGCGAAGCTCGCCGCCGAACGCGACGAGGTGCAACTGGTACTGGTGTCCAAATTGGACCCGAATGGACCGTCTGCCGCGATGATCGAGGATCTCGCGATCGCCGATCGGGTGTCGGTGGTCTCGGGGCTCGAGGACTCCGAGATCGCGGAACTCCTGGCCTCGGCCGAGGTTGCGTGTGTGCCGTCTCTGTACGAGGGCTTCTCGTTGCCGGCGGTCGAGGCGATGAGCTGTGGCACACCGCTGGTGGCCACTCGCGCCGGCGCGATCCCGGAGGTCGTCGGTACGGGCGAGGAAGCCGCGCTGCTGGTTCCGCCGCGGGACTCCGGGCGTCTGGCGCAGGCGATCGGTCGACTCTTCGACGACGCCGAGCTGCGGGCCCGTCTGGGCTCGGGCGGACGGCGCCGGGCCGAGGAGAACTACAGCTGGGTGGCGGTGGCCGCGAAGACGGCGGCCCACTACGAAACCGTGCTGGCCGGACACCGGCGAGCAACAGAAGGGACATCGAGTGCTGACAGTTGACTTCGACCGTCTGGGCGTGGGCCCGGGCATCAAGGCGATCGACATCGGGGCGGGTCAGGGCCGACACTCCTTCGAGATGTTCCGGCGAGGAGCGGATGTCATCGCCTTCGACATGTCGGAGAGCGACATGGCCGATGTCGCGGAGATGTTCGACGCCATGACGGCCGAGGGGCATGTGCCCGCTTCGGCCAAGGCGCGCGCCGAGGTCGGTGACGCACTGCGTCTCCCGTACGCGGACAACAGCTTCGATGTGGTGCTGATGTCGGAGATCCTGGAGCACATTCCGTCCGACGAGGGCGCGATCAGCGAGATGGTTCGCGTTCTCAAGCCCGGTGGGGTGGCCGCGGTGACGGTGCCGCGGTACTGGCCGGAGAAGGTCTGCTGGGCCCTGTCGGACGAGTATCACGAGGTAGAGGGCGGACACGTCCGCATCTACAAGGCCTCCGAACTGGCCGGCAAGCTGCGCACGGCGGGCCTCGAGGTCACCGGCACCGATCACGCACACGCTTTGCACGCTCCGTACTGGTGGCTGAAATGTGCTGTCGGCGTGGAGAACAACGACAACCCGCTGGTCAAGGGCTACCATCAGCTGCTCGTCTGGGACATGATGAGCAAGCCGTGGCTGACCCGGGTGGGTGAGCAGGTGCTCAACCCGTTCATCGGGAAGTCCGTGGCCCTGTATCTCCGTAAGCCCGAGACTGCTGCGTCTTCATGACGGTCGCTCCGGCTGTCCCTGGAGTGGTCACCGCCGAGCAGATGCGCGCCACGGGCGCAGCGATCGTCGGCATGCAGGAGGAATCCGGCGCACTGCCGTGGTTCCCCGGCGGGCAAACCGATCCGTGGGATCACATAGAATCGGCGATGGCGTTGTCGGTCACCGGTTTTCACGCCGAGGCCGAGGCCGCTTACGAGTGGTCGCGGCGCAAGCAGCGAGCCGACGGTTCCTGGCCGATCCGCACCGTGTGCGGCAAGGTCGAGGATGCCGGCACCGACAGCAACTTCTGCGCCTACATCGCGGTCGGGGTGTGGCATCACTACCTGATCACCGGGGATGATGGCTTCCTGCAACGGATGTGGCCGGTGGTCTGGTCGGCGATCGACTGCGTCCTCCGATTCCAGCGCGAGGACGGCGCGTACCGGTGGGGTGGCGACCACCGCACCGGCGCCATGTTCGGTGAAGCTCTGATCACGGGCAACTCCAGCATCTTTCAGGCTCTGGACTGTGCGATCCGGATCGCCGGTCAGATGGATCAGCCCGACGAGGACTGGATCGTCGCCCACACCAGGCTCGGGGATGTGATCCGCGCCGACACCGTGCGGGACGAGTGGGAGATCTTCACGCCCCCGTCCGAACATTCGATGGACTGGTACTACCCGATCCTCGGCGGTGCGGTGCGCGGCCAGGAGGGTCAGGAACTGATCGCCCGTCGCTGGGACCAGTTCGTCGTCCCCGGCAAGGGTGTGCGGTGCGTCGACCACCGCCCTTGGGTCACCGGCGCCGAAACCTGCGAGTTGGCACTGGCTCTCGACGCGCTGGGCGACACAGCTGATGCGGTCGAGCTGATCGCGTCCATACAGCACCTGCGCGATCCCGACGGATCATATTGGACGGGACTGGTTTTCGCGGACGGCAAGCGCTGGCCGGTGGAGAAGAGCTGCTGGACCTCGGCGGCTGTCGTCCTGGCCGCCGATGCCGTGAGCCGCACCAGCGTCGCCAACGGGATCTTCCGTGATGTCCGGCAACGGCTCGTTGTCGCGCCCTAGCCGGACCGTCGCTCCCTGAGGTGCGAGGAGCGCAAGCGACGAGCCTCGAAGGGTCTGAACCCCTGGCCTCTGTGGCGCCCATCACCTAGACTGGTGTCCAGTCAACCGTCCGATTCTGATGAGGGCGCAGCAACGGCGCCCGGGGAGGCCCTCATGGATTTCGGAATCGTACAGTTCACCAGTGATCGTGGCCTCATGCCGCACATCTTGGCGCCGCTGATCGAGAACGCCGGCTTCGCGTCGTACTACGTCCCCGAGCACGGGCACATCCCCACTCGTCGCGACGCCGCGCATCCGCAGACCGGTGACGAGACCCTGCCCGACGATCGGTACATGCGAACCCTCGACCCGTGGACGTCACTCGCGGCCGCAGCCGCGGTGACCGAGCGGATTCGACTGGGCACTGCGGTGGCTCTTCCCGTGCAGTCCGATCCCATCACCCTCGCCAAGACCATTGCGACGCTCGACCACCTCTCCGGTGGCCGGGTGACCCTTGGCGTCGGATTCGGGTGGAACCTCGACGAGCTCGAAGACCACCACGTGCCACCGAAGCGTCGCCGGACCATGCTGCGCGAGTACCTCGAGGCGATGCGGGCGCTGTGGACGCAGGAGGAAGCCGAGTTCGACGGCGAATTCGTCAGGTTCGGTCCCAGTTGGGCGTGGCCGAAGTCGACGCAGGCGCACATTCCGGTGCAGGTCGGCGGAGCCGGCACGGAGAAGAACTTCAAGTGGATCGCCCGCAGCGCCGACGGCTGGATCACCACGCCGGGCGAAGACGACATCGAGGGTTCGGTGGCGCTGCTCAAGCGGATCTGGGCCGACGCCGGCCGGGACGGCGACCCGCAGGTCGTCGTCCTCGACTTCAAGCCGGTGGCCGAGAAGCTCGAGAAGTGGCGCGAGATCGGTGTCACGACCGTGCTGTACGGCCTTCCCGACGACTCGGTCGAGCGCGCCAGCGGATACCTGGCCAAGCTGGCCGGCAAACTCGAGCTCGCACCGGCGGTCGTCTAGCGGTCCGTCAGGCGCCGGGGTCGGTGCGCAGGCCGGGCATCACGAAACGGTCGAGGTGGCGCCGGACCTGTCCGGCGTCGTCGATGTCGATGGTCTCGCTCGGCGTGGTTCCGAGGCTGATCAACACGCGCGCAACCCATTCGGCGACCTCGTGCAGATCGTGCGCGGGATGGATCTCGCCGCGGCCGGCGGCCGCCTCGACGTAGGGGAACCAGAAGCCGGCGAGGTCGGGGACCAGTTTCACGACGCCGACGCCCGCGCATTCGGCGAACTCTGTCGGCTCCTCGGTACGCAGCCGCATCAGGAGGGTGCCGGGGTCGTCGTAGGCGCCACGGCCGATCCGCACACCGGCGGTCAGCTGACCGGCGAGATCGCCGATGTCGTCGAGCGCGGTCCGTGCGTCCCGCCAGAACGATTCCGTCAGTCGCACGATGGTGGCGCCGATCATGGACGGTTTGTCCGGGTAGTGCCGGTACAGCCAGGCTCGGGAGACCCCGGCCGACTCGGCGACCTGTTGCATCGTGGTGGCGCGAATACCTTTGTCCGCCAGCAACTTCGCGGTGGCGTCGAGCAGGCGGTCGTGAACCGACGGGTTGGTTGTCTCGATCACGGGTTCTCCTGCGTTGCTCTGCGGTCTGCGTTGCTCGTTGTGGCGTGTGTGCTCCGGCGAAGACTAACAAGGCCGTAGACAGTTCGCGGAATCTGTGTACACGGTCCCGGCCATCGTGTAGACACAAACCAGATTGTGTCTACACCCGATGTTTGTCCAGAACTGATGTCTGTCCAGAGGGGGAAGCGTGCGCTTACCGACCACCGCGATCATCGGCGCCGGGATCAGCGGTCTGACCGCAGGCAAAATGCTCACCGACTACGGCGTCCCGTACACGTGTTTCGAGAGTTCCGACCGCATCGGCGGCAACTGGGCGTTCGGCAATCCGAACGGTCACAGCAGTGCCTACCGGTCGCTGCACATCGACACCTCCAAGCACCAGCTGTCCTTCCGCGACTTCCCGATGCCGGACGAGTATCCCGACTTCCCGCACCACACGCAGATCAAGGCCTACCTCGACGCCTATGCAGAGGCCTTCGACCTCATCCCCTCGATCGAGTTCACCAATGGCGTCGAACATGCACGCCGGCTCGACGGCGGCGGCTGGGAGCTGGAGACCCAGCACGGTGAACGACGCCGGTTCGACCTCCTCGTCGTCGCCGACGGACATCACTGGGACCCGCGTTTCCCGAACTTCCCGGGCGAGTTCGACGGCATCGAGATGCACGCACATCACTACATCGATCCGCGGACGCCACATGACTTCTCGGGCAAGCGGATCCTGGTCGTCGGCTTGGGGAACAGTGCGGCCGACATCGCGGTCGAACTGTCGTCGAAGGCGCTGGACAACAAGCTGACGCTGTCCACCCGGTCCGGGGCCTGGATCGTGCCGAAGTACTTCGGCGGCAAACCCGCCGACAAGTACTACAAGACCTCCCCCCACATCCCGATGTCGTGGCAGCGGAAGTTCGTCCAGATGATGCAGCCGATCACCGCCGGACGTCCCGAGGACTACGGTCTGCCGACGCCGAATCACAAGTTCTTCGAGGCACACCCGACACAATCGGTGGAGCTGCCGCTGCGTCTCGGCTCCGGTGACGTCATCGCGAAGCCGAATGTCAGTCGCCTCGACGGGTCGACGGTCCACTTCGACGACGGCACCTCCGACGACTTCGACATCATCATCTACGCAACGGGTTACAACATCACCTTCCCGTTCTTCGACCCCGACTTCATCAGCGCGCCGGACAACCGGATCGACCTGTACAAGCGGATGTTCTACCCGGGTATCGACGACCTCGTCTTCGCCGGATTCGCACAGGCGGTCCCGACGTTGTTCCCGTTCGTCGAATGCCAGGCGCGCCTCATCGGCGCGTACGCGACCGGACACTATCGCCCACCATCGGTGGCGGAGATGCGGGAGACGATAGCCGCGGACACGCAGTTCTTCACCGGCCACATGGTGCAGAGCGCACGCCACACCCAGCAGCTCGACCATTACCCGTACGAACACAA
Organism: Gordonia sp. YY1; assembly: GCF_009872315.1. Classification (NCBI taxonomy): domain Bacteria; kingdom Bacillati; phylum Actinomycetota; class Actinomycetes; order Mycobacteriales; family Gordoniaceae; genus Gordonia; species Gordonia sp. YY1. The sequence continues at coordinate 391,141 of NZ_WXYI01000003.1, read as the reverse complement.
CATGCGTACCAAGGAGATCCCCAACGGCCGACGCCGCGCGCAGGAAGAGGGGCCGATGACCTGGGCGGGAGTGGCGGACAACGTTCCTGTCGCAAGCGTCTCGGGAACGGAGGCCACCGCATGACCGCACCGTCCGGAGCGCAGACCGTCCGTTTCCCGTCGGCGGGCACCGAATGCGACGCCTGGTTCTTCGCCGGTTCGTCGGGCTCGCCTTTCGAGATCGACGGCAAACGCCCCGTCGTCGTGATGGCGCACGGTTTCGCGGGCACCAAGGATTCGGGTCTCGCGCCGTTCGCACAGCGATTCTCGGAGGCCGGACTCGCCGTCTTCGCCTTCGACTACCGCGGTTTCGGTCTCTCGGATGGGCAACCGCGGCAGCAGATCTCGCTGGAACGCCAGGCCGACGACTACCGGGCCGCGATCGTGGCCGCCAAGAAGCAAGCCGGTGTGGACCCGAATCGGGTGATCCTCTGAGGTGTTTCGCAATCGGGCGGTCATGCGCTGACGGTCGCGAGCGGTCGTCTCGACATCGCCGCGGTGGTCTCGGTGATCCCGCTCGTCAACGGTCTGGCCGCCGGTCGCGTGGCCTATGACCAGGTCGGAGGTGCGGCCATCGCGCGCTCCACCGCGTCGGCCGTGGCGAGTGCCGTGTCGTCGAAGCTGGGGCGCGGCCCGAAGATGATGCGCGTGGTCGGCGAGCCGGGTGACCGCGATGCGGCACTGACCGCCCCCGGATTCCTGGAGAGCTACCTGGCCATTGCCGGACCGTCGTGGCGCAACGAGGTCGACGCGTCGGTCGGTCTGGAGATCGGCGGGTTCCGGGCCGACAAGGCATGTCGGCGACCTCAATGCCCCGGTGCTCGTCCAGATCGCCGACTACGACTCGGCCGCGCCGCCGCAGGCGGCAGCCAAGACGGCTTTCAAGGCGCGCGCCGAGGTCAGGCACTATCCGTGTGATCACTTCGACGTCTTCGAGGGCAACGACTGGTTCGAACCGTGTGTCGGACATGCGGTCTCGTTCCTCACCCGCCACCTCGCGGACAAGACCGTGAGTGCCCGGTGAAGCGCGCGATCGTCATCGGCGGGGCGTCGGGTATCGGGCTGGCGACGGTCGACGCGCTGGCGGCCGACGGAGTGGAGGTCGTCGTCGCCGATGTCGACGCCGAGCGTGCCGAGAGAGTCGCCGCCGAGCGGGGTGACACGGTCCGTGCGTTGCGTCTCGACGTCACCGACGAAGACTCGGTGGTCGCCGCTTTCGACGCGGTCGGGGAGTTCGACACGGTGGTGAACTGTGCGGGCCTGTCGGATCCGGGTACCCTGACCGAACTCGACTTGAGCGCCTGGCGTCACACCCTCGACGTCTGCCTCACCGGTACGTTCCTGGTGATCAAACACGCCGGCCGTCGGATCGCCGACGGCGGCTCGATCACCTGTATCGCCTCGCTCAACGGTCGGCAGCCAGGCGCCGGGATGGGGTCGTACTGCGCGTCGAAGGCGGGGGTCCTGATGCTCGTCGAGGTCGCTGCCCTGGAACTGGCGGACCGGGGGATACGGGTCAATGCCGTGTCGCCGGGTCTGGTGTCGACGCCGCTGACCGAGGGAATCGGATTCGTCCCCGGACTCACCGAGGAGTACATCGAGAACACCCCGCTCGGACGCAGCGGCGAACCAGCCGAGATCGCCGACACCGTCGTCTTTCTCGCCTCCGACAAGGCGCGGTGGATCACCGGGGCTGCCTTCGACGTCAACGGTGGCGCCCACCTGAAGCGGTATCCCGACGTCCTCGGCAAGGCGCGGGCGATGCTGGAACAGTACGAGTCCCAATAGCCGGAGGCCGCAACTGTTTTCGGTAATCGATCTTCGCGCGGCACCGTTTCCCTGCCGCTGATCGGACTCGATCAGCGGCAGGGAACTGGTCGCTCGGGAGGGAAATCCTTACGCGGGAAGGCGCTAGCCGGCCAGCGGTGCGCCGACGACGCCGGAGTCGCGTCGTAGCACGCGCAGCGAGCCTTCGGCCCGGACCTCGGTGAACTGACCGGTTTCCAGGGCCTGGCAGTAGATCTCGTAGGGCGGGCGTCCGCCGTCGGCGGGATCGGGGAAGACGTCGTGGATCAGGAGGGCCCCGCCGATACGCACCCACGGGGCCCAGCCGTCGAGGTCGTTCTGGGCGGCCTCCATGCTGTGGCCGCCGTCGATGAACACGAAGTCGGCGGGCTTGCCCCAGATCCGGGCGGCGACGGTCGACGGTGCGAGGAGTCCGACGACGGTCTTCTCGAGCCCGGCGTCGAACATGGTGCGGCGGAAGCGCGCCGAGGTGTCGAGCGTTCCGGTGTGCGGGTCCACGAGGGATTCGTCGTGGTACTCCCAACCTGGTTGGTGTTCTTCGGAACCGCGGTGATGGTCGACGGTGACGATGACTGCGTCATTCGCCTCGGCGGCGGAACCGAGGAAGACCGTGGACTTTCCGCAATAGGTGCCGATCTCGATGCCGACCTTCGTCGAATCCGGTTGTGACAGATACTCTCCGGCGATCTCGAACAGCGTCTGTGCCTCGTCGAGCGGCATGAAGCCCGGCGCCTCGTCGGCGACTCGGCGACGTTCGGGGGACGGTGCGTTCGGCGACGGCGCCGTGGACTGTGACATGGCACAGATCCTATCGGGTGTGTGAGGGGCGCCGCGTAGGGTGAGCGATATGAAAGCTCAGGTACTCAGCGCAGAGACAGGCCCCTCCGGACTCGAGTTGACCGACGTCCCCGACCCCACTCCCGCCGACGGCCAGGTCGTCGTCGACGTCAAGTCGTGCGGTGTGTGTTTCCCGGACCTCCTGATGAGCCAGGGCAAGTACCAGCTCCGCGTGCCCACCCCGTTCACCCCGGGGACCGAGGTCGCGGGAGTGGTGCGGTCGGCGCCCGAGGGATCGTCGGTGAAGGTGGGGGACAAGGTCCTCGTCGCGTCGATCGTCGGCGGTTTCGCCGAGCAGGTCGCGGCCGCGCCGGAACAGCTGCTGCCCCTGCCCGAGGGACTCAGCTTCGAGCAGGGTTCCGCGATGGGCATCAACTACCAGACCGCGCTGTTCGCGCTGAAGACCCGCGCGCACACCCAGCCCGGTGAGGTCGTCGGCGTGCTGGGTGCCGCCGGCGGCGTCGGCACCGCGTCGATCATGGTCGCCAAGGCCATGGGTGCGAAGGTCGTCGCCATCGTGCACCGCAAGGGTGCCGAGGAACTGCTGCGCAGTGCGGGCGCCGACGAGATCGTGCAGCTCGAAGAGGGCTGGGGCGACAAGCTCAAGGAGGTCGCACCCAAAGGTGTCGACGTCATGATCGATCCGTCCGGCGGTGAGGTCTTCGACGAGGCGCTGCGCCAGGTCGCCCCCGACGGTCGCTACGTCGTGGTCGGTTTCGCCGCGGGCGGGATCCCGACGGTCAAGCTCAACCGCGTGCTCTTCCGCAACATCGCCGTCGTCGGCGCGGCCTGGGGCGAGTACGTGCGCACCCATCCCGAGCTGAACCTCCCGGCGAAGCTGCACGAGGAACTCACTCAGATGATCGCCGACGGCATGACCCCGCAGGTCAACGTCACCTACTCGCTCGATCAGCTGCCCGAGGCGTTGACCGATCTCGCCGAAGGGCGGATCCTGGGTAAGGCGGTCGTCAAGATCGGTGACTGAGACCGGTCCGGCCGGCGACGACCGCAGGAGATGCCACCTGCGAAGGGAACCGCCATGTGCCGCAACATCACCGAACTCCGCGGACTGGAACCGCCCGCCACGGCCGACGAGGTCGAGGCGGCGGCGCGACAGTATGTACGGAAGGTGAGCGGCGTTCGGCACCCGTCGCCGGCCAACGTCGAGGCCTTCGAGGCCGCGGTCGTCGCCGTCACGGCGGCGACCCGCACCCTGCTCGACGCCCTTCCCGAGCGTCGCCAGCCGCCCAAGACGGTCCCGCCGCTTCGACGCCCCGAGGTCCAGGCGCGAATCGCCGCGCGGGGGTAGTCGCTTCGATCAGCAATAGGTATCGCTGAGCGAAACCTATTGCTGACTGTGTGGGCTCCGAGTCGGAAGCGGTTCCTGACGGCCGCGATCGGCATTGTGGAGTACCTGAGTGCACCCCTGTCTTGGCAGGGTTAGGATCGCGAAGACATTTGTGCTGATCGTGGCCACCTCGTGGCCATGCGATTGGGTGGGGGACGAGTGACACCGAAGCCTGTAGAGGTGAACCCGAGCAGTCTCGCGGACGCAGCGAGGCACTTGCATTCGTACGGGACGTCGATTCGGCGGATCGAGTCGCCGACGTTCGGAGCTATCCGTAACTCGCTGGCGGGTTTCGAGACCGCATCAGCCACGGATGGCCTCGACGGGTCGGTGAGGCAGGCTCTGACAACAATTGCGGGTCGACACGAGCAGTTCGGTGATGCTCTGAAATCTGCCTCGAGCGCGGTGGTCAATGCCGACTACGTCGCCGCTCGGCTACTGGAGTCTCTTGGCGAACTCATCCATCGTCCTGAGTGATGGCGGCAAAGACTCGAAGTATTGTCCGCGACGCGCACCCCGAGATTCTCGCTCATGCCGCGTCCGCATTGGTTCCGGTGTCGGCCGCGATCGAGAGGAAAGCCGGGGAACTCCACGCGAAGGTAACAGGCCTCGATTGGAAAGGGGTCGCGCGTGACGGAGCGGTGACCCGCGCGGACTGGGAGAAAACGCAGATGACCCGGGTTGCGGACGCAGTCGAGGAACTCGGCGAAGCGTTCACGTCTGGCAGCAGTCGGATGGCCCCGATGGTCGCGAACCTCAACACCTCAGCGTCCAATCTCGAGAACGACCTGTTCTCAGTCGAAGATGATTGGACCGTTCGTGATCTGCGCGACTACGCCTCCGAAGAGAAGCGCAACGAGGGCGACTCCACCGCGCTGTCCGAGATAGCCGAAGCTCGCCGCATCCGGGGTGAGGAAGCGACCAACGAGACCATCCGGCTGCAGAGGCTTGCGCAGGAGCTGCACACGGCTGACGTGGACACGAAGCGCGCGATCAGCGAAGCAGAAGAACTCATCAGGACGCTAACACCCGTCACAGCGGGACTCAGCATCCGCCAGTCCGAGATAGACCTGCAGGCACTCAAGGATGGCAAGCTGTCGCCGGCGGGCCGAGAGCGTCTGAGGCGAGCGACATGCCTGAGTCCCGGCCAGCTTGAAGCGCTCCGCGAAGGGCAAGTCACGGAGATCTCCCAGGGGCAGTACAACTATTTGAGCAATATCATGACCGAGCTCGAGACGGCGAACATGGACGACCTCCTCAAAGTTCACAACGCCGCGCCCGGTCTGCTCGGAGACGCGTTCCGCATCATGTCGAGTCCCAATGTGCACACGAAAGCGGGCTCGACTGGCGGCCTGGACCGTTTGCCTGGCTCGGTTGTGTCGCTGCTACGCGAGAATCCGATAAAGCACACGACAGCAGGAACGTCGACCGGATTCCCCTACTCCTTCGCGGGGGTGCCGCGTCTCGAGGACTTCAAGGCACTCAACACAATCTTGAGTGACCGGACCGACCGTGGTCTGCAGTTGGGCACCGACGTCGACCGCGGGATGCTCAAGCAGTCCTCTGAGATCGTCGGAGCTCTACCGGACGGCGACGACAAGCTCTTTGGTCTGTACGACGAGAATCAGCGCGTCGAGGACGTTCGAAAGCTCGCGAGCTCGATGCTCACCAACTCGAGTCACGACCGGCAAGCCGTCACAGATTTCCTGACCGGGGAGCGGATGAGCGTGACAGTTGCTGAAGGGCATAAGTACGACGCCGACGCGCACGTGCTGAACATCCTTTCTGAACGGTGGTCTGTCGACGGTGCCAAACTCGGTGCGGAAGGTGACTTGTCGGGCGGCAGAGATCTTTTCGATTGGATCGGGGCGGCGGCACCATCCGAGGGGTACGAGGGACAGCTCGGTGGTAGGGCCGCCGATGCATTGGCGCGCATTCTGATCGAACACGAGAACGAACTCGATTCGCTGGTCGTCGAACGAGACTCAGCAGGAAACAACAAGTACGAAACCTTCGGTGACCGGAATGCCCTGCTGTCGCAGGTACTTGCCAAGAACCTCGCGCCGTATTTCGGTAACTTCGCCGGTGCTCCGGATGGGGTGTTGGTCAACCACACAGCCGCTCCGCTCGAAGACGCGGTGGAGTTCTCGAAACTCATCGGGGTGCTCTCCACGGATCCCGGTGCGGGTCGAGTTGCGTTGAGCGCAGCCGTGCACTGGGAGAACTTCCTCGCGCACGAGTACGGCAGCGACCCGGACAACTCGGAGCTCGCCACTGCCGCTGCCAAAATACACAGGTCAATGGACGACGGGTTGACCAACGCGCTCTCAACCCTCGCCGACAACGACCAGTGGGAGAGATTGCGGGAGTACAACGAGAAGTCCTTCCTGATCGACTCGGCCGGAGGGCTTTTGGCTGCTGGCGGGTTGAAAGTGCCTGGGCTTTCCGAGGTCGCCGGCCTGGCCGTGCCACTCGTGAAGATGGATGAGATTTCATTGCCGACTGCCGATCCGCAGGACAACGAAGCTGCATGGAAGACAGAGCTTGAGAACCTGGGAACCAGCCTCGACAAATTGACCGCCGGCCAAGACCGCGTGGTACAGGTGACGTCTGGCTACCTCGAGGATCGACCAGACCTCTGGGGCAAGGCGTGGATAGCTCGCGACGGTGCTTCGATAACATTTGTGAAGCCAGACGGGTCTATCGACCTGGAAAAGGTTGAGGCCAACGGTCGAGAATTCACGAGGTTCTCGAAGGAAATTGGCGCGGAAAGTACTCGTTTCGAATACAACGACCACTTCGGTGAATCACTCGAAGATCCGACCATTAACGATTCCGACCAGTCCATGGAGGTAGTGGACCGTGCGCCGCGCTGACGTTGTCGCAGTAGCATTGCTGTGCCTTGGGCTCGTGACTGCCTGCAGCGACATCGGTACATCCTCATCCTCGGGCTCTTCGGGCAATACCGCGTCCGGTTCGGTCCGATCTATGTCCCCCTCGGAAGCGCGGGCAGCAGACCGTTTGCAGTGGAGAATGCGCTGGCGTGAGGACGGTGCTGTCGACCTGTCATCCCCGACGGGGACGTTCATTCGTGGGGTGATCGAAGGAGAAACCCTACTACTCTTCGACTGGGATGTTGACGGTGAGTTTCCAGGCATCAAAGACGCGATTCCTGGGCGCAAGGATTGGATGCCGCCTCTGGGCAGCAACGACTACCAGACGGTGGATGAGATCTATAAGATTGCCGACGTTCGTGACCTCGGCGACAACTCTGCTGTCGCGCTTGTGTGCACATCCGGGCAGGTGAGCACCGAAGAAGCGAGTTTTCCGCCCTATTTCGATTCGGAGAATGTCCCCGATGCCCGCGACAGGTTCGTGGCGGTCGACCGTCTGACGTTCCATCGTGAGGGCGAGTCGCCGCCCGAAACCCGGCCCGGTCCCAGCCTGTTTCCCGGCTATGACGTATTCGGAGATTGGTGGGTGTCGGAGTACACGGATTCGTGGGCGCCACGGGGGTCGGGGCCTGACAAGTGGGGGCGGGAACCGATGCCCGACCCGAGTATCTGCGGTGACATGGGAGACCTGACGTCTCCCGGCCCGTCGTTCCCGGGCTGGTCGGGCGCCGGAGTCTGAGACGCGCGAACGCGCAGCGGGTGAGTCAGCAGTAGGTTTCGCTCAGCGAAACCTGTTGCTGATCCGTGCCACCTGCCCCGGCGGCTCGGAGATAAAACCCCAGTTCAGTGGGGTTACGCTCACCGGTGAGCAAAAATTTGGGACGTGACCGCGGGGTCGGGCTAGGGTCCGAGTGGTGTCCAACCACCGATCTCCCCGCGCTCATCGAGCCGCTCCGCGCGTGGTTCGAATCCTCGCGCTGGCGCTGACCGCCGCCATCGTCGGCATGCTGACGATCCTCGGCGGACCCGCGCCGCATGCCCAGGCAGCCCCCGACGACAGCTGTAGCCCGGCCGGGCTTGCGTCGGCGTCGGCTGCGCCGGTCAACCTGGCCGCCGCGGAACAGGGCGGTGAGGACAAATACACCACCCCGAACACCACGCCGATCGACCAGATCGACATCGGCTCGCTCGAACTGCTTGCGCCGGGCAAGATCTCCGTCGGCACCTTGTCCGACGCCGGACCCAGCATCTGTGTCAACAGCGCCGGCAACTTCACCGGCTTCGACAACGAACTCCTCAAGGCCATCGCCGCGAAGCTGGGTCTGCAGATCGAGTTCAACGGCACCGAGTTCGCCGGTCTGCTTTCGCAGGTCGCCAACAACCGGTTCGACGTCGGGTCGTCGTCGATCACGACCACCGACGACCGTCGCAAGACCGTCGACTTCACCAACGGCTACGACTTCGGCTACTTCTCGCTCGTCGCCCCCGAGGGCGGTCCCATCAAGGGATTCGGCGACCTGTCGGACTCCACCCGTATCGCCGTCGTCCAGGGCACCGTGCAGGACGACTACGTCGTCAACACGCTCGGCCTCGACCCGGTCAAGTTCCCCGACTACGCAACGGCTTACGCCAATCTCAAGAGCGGTCAGGTCGACGCGTGGGTCGCGCCGTCGCAACAGGCGGAAGGCGCGGTACGCGAGGGCGACGGCACCGCCATCGTGGAGAACACCTTCAGCGTCAACAACTTCGTCGCGTGGGCGGTCGGCAAGAACAAGCCCAAGCTGGTCGAGGCCCTGAACTCCGGGCTCGATGCCATCATCGCCGACGGCACCTACGCCAAGCTCTACGTCGACTGGGTGCCGCGCGAACTCCCCGAAGGCTGGAAGCCGGGCAGCAAAGCCGCACCCGAACCCGAACTCCCCGACATCGCCGCGATCGCCGCCGAGAACGCCGAGAACGCCGGCCCGACCGAAGCCACCACGCCCAAGAGCACGCTCGAACAGCTCGGTGACACCTTCTTCAACTGGGAGCTCTACGAGAAGTCGTTCCCCGAACTGATCAAGACCGGCCTGGTCAACACGCTGATCCTCTCCGTGGTCTCCGGTGTGCTGGGCACCATCCTGGGGATGATCCTCGCGGTCTGCGGCATCTCCCGGTCGCGCTGGTTGCGTTGGCCCGCACGTGTCTACACGGACATCTTCCGCGGTCTGCCGGCCGTCGTCGTCATCCTCATCGTCGGCCTGGGCGTGGGCCCGGTGGTCAAGGGCCTCACCGGAAACAACCCGTACTGGCTGGGCGCCGTCGCGTTGGCACTGCTCGCGGCCGCCTACATCGGCGAGATCTTCCGATCCGGTATCCAGAGCGTCGACGACGGTCAGCTCGAGGCGTCGCGTGCGATCGGCTTCAGCTATCGGCAGTCGATGCGGCTGGTGGTGATCCCACAGGGCGTCCGGCGCGTGCTGCCCGCACTGATGAACCAGTTCATCAGCCTCATCAAGGACAGCTCCCTGGTCTACTTCCTCGGACTGCTCGCCAGCCAGCGCGAACTGTTCGCCGTCGGCCGAGACCTCAACGCGCAGACCGGAAACCTGTCTCCGCTGGTCGCCGCGGGCATCATGTACCTCATCCTCACCATCCCGCTGACGCACCTGGTCAACTACATCGACCGTCGCCTCCGTACCGGTAGGCCGGCCGATGTCCACGATGATCCGTTGCCCGTCACCGTCGTCGAGAAGGGATAGGCCATGCCTGCCACCACCACACGAAAAGCTGTGTCGCTGACCGGTACCGACCTGCACCTGTCCTTCGCCAAACATCACGTGCTGCGCGGCGTCGACATCCAGGTCGACGCGGGTACGACGACCACCGTCATCGGCCCCTCGGGATCGGGCAAGTCGACGCTCCTGCGGGTACTGAACCGCCTGCACGAACCCGACCAGGGGGACATCCTGCTCGACGGCCGGTCGGTGCTCCAGGACAACCCGGACGAACTGCGCCGCCGAATCGGCATGGTGTTCCAGCACTTCAACCTGTTCCCGCACAAGACGGTGGTCGAGAACGTCGCGTTCGGACCGCGGAAACTCAAGGGGCTGAGCAAAGACGAGGCACGCGACGTCGCGCTGAAGCAACTGGAGATCGTCGGCCTGACCGAGAAGGCCGACGTGCGACCCGCACGCCTGTCGGGCGGTCAGCAACAGCGTGTGGCCATCGCGCGTGCACTCGCGATGACACCGGAGGTGATGTTCTTCGACGAGGCGACCTCGGCTCTCGATCCCGAACTCGTCAAGGGTGTGCTCGCACTCATGGCCGACCTCGCATCCGAGGGCATGACGATGGTCGTCGTCACCCACGAGATGGGCTTCGCGCGCAATGTGAGTGACAACGTGCTGTTCATGGATCACGGCGTCGTGGTGGAAACCGGTGAGCCCGGCGAGATCTTCGACGACGCGAAGTCGGAACGACTGCGTACGTTCCTGTCTCAGGTCCTGTAGCAGCTCACATCCACTGCACGAGTTCGTCGGACCGTTCCGGGTGACGGTCCCGGAACCGTTGGACGACCTCGCTGATGTGATCGTGCATCAGCGTCTCCGCCTTACGAGGACGGCCCGCGATGATCGCCTTGGCGATGTCGGCGTGGTCGTGGCTCATCGCATCGTCCTCGGCGATGGTGTCGCGGCCGGCCTCGAGGACGTGCTCGACGACGATGTGGTCGATCGCCTGCGTGAGCAGCGTGAGGACGCGATTGCCGCTGAGTTCGGCGATGACGGCGTGAAAGTTGTTGAGATCGCTGAAGATCTCGCTCTCCTCGTGTTCCTCGACGTCGTAGTCGAGGAACCGCGCGAAGGCGGCCTCCTTCAGCTTCCGATCCTCGATCCGGGCGACCTTGGCGGACAGTTGCGGTTCCAGGATCTCCCAGGTGTCGAAGACCTCGTCGTAGGTCGCGCCGGCGAGATGGAAATACAGCGTGGCGGTGCGCGCGAGGTAGGACGCGTTGAGCGCGCTCACGAACGGACCCCCACCGGGGCCGCGCTTGAGCGTGATCAGCCCCTGGACCTCGAGGATGCGAAGCGCCTCACGGAGGGTCTCGCGGCTGACCGAGTAGTTGGCGAGCATGTCGCTCTCGGCCGGGAGACGGTCGCCGCGCCGCAGCCCCAGGCTGACGATGTCGGAGACGATCGACGCGGCGGTGGTCTCCGATGCCTTGGGGGCACGCGTGGTCTCGCCATTCTTCTCCGAAGACGATCGCATCTCTCCGGGGTTGTAGATGATCGGGAGACCCGTGCGGGTCAGTTCGCGTGTCATCGTCGACCTTTTCTCATTCGGTGGCGGCGGTCCGCGAGCCGCTGGCTGGATTCGCAGTCGGATTGCACACTACTGGTGAACGGTGTCCGACTTCGGAATTTCGTACGTGTGAACGAAACCGGCGCTCGACGCGGCGGGTTCAGTACGGGGACGATCCACCGTCGACGTTGAGGGTGGTTCCGGTGATCGCGCCACTGTGCTCGCCCAGGAGGCTCACAGCGGCGTGCGTGACCTCGTCCAGGGTCGCATGTCGGCCCGTCCTTGTCAGGTCCTTGTAATTCTGCTGAGGATTCGAGTAGCGGCCCGTGTTGGCCTTTCCTGCCGACGACGACTGCGTCGGAACCCGCGTCGGGATCTCCACGTATCCGGAACACAGCGTGTTGCATGTGATGCCGAGTTCGCCCGGGTCGGGATCCGCCGGCCCCCGTGGTGGATCTCTGCGATGTCGGTGTCCGTGCTCCGTGGCGCGGACACCGACATCGTCATTCGCTGGGCCGATCGAGCCCGAACAGCCGAGCGGCGTTGCGGTACAACACATTGCGCCGCCAGTCGTCGTCGAACCCCAGGCCGGTGACGGCTTCGAGGGCGTGCGTGTAACCGTAGGGGATGTTGGGGAAGTCGCTGCCGAACAGAATCCTGTCCCCGGCGTCGACGAGACGCGACCGAAGGTCCGCGGGGAACGGGGCGTCCTCCTCGGCGAAGTCGGTGAACGCCATCGTGGTGTCCAGGTGCACGTTGGGGTACTCGCCCGCGAGGTCGAGGAAGGCCGCGTATTCGGGCATGCCCATGTGCGCGATGATCAGCGGCAACGACGGGAACCGATGCAGTAGAGCGCGAATGGGCTCCGGCCCGGTGTGCCGGCCGGGTGCGGGACCCGAGCCGCAGTGGATGATCACCGGCACCTGGGAGTCGGCGATCTGCGACCAGACTCCGTCGAGCAGGGAATCCATGGGGGAGTAGTCGCCGACCTGGATGTGGCTCTTGAAGACCTGCGTTCCCGCCTGGATCGCGCGAGAGACGTAGGTGGTGGCCGATTCCTCCGGGTAGAACGTCGCGGTGTGCAGGCAGTCCTCGTGGTTGGCGGCGAAGTCGTTGGCCCAGCCGTTCAGCCACTCCGCCATGTTCGGCTTGTGCGGGTAGACCAGCGACGAGTAGGCGCGGATACCGAATTCGCGCAGCGTCGACACCCGGACGTCCTCCTCGGCACGGTAGGTGATCGGCCACTCCCGCCCGACCAGCGGCCCCGCGGAGTCGAAGTACGACCACACCTTGTCCATGACCGGACGCGGCATGAAGTGGGTGTGGACGTCGACGATGCCCGGCAGGTGGAGGTCCTGCCAGACCGCGCGCACCCGATCCGCCTCGTGGGAGCTGAACGGCACAGGGCCCTCAGGTCTCGGGCTGTCAGGTCTGGAGGCTTCGGGAACGGCACTGTTCACCCGTACGACGGTACGCCCGGCGGAGGTCGCAGGGCATCTCGGCCGGTCAGCCGACGGCGGGCGAGATCAGCACCTTCCGATGATCATTGGGCGCCGACAACTCGGCGAACACGCGGTCCACCTCGTCGAGCCCGACGATCTGGCTGACCAGCGTCGACGAGCCCACCGCGCCGCGGTTCAGTTCGGCGGCCGCGGTGCAGAACTCGGTCTTGGTGTAGTAGGAGACGAAGTGCATGGACGCTTCCTTGACGATGCCTGCGACGGGCATGAAGTGATCATCGCCGAGGCACACGCCGGCGACGACGATGCGGCGGTGGGTTCGGACGGCATCGAGCGCCGCGGCGATCATCCCGGGTTTGCCGACGCATTCGATGACGACGTCGAAGCCGTCGCGGACCTCTCCGGACAGCTGCTCCGGTGTGTGCACCGCGGATGCGCCGGCGTCGAGGGCCGCGGCACGCCGACCGGGCGAGGGGTCGGAGCTGATCACCTCACCGGCCACGCCGCGCGACAACCAGTGCAGCACTGCCGTTCCCACCGGGCCGGCGCCCAGCACGAGGACGCGGTCGGCGGGTTCGATCCCGGCCCGCATCACGATGTGCAGACCGACCGCGAGGGGTTCGACCAGGGCGCCGTCCACCGGGTCGATGCCATCGACCCGCACACTCTCGGCCGCACCGACGACGACGAACTCGGCCAGTGCCCCGGGGAGGACGCCCAGCCCCAGGGTGCGGACGGACGGGCAGCGAGCGATGTCGCCGACCAGACAGGCGCGACATCGTCGGCAGCCGCGGACGGGCATCGACGCGACGTGATCGCCGAGGCGGAAACCGTGGTGTGCGCCGTCGGCGGGGTCGGGTGGGCCGACCGCGACGACCTCCCCGGCGAACTCGTGTCCCAAGATGGTGCCGGGTGGGAGAAACGGGGCGGTCGACAGGTCGGAGCCGCAGATGCCGTTCGCGGCGACCCGGAGGACGAGTTCACCGGGTCCGGGCGTGGGGTCGACGACCTCGACGACCTCGAATCCGTCTGCGGTGGTCACCGCGGCACGCATCCGCTCAGCCCTCCGACCAGCGCACCACGGGTCCGTCGACCGCGGATCGCGGGACGATGAAGACGCCCTCGGCCTCGCAGGTCACGCCCTCGGCGTCGGAGATGGTGCCGCGTGCGATGCGTTTGCGCCCGTTCTGCTCGGTCACCCACGCCTGGGCCACCAGCGCGCCGAGGGGAGTGGGGCGCAGGTAGCGGACGGTGATGGTGCCGGTGTAGCACGGTGAGGAGTAACTGGCCGCGTTGCCGAGCAGATGGTCGAGGAGCATGGCGCAGACGCCGCCGTGGACCTGCCCCGGCGGTCCCTCGTAGGCGGCACCCAGGGTGAACTCGCTGCGCACGCCGTCGCGGACGTGTTCGATGTCGAGCGGGGGTGCCAGGGCGTTGCGTACGCCGATCACGGCATTCCCCCAGGCCATGCCGGTGTTCTCGCGCGTGTGCCGGACGCCGTATGGGCCGTCCATCTGCTCGGTGCGCAGGTCGGCGACGATCTCGGCGATCCGCCGCTGCGCGTCGGCGAGTGCATCCTCGCCCACCTCGGTGCGGATCACGGCGTCGACGAGGTCGCGCACGGTGTCGGTCAGGGGCGTGTAGACGCCGCGTCGACGAGCGACTTCGTCTTCGGTTATGTCCTCGAGGATGAACTCCATATGTCTACCGATCAGTAGGTGTGGCATAGGTAACGAAGGGTGGAGGCCTGCAGTAGAACGTGTTCTAATTCAAACATTAGAACGTGTTCTCGTTTCTGTTTTCGTGGACACCGACCACCAGGTCATCCAGCCCACGGGCGACCTCCGGCGGTGACCCCGCGCGAGGCGGAAACACAACCACAGGCGCTGCTCCACGATGAGTGCCGAAACCTTCGACCTCACCGCTCGCGACGAGACCTGGGTCAAACGGGTGCTACCCGTCCTGAAACTCGTGGCCAAGACCTACTTCCGCTCCGAGGTCCGGGGCATGGACAAGGTTCCCGACGGGGGCGCCCTGCTGGTCTCCAACCATTCCGGCGGGCTGATGGCCTTCGACGTCCCGGTGATCAGCGTCGCATTCGCCGACGAGTTCGGACCCGACCGGCCGCTGTACACCCTCGCCCACGACCTCATCTTCACCGGCGCGGGCAAACAGATCTTCGGCAAGGTCGGCTTCCTGCCGGCCCACCCCAAGAACGCCGTCGCCGCACTCAGAGCCGGTGCCGCGACCATCGTGTTCCCTGGCGGCGAATGGGAAGCGCTGCGTCCCACCAGCCAGTCCGCGACGATCGACTTCCACGGACGCACCGGCTACATCCGCACCGCTCTCGAAGCGGGCGTCCCGATCGTCCCGATCGTCACCATCGGCGGCCAGGAGACACAGCTCTTCCTGAACCGCGGCGACAGCCTCGCCAAGCTGCTCGGACTGCAGAAGCTGCTCCGGGTCGACAGCGCGCCGTTCGCGTTCGGCTTCCCGTTCGGGCTCACCGCCCACTTCCCGCCGAACGTGCCGCTGCCGTCGAAGCTGGTCACCCAGGTTCTCGACCCCATCGACATCACGGCCGAGTTCGGGACCGATCCCGACCATGCCGAGGTGGACCAGATGATCCGCAAGCACATGCAGCATGCCCTCGACGGGCTCGCCCGCGAGCGCCGGTTCCCGGTGCTCGGCTGACCACGAAAGGAGATCGACGATGATCACTCGTTTCCGCGATCGCGTCACCACCTACACGTGGCTCGTTCGTACCCTCGTCCGCAGCGGCTTCCTCGGCACGCTGCGACTCGACCGCTACCTCCGGATGGGTCTCAACCTGCGTCGCCACGGCGGTGCGTCACCGGTGAGCGGAATCGGTCTGGCCGCCGCCCGTGCCCCGCAGGGCCTGGCCCTGATCGACGAGGCGGGCCGCCTCACATGGGGCGAGCTGGACGCGCGCTGCGACGCCCTGGCCGTCGGACTGCGTGAGCTCCCCGGCGCTCCGGTCACGACCGTCGCGATCCTCTGCCGCAACCACCGCGGACTGATCGAGGCACTCGCCGCGACGTCGCGGCTCGGTGCCGACGCGGTGCTGCTCAACACCGGCTTCGCCGGACCTCAGCTCGCCGACGTCCTCGAGCGGGAGGGTGCCGACGTCCTCATCGCCGACGACGAGTTCGACGAGGTCATCGCTCCGGCGGCGGAACGGCTTCCGGGGATGCGCCGCATCCACGCCTGGACCGAGACCGGGCCGGTCTCGGGTTTCACGACCGACTCGTTCATCGACGCGAACCTTGGCCGGCGACCCGCACGGCCGGAGCGCGCCGGACGCATCGTGCTGCTGACCTCGGGCACCACGGGTACCCCGAAGAGCGCGCGTCGCGGTGGTAGTACCGACATCGCGTCGCTGGCCGCGATGCTCGATCGCATTCCTTGGCGCGCAGGAGAATCCACGGTGATCGCGGCGCCGATCTTCCACGCCTGGGGATTCGGGCAGGTCGCCATCTCGGCGACCATGACGTGCACCATGATCATGCGCCGCCGCTTCGACCCGGTCGCGACCCTCGACCTCGTCCGCGACCACGAGGCGACCGGACTCGCCGTCGTCCCCGTGATGCTCGAACGCATCATGGACCTGCCCGACGAGGTTCTCGACGCGCATCCGATGCCCAGTCTGCGATTCGCCACGGCGAGCGGTTCGCGGATGCGTACCGATGCCCTGATCGCCTTCCTCGACCGCTTCGGCGACGTCGTCTACAACAGCTACAACGCCACCGAAGCCGGATTGATCAGTACCGCGACACCCGAGGACCTGCGCATCAGCCCGGACACCGCCGGCCGGCCGCTGACCGGCACCAGCGTCCGGATTCTCGGCGACGACGATCGCGAACTCCCGGTCGGCGAGATCGGTCGCATCGTGGTCGCCAACAACTCCGGATTCGACGGATACACGACCTCCGACACCAAATCCTTCAGTGATGGGCACATGGTGTCCGGTGACGTCGGGCGGCTCGACGAGAACGGCCGGTTGTTCGTGGTCGGTCGCGACGACGAGATGATCGTCTCCGGCGGCGAGAACGTCTATCCGCTCGAGGTCGAGCAGGTCATCGGTGCCCTCGACGAGGTGCACGAGGTCGCCGTCATCGGGGTCGACGACGACAAGTTCGGTCAGCGTCTGGCCGCGTACGTGGTGCGGACTCCGCAGACCCTCATCGGTGCCGACCAGATCCGCCGGCACGTCAAGGAACAGCTCGCCGGGTTCAAGGTTCCGCGCGACGTCGAGTTCCTTGACGAACTGCCCCGCAACGCCACCGGCAAGATCCTCAAGCGCGACCTGGAGTCGGCCGGACCGGAACGGAAGGTGAGCTGAATGACGAACGCACGCAACACACCTGACGTCACCGAGTTGTTCGCCGGTGCCGATGCCGGTTCGGGTGCCGAGCGCATGACGGGGCCGGACGCGCTGATGCTCAACATGGAGACCCCGTCGAACCCGATGCACACTCTCAAGGTCGCGGTCCTCGACACGTCCCGACACGGTCGTCCACTGTCACTCGCCGAGATCGCCGACGTCCTGCCGCGCTATCTCGGGATGTTCCCGCGTGCCACCCAGCGGGTGCGCTGGGTGCCCGGTTGTTCGGCGCGCCCCTTCTGGGTGCAGGACAACGGTTTCGACGTCTCCGACCACATCGACGAGGTGTGGGTCGGCGCCCCGGGTGGACGCACCGAACTCGACGCCGTGCTGTCCGAACTCGCGGTCGCGCAACTCGACCGCAACCGTCCGCTGTGGGCACTCACCCTGGTTCACGGTCTCGACGGCGGTCGGCAAGCGGTCGTGGTCCGTGTCCACCACGCGGTGGCCGACGGACTCGCGGCGCTCAACACCTTCATGGCCGCCACCGCAGAACCGGGCGATCGTGTTCCCCCGGCACCTGTCCCCGAGGCTCTCGAGCAGGACGCGCGGACCCTCACGAAGGCGGCGCGCGCGGAGTCGCGTCGACTGGTCCGTCGACTCCCGTCGGTGGTCTCCGCGGCCCGGCACGCGGTGGCAGCGCGGCGCAAGGCGTCCAACGGCGAGCTGATCCCGAAACCGCTGACGGTGCGTCGTACCAGCTTCAACGCACGTAGCGGGGCGAACCGGGTATGTGCGTCGGCCGACATCGCGCTGGCCGACATCCAGCGGATCGCCCTGGCCGCCGGCACCACGGTGAACGGTGCCCTGCACGGTGTGATCGCCGGTGCGATCAGGGACGAGCTCATCGCGCGCGGCGAGGAGCCGGGCACCCCGGTGACGATCTTCGGGGTCTGCAAAGACCTCGGGTCCAACCGGGTTCACGGCAACGAGATCGCCACCGCCATGGCGTATCTGCGCTCCGATCTGGCCGATCCCGTCGAGCGGATCGTCGCGACCGGCGAGAGCTGCGCGGCCACCGTGGCGTGCCGTCGGGACGTCGGCTTCGACCTGACCGAGAAGCTGGCGACCTATACCGGACGGCTCGGTCCGTTCTTCCGCGGACTGGCCGCCAACCGGGCACCGCTGGTGATGAACAACATCACCACCGCCAACATGCCCGGCCCCCGGACCACGCGCTGGATCGGCGACATCGAGGTGGTCGACTGGATCTCCTTCGCCCTGGCGATCGCGCCGGCCGACGTGAACCTGACAACCTACAGCTACGCCGGACGGCTCAGCATGGGACTCATCGCAACACCGGAATCCATGCCCGACCCGGCCGGGTTCCTCCGCCGGGTCGTGCGGGCGGTCGACGAGGCGACCGATGCGCTCGGTATCGGCGAGATGGCACGGGAGGCCAGTTGATCGACTGGGAGACCGAACGAGCCAGGCTAGGATTGTTCGCCGGCGTACTGCCTCGGGCGATCGGCAGTTCGATCGCGGCGGGACGAGGAAACCCGGAGACGGGTATCCCGGCAGCCGGGTGCGGGCCGCGGCAGGTCGGGGAGACCGCGATCGACGAACTGTTCATCGCGGTCAACTCGGTGATCCGGGACATCCCGCCGATGGAGACGGTCGAGGACATGGTGGCGCGATGCGCCGATGTGGCCGACGAATTCCTCCGACTGGGACCCGCTGGGATGCATCGGGATCCCGGTGCGCCCAGGATCCTGTCGCGCGACCGCAAGGTCTTCGGCACCACGTCGTTCGAGCACATCGACTATGCCGTCGACCCGAAGTTGCCGGCATCGGTGGCGGCGCTGGACCCGTACGCCGACGGCATCTCGTCGGTCCGGGTGATGACGAAGCGCCGGGCCGGCGCCCGATGGCTGATCTGGGTGCATGGTGCCGCGCAGGGACGACCGGATGACCTGTATGCGTTCCGGGCGGCGCATCTCCACAAGAAGCTCGGCTACGACGTCGCGTTCCCGGTGCTCCCCGCGCACGGACCCCGGCGCGTGACGAAGGTGTCCTATCCGGGTTTCGACCCGCTGGTGAACACCCTCATCACGGTCCGCGCCGTCGCCGAGATCCGGTCGCTGATCACCTGGATCGAGAGTCACGAACCAGCCGAGATCTCGATCGCCGGAACGTCTCTGGGTGGCCCCATCGCCGCCCTGGCCGCGTCGATGGACCCGCGGATCGCCGCAGTGCTCGCGGTGGTGCCGATGCTGGACATGCATGCGACGCTCGCCCATCACATGTCTCGCGGCGGACCCAAGGGGCAGCGCCTCGCATCGTTGATGCGCGACGAGTCGGTGCGCGAGGTGGCGAGCGTCATCAGTCCGCTGTCGGTGCAACCGATCGCAACCCCGGACCGCCGGATGGTGGTCGCGGCACTCAACGACCGCGTGACCTGGGTGTCGGCTGCACAGCAGCTCCACGAGCACTGGGGTGGACGCATCCACTGGTATCCCGGAAGCCATGTCGGCCATGCCATTTCGACCGGCATCCGGCACGCGACGGACGGATTCCTGAGTGAACGCGCGCGCCCGGCCGGCCCGGCCGAGGAGGGCAAGCGGGCGATCAACTGACGTCGCCCGCGACGAGTCCCGGAAATCCTACTCGGGCACCATGTCCGGATTCGCGTCGGCGATCAGCTCGTCCCGGTCCTCGACCAAGACGAACCCGGCGTTGATGGCCGCGTCGGCGGCGTCACGATAGTGCTTCTCGTATTCGTCGCGTGTGCCGTAGCGCTCTGCGAGCAGATGCGCGGGGACGGGGTGGGTCGATCCGAACAGTAGGCAGATGCGAGAGATCGGATCGGGGACAACGCCACTCAACACATGCGTCGGCGCGTCGACGCACGGCGTACGGACGCCGCCGAGGACGTTGCCGATGTCGTCGACCTCGAACTCGGGTTCGGCAGTCGTCACCCCGCGCAGACGCAGCGGATCGGCGACCGGTGGCGGATCCCCGCCGTCGGCCCACGCGCGGAGATGGCGCAGCCCCGCGCGCAACACGAAGCGCTGCTGGCCGCGGTTCACCGGATCGGGGCAGCCGAGGAACTCCTCGAAGTCGCCGATCTGATGCAGGTCGGCGTGTGAGGTACCGGCGATCTCCCACACCCGCAGACGGTCCGTGTCCGGCTGACGAACGAGGTGGTAGCGGAAGTTGGTCAGCAGATCGGTCTCGGTCTGCACGACGAGGACCGGTGCGTCGAGATCGGTACGGATCCTGGTGGGTTCGCCGCTGAACACGGTGCCCACATCGATGCCCGTACCCACGTCGCCGGCGGGCAGACCTGCAGCCGCACGACTGTGGATGAGGAACCCGTCGAAGTCCCCGGCGGCGGCCACCGCGTTGACATAGGTGGTCAGGGCCATCGCGGATTGCGATTCGCCGACCGCGAGCACCATGCCGACGGAGAGTCCGGCGAGCGGGTGATACGGGGTCGGTGCCTCTCCGGAGTGGTCACCACGAACCGCGTATCCGATCGAGCGGAAGATGTCGTAGCAGTAGGCGTCACCGGGGTGATGTAGTCCGCCGTAGCGGCCCGGGTCCTTGGCGGACAGACTCTGGGGTTCACCGGTGGCGACGCCCACCGAACCGGTGCCGCCCTCGACACCGACGTACTGTGCCGAGACCCCCACCCAGGCGTAACCCGCGCGCACCAATTCGGCGGCGAGATAGGAATACTCGGGCGCGGCATCACTGCCGCTGCTCACGTTCAGCCACTCCACGACGGCACAGCCGTTGAACGCGGCCGCGTTTGCGGGGCGTCGGACGACCAGCCGGGTCGTGAACTCGGCCGGAGGTGTGTCTCCGTCGCCGACGAGCCGGTCGGCGATTCCCGACGCGGCGTATTCGGTGTCGGTGTATCCGGCGGCGGCGAGGTCGGGCACCGGCGAGGCACTCAGCAACGAGGGACCCTTGCCGTCTGCCAGCGGGCGAAACATGATGTGCTTGTTCACTTCTGCTTCCGGTACTTCTTGATGACCTCACCGAACATGAAGTGCATCTTGGTGCCCTGGGGCCAGCCGATGTAATAGCAGAGGAAGAGACTGATCTCCTCGAGCTGTTCGGGCGTCAGCTCGCCGTTGCCCAGAGCGGCCCCGGCCTGGATCTCGGCGACGTCGATGTTGTTGCCCGCCGCGAGTGCACCGAGCAGGATCAGTCGCCGATCCCCGTCGGAGAGACCCTCGCGAGCCCATACGTTGCCGAACACCTGGTCGGCGGTGTGCGCGAAGTAGTCGCCGGGACCATCGCTCACCTCCCAGCCGTAGACCTCGGACATCCGCCTCAGGCCGCGCTTGCGCACCTCGTCGGGTGCGTCGTCGGAGACATTGGATCGGGTCATGCGGTTTCTCCTTCGAGATGGGGGACACCGAGTCCGGGGGCCAGCTCGCGGAGTGCGATCTGCCCGAGAGGCAGGTCGACGCCGAGTTCGTCGCCGAGCGCGAGCGCCAGCGAGAGGTCCTTCTCGCCCAGTGTACGAACGCCGGTGAAGATGCCGTACCACGGATCGTCGGTGTCGAGCGTCGCCGTGGTCTCCCGCAGCATGATCGCACCGGCACCGCCGGTGACGGCGTCGGTGTGCCGAACGACTTTGCCCAGCTTGGTGATATCGAGCCCGGCAGCCTCGGCGAGGCGCGCCGCCTCGGTGGTCGCGGTGAACGAGATGAAATGCAGGAGGTTCCTGGCGAGCTTCATCTTGGTGCCCGCGCCGACCTCCGGGCCCGCGTGCACGAGCATGTCGGCGGTGAGCCGGAAGGGCTCTTTGAGCTTCTCGTAGGCCTCGCGCGGGCCGCCGACCATGATCGCCAGCCGTCCCGACGCCGCTCCCATCGCGCCACCGGAGATCGGGGCGTCGAGCAGGACCACGTCGCGGGCCGCGCACTGTTCGGCGAGGTCGACCGCGGTGTCCGGTCCGATCGTGGAATGGACGGTGATGATGGTGCCCGGACGGGCCGTCGACAACAGTCCGTCGGGCCCGGTGACCACCGACCTCACCTGCTCGTCGTTCAGGACGCAGATGCCGACGATGTCGGTCCCGGCGGCGAGTTCGGCGAGTGAACCGGCCGCCTTCGCACCCTTGTCGACGACCTTGCCGATCGCCTCGTCGGAGAGCAGGAACAGGCACATCCCGACGAGATCTTCGGGCTTGCCGAACCGTTTGAGCGGCAACCGGTTCACGATGTCGGCGACCATCTCCTTCGGGGTGGTCGTGCGGGTGGCCTCGGTGTCGATGGGGCCGGGTGCGATGGCGTTCACCCGGATGTTCTGCCCGCCGAGTTCGGTGGCGAGCTGCTGGGTCAGGCCGTTGACGCCGACCTTGGCGAGACCGTAGAAGCCGCTGTACAGCCATGCGGCGGTGGAGGACTGGTTGACGATGGCGCCGCCGCCGTTGGTCATGTGCGGGTAGACGGCGCGGGTGACGTTGAGCGCACCGTCGAGGTTCACGGACATGAACTTCTTGTAGTAGTCCCACGGCACGGTGATGAGGAAGTCGAGCTTCATGCCGCCGTAGATCGCCGCATTGTTGACCAGGCCGTCGATGGAGCCGTAGGCGTCGACCGTCGCCGCGGCGAGTGCCTTCGCCGACTCCTCGTCGGCCACATCGGTGCTGACGTACAGTCCGCCGATGTCCGCCGCGACCTGCTTGCCCTTCTCGTCGGCGAGGTCGGCGACCACGACGTTGGCGCCCTCGGCGGCCAGTGCCCGCGCGTAGGCTTCGCCGATCCCGCCGGCGGCGCCGGTCACGATGACGGTCTTGTTCTCGAAACGCTGGGAACTCATTGTCCTGCTTTCTGTGTGGGTGGTGGGGTGGGCTCTGTGACGGGCTGTTGGGGGGCTTCGACGCGGTGCCTCGCTTCGCTCGGTACCGGCTCAGCCGGCGGGGTGGGAGGCGTTTCTCGCTTCGCTCGGTACCGGCTCAGCCGGCGGGGGAGGTGGTGGTGTGGGCTCTGTGACGGGCCGCTGTGGGGGCTTCGACGCGGTGCCTCGCTTCGCTCGGCACCGGCTCAGCCGGCGGGGTCGGTGCCGGCTCAGCCGGCGGGGTTGGTGCCGGCTCAGCCGGCGGGGGAGGTCACGCGGGTCGCGCGACGGCCTTGGTCTCCAGGTATTCCTCGAAACCGGCGACGCCCATCTCGCGGCCGATGCCGGACTGTTTGTAGCCGCCGAACGGGACGTCGGCGGAGTACCAGATGCCGCCGTTGACGCCCATGGTCCCGGTGCGAACACCGTTGACCACCTTGTTGATCCGGTCCTCGTCGGTGCCGTAGACCATGCCCGACAGTCCGTAGGGGGAGTCGTTGGCGATGCGAACGGCGTCGTCGTCGCCGTCGTGGGCGATGATCACCAGGACCGGACCGAAGATCTCCTCCTGCGCGACGCGTGCCGAGTTGTCGAGTCCGGAGATCAGCGTCGGCTCCACGAAGAAACCGTTGGGCTTGTCGGCCGGGCGGCCACCACCGATCTCGATGGTGCCGCCCTCCTGCTTGGCGAGTTCGATGTAGGACTCGACGCGCTGACGCTGACGCTCGGAGATCAACGGTCCGCAGATGGTGCCCGAACTCGTGGGGTCCCCGGCCGGGAGACCGGCCAGCGCGTCGCGGGTCGCGGTGATCGCCTCGTCGAGCCTGGGGCGAGGCACGACGAGGCGCGTGGTGATCGCACAGCCCTGGCCGGCATGGGTGACGACGTTGAACGCCGCCATCGCGCAGGCCGAACCGATGTCGGCGTCGTCGAGCACGATGAACGCGGACTTGCCGCCGAGTTCGAGGAACACCTTCTTCAGCGACTCCGACGCCGCGGCCATCACCTTCTTGCCGGTCGCGGTGGAGCCGGTGAAGGAGACGAGGTCGACGCGGGGGTCGGTGGACAGTTGCTCGCCGAGGCGGTGATCGGTGGAGGTGACGATGTTCAGGACGCCGGGTGGAAGGTCGGTTTCCTCGGCGACGACCTTGCCGACGAGCGCCGCGCACCAGGGGGTGTCGGGTGCCGGCTTGAGGACGACGGTGCATCCGGCGGCGAGGGCCGGCCCGATCTTGGCGAAGTTGATCTGGTGGGGGAAGTTCCACGGCGTGATCGCACCGACGACGCCGACGGCCTCCGACCGAAGCTCACGATGGTTCTTGATGCCCATCGGCCTGGCCTCGCCGAGATCGCGGGACCACTCGTAGCTCTCGGCGAGGTCGGCGAAGTAGCCGAGATCGGTCACCGGTCCCTCGAACTGCGGGCCGTGGGTGAGGAACGACGGGCAGCCGACCTCGGCGATCGTCAGTTCGCGGAACTCGTCGGCGTGGGCGAGGAGGGCATCGCGCAGTTGTCGTAGGCAGCGGGCGCGGAAGGCGTGGTCGCGCGACCACTCGGTGGTGTCGAAAGCGGTGCGGGCGGCGGCGATCGCGGCGTCCATGTCGGCGGCGGTGGCCTCGGCGGCCTGTCCGATGACCTCCTCGGTCGCGGGGTTGACGACGTCGAAGACACCGCCGCTGCCGGGGGTGAGCTTGCCGTCGATCAACAGATCCGACGCGGTTTCGGGGCGAAGGGGCATGAGCTGGAACTCCATCTGGACAGGTGTCTGGACTCGCGTTCAAACCTAGTGTAGCGTGGCTCACATGTCCAGCCCCGTATCCCAGGAATCCACACGTCGCCGCCTCACGCAGCAGCAGGCGGAGACGGTCTCGCGGCTCACCGAGGCCGCGGTCGACGTGCTGAACGCCGAGGGTTTCGACGGGCTCACGGTGCGGTCGGTGGCCAAGATCGCGGGTGTCGCGCCGGCGACGGCGTACACGTACTTCTCGTCGAAGAGCCATCTGGTCGCCGAGGTCTTCTGGCGGCGGCTGTCCGCGGGGGTCTCCGAACCCGATCCCGCCGCGGCGCCGAGCGAGCGGGTCGCGCAGGTGCTCCGCGAGGTGGCGCTCGTCGTGGCGGGGGAGGGGCAACTCGGTGGTGCGGTCACCGTTGCGCTGCTGGGGACCGACCCCGACGTCGAGCACCTCCGCGTCCGCATCGGTGCGTTCATCCGCCGGCGTCTGGCCGCCGCGCTCGAGGAGGATCCGGAGAATCCCGGGCCGCTCCTCGACACCCTGGAGATGATCTACTCCGGCGGCCTCGTCTACGCCGGCATGGGGCACATGACCTATGAGCAGACCTCCGAACGTCTTGTCGCTGCTGCGCATCTACTGATGGAGAAGTGATGACCGAAACGACATCGGTGCCGGGGATGGAGCGAGCCCTCCCCTTCGACCCGTATGCCTATGACTTCCACGAGGATCCGTATCCGACCTACGCCCGGCTCCGTCGGGAGGCGCCGGTCTACTACAACGCCGAGATGAACTTCTGGGCACTGGCGAATCACGCCGATGTCCGCGCGGGATTCCGTGACGTGCAACGGTTCTCGAACAGCTGGGGCGTGTCGATGGACCCGTCGGCGTACGGGCCCGACGCACACAAGTCGATGTCCTTCCTCGCGATGGACGACCCCAAACACATGCGCATCCGCAAGCTGGTCTCGAAGGGCTTCACGCCGCGCCGCGTCAACGACCTCGCCGGCCGGATCACCGCGCTGACGCACCAGCACTGGAGCAAGTGCCTCGACAGGGGCGAGTTCGACTACGTCCACGACTTCGCCGCACTGTTGCCCATGGACGTCGTCTCCGAGCTCCTGGGAGTCCCCGAAGCCGACCGGACACATCTGCGGCACCAGTCCGATCTGCTCCTTCATCGCGAGGACGGTGTCCTCGACATCCCCGAGGCCGCGATCCACGCGTACATCGAACTGCACAAGTACTATTCGGAACTCATCGCCGACCGGCGGAAGAGTCCCGGCGAGGATCTGGTCTCGGCATTGATCGAGGCCGAGATCGACGACGACGCGACCGGCGAGAAGATCAGGCTCACCGAGGACGAGATCGTCGGTTTCATGGTCCTGATGGTGGTCGCGGGTAACGAGACCACGACGAAACTCCTTGCCAATGCGCTCTATTGGGGCTGGCGTAATCCCGACGAACTGGCCAAGGTGTTCGCCGACCCCGAACTCGCGGTCCCGCAGTGGACCGAGGAGACGTTGCGCTACGACAACTCGACCCAGATCGTCGTGCGTCGCGTGATCGAGGATGCACCCTACGGCGACCACGTGATCCCGGCCGGTGACCGCGTCCTCCTCCTCGTCGGTTCGGCGAACCGTGATCAGGAGGTCTTCGGGCCGGATGCCGACAAGTACGACATCGGGCGCGACAACGGCCAGGCGTTGATGAGCTTCGGTCTCGGAGCGCACTTCTGCCTCGGCGCACATCTCGCCCGTCTCGAGGCCAACATCGGTCTCGGCGAGGTGATCCGGTCGATCCGCGCGGTCGACATCGACATCGACAAAGCCGTGCGCGTGCACTCGGTCAACGTGCGCGGCTTCGCCGAACTCCCCGTGAAAGTGACGGTGCGCTGATGGGTTTTCGTCCTCATCCCGAACGTCGGCCGGTCCTCGTCGCGGGTGCCTCGTCGGGCATCGGAGCGGCGACGGCCGAACACCTCGCGGCGGCCGGCCATCCCGTGGCCCTGGCGGCCCGCCGAGTCGAGAAGCTCCAGGAGCTGGCCGACAAGATCATCGCCGCGGGCGGCGAGGCGGTCGCCGTACCGCTCGACGTGACCGACGAACAGTCCGTGGTCGACTGCGTTGCGAAAGCGGAGGCCGCACTCGGCGAACTCGAGATCGCGGTCGCCGGAGCCGGCGACCTCGCGGTCGGGCTCTCCTACGAGACGAGCCCGGAGCATTTCGCCGATCAGGTCAACATCCATCTCACCGGCGCCTACCGGATCTACCGGGCCGTCATCGGTGGCATGATCGACCGTGCCCGAGGCGATTTCGTGTTCATCGGTTCCGATGTCGTACTCCACCCGCGGCCCTGGTCGTCGGCCTATGTCGCGGCGAAGTCGGGGATCGACGGAGTGGTCGCCACCATCCAGCTCGAACTCGAGGGCACCGGTGTGCGAGCAGGTGTGGTCCGACCGGGACAGACGCTGACCGGCATGGGCATGAACCTCGACCAGAAGACCACCGAGGACATGCTCAACGACTGGATCAAGCACGGCTTGGCCCGCCACGGCAACTTCCTCGAACCCCAGCACATCGCGCTGGCCGTCGCGGCGATGGTCACCATGCCGCGCGGTGCCCACATGCGCGCGGTCGAGGTGGAGGCCGAGGGTGCGGTCTCCCGGGACCGGGCCACGACACCAGAAGACCCACAGTCGACGAAGGACAAGGGGACCCATCGATGACCGCCACCACCGCATCAGGTCTGAAGAAGCCGCATCGAGTCTCGGGCGGCGAGAGCGAACACGGCCATCTCGACGAACTCGCGAGCGACCCGATCTCGCTGTTCTGGCGCGTCCGCGAGGAATGCGGCGACGTCGGCATGTTCCAGCTCGCCGACCGCGAGGTGGTGCTGGTGTCCGGGGCCGCGGCCAACGAGGAGTTCTTCCGCGCGCCCGAGGAAGACCTCGATCAGGCTGCCGCCTACCCGTTCATGACCCCGGTGTTCGGCGAGGGCGTCGTGTTCGACGCGAGCCCCGAGGAGCGGTCCAAGGCGATCCACAACTCAGCGCTCAAGGGCGCCCACATGAAGCAGCACGCGGTGACGATCCCGAACGAGGTGGAGCGCATCATCGCCGAGTGGGGCGACGAGGGCGAGATCGACCTGCTCGACTTCTTCTCCGAACTCACGCTCTACACCTCGTCGTCGTGCCTGATCGGACGCAAGTTCCGGGAGCGGCTCAGCGGGCACATCGCCCACCTCTTCCATGACCTGGAGAAGGGCACCGACCCAATCGCGTACGTCGACTACAAGGCCGACATCGAGAGCTTCCGCAAACGCGACGAGGCGCGTGCCGAACTCGTCGAGTTCATCCAGGGCGTGATGGACGAGCGCATCGCGAATCCGACTGAGGACAAAGACGATCGCGACCTGATGGACGTGCTCGTCCAGGTCGGCTTCGACGCCAACACGATCACTGGCATGTTCATCTCGATGATGTTCGCCGGCCATCACACGACGTCGGGCACCGCCGCGTGGACGCTGATCGAGCTGTTGCGCAACCCGGACTACATGTCGCGCGTCTACGACGAGCTCGACGAGATCTACGGCGACACGCCGGCCGGTGAACGTCCCGAGTACACCTTCGCCCGCACCCGGCAGATGCCTCGGCTCGAGAACGCCCTCAAAGAGGCGTTGCGCCTGCACCCGCCGCTGATCATCCTGATGCGTGTGGTGCAGAAGGATTTCCACGTCGAGGACTACGAGATCTCCGCCGGTCAGTCGATCGCGGTGTCGCCGGCGATCTCCAACCGCCTGCCGGAGGACTTCCCGGACGCGGACACCTTCGACCCCGACCGGTACGACAAGCCGCGGCAGGAGGATCTGGTCAACCGCTGGACCTGGATTCCGTTCGGGGCGGGCCGGCATCGTTGCGTCGGTGCGCAATTCGCGATCATGCAGCTCAAGGCGATCTTCTCGGTGCTGTTCCAGAACTACGAGTTCGAGATGCTGCAGCCGTCCGAGAGCTACCGGAACGACCACTCGAAGATGGTCGTTCAGCTCCAGCAGCCGTGCCGCGTTGCCTACCGTAAGCGTCAGGACCGCTGATGCGCATCGAGGTCGATCTGGATCTGTGCCAGGGCCACGGCATGTGCGAGCTCGAGGCCCCCGAGGTCTTCGCGACGAAGACCGACCATGTCGAGATCCTCGACGCGACTCCCGACGAATCCCGGCGCGCCGAGGTCGAGGCGGCCGTGCAGTACTGCCCGACGCAAGCGTTGCGTCTCATCGAAGATGACGAGTGAAGGTGGAACACATGTCTTTTGACCGTGCCGAACTGGAAGAGATGAAGGAACGGTGGCTCGCCGCCAACATCGAGGCGGAGAAGGCGGGAGACTGGAAGCCGCTCGCCGAGTTCTACACCGAGGACGCCACTTACGGCTGGAATTACGGCCCGAAGAAGGACTTCATGGCCGTGGGTCGCGAGGAGATCCGCGAACTCGCGCTCGGCCAGGAGATGGAGGGCCTCGAAGGGTGGGAGTACCCGTACCAGGCGTGGGTCATCGACGAGAAGACCGGCGACATGATCGGGCTCTGGAAGCAGATCTATGAGGGCACCCGCGACGACGGCACCCACTATGCGCTCGAAGGTATCCAGGGCAGCTGGTTCAAGTACGGCGACAACTTCCAGTTCTCTTGGCAACGTGACTTCTTCGACTACGGCAACGTCTCCGCACTCTTCATCGAGATGATGCAGAACAACGCGATGAGCGAGGGCATGCTCAAGCGGGTGGAGAAGGCGGCGCCGGGGAATCTGCCGGGCTGGTATGACTTCGGTAAGACGCCGGTCGCGTTCTGGTGAACTGAGATGACTCCCACAGCCCCGACCTACCAAGGTCTGAGTCAGGAACAGCTCGCCGTCCTGGTACCCGAACTCCTGCTGTGCGGTCAGATGATCGACCGCAGCGGAATGGCCCATCTCATCGGCGCATTCGGACGAGACGTGATGGGCCGGATCGCCATCGAGGAGTGGAAGGCCGCGAGTCCGGTCTACACACACCGGATCCGGACCGCGCTCGGTATCGACGGTGACGGCGTCGAGGACATGTTCAAATGCCTCCAACTCGACATCGGTGCGCCGCCGCAGTTCATGGATTCCGGTTTCGGGTCGACGACAAGTATCACGGGTCGTTCGTGCTCGATCACTGCGGTGCGCTGCTCGACGTCGAACCGCTCGGCGACGACTACGTCACCACGATGTGCCACGACATCGAGGACCCGACCTTCGACGCGACGGCCATCGCCACCAACCGGCGGGCGCGAATCCGGCCGGTGCATCGTCCACCTCGTCGTCCCGTCGACCGGACTCCGCACTGCGAGTGGACGGTCACCATCGAACCCGACCGCGAGGAACTGCCGCTCCCTCCGGACGCCGAGGAGATGTTCGGCACTCGCGCCGGCCAGATCCAGCTGTCCGCGATCGACAGCTCGGCAACCGACGGCTGGGTCGACTATCGAGGCCCGCTCGTCGAGGATCTCCAGTTCGCCGAGTGGTCGGCGTCGGCATTGGGGCGGATCGCCGAAGAGGTTGCGCTGCAGCATCAGCTGTTGTCCCTCGGCTTCCTGGTCGGTTTGCGGCGGTGTGCCGAGAGCGAGGATCAGGTGGTCGAGATCCTCCGCAGACAGCTGATCGGGATCGCCGGACTCGCGGCGGACCGCATTCGCGCGGCGCTCGATCTCCCCACCGGCGCCGCAGGTCTCGCCCAGGTCCTGGCCCTGCATCCGTGCTTCGGTCCGGCGCAGTACACCGGCCTGACCGCCACCGTCGACGGCGACGCCGTCGTCGTACGGATTCCGCGTGAGTCCGATGCGACGGCCGACGGCGGGTGGATGTCGATCATCAGCCCGGATCATCTGGAACCGCTGCAGGCGGCGGCGACCGCGGTGAATCCCTACCTGAGTGTCGAGGGTGCCGTCGAGACCGACGACGCGCTCGAGATCCGGATCGTCACGTCGGACACCGCACAGAAGGAGAGCGGCGAGGTGGCGATCGCTCGGTTCAGCGGTGGCGCGAGTTTCGAATTCGTCGACCGCGGCCGCTCGATCCCGATCACGCCGGTCGGTAGCTCGACGTGAGTCCGGACGGCGGCTGGTCTCCCGGTGCCGCCGGACTGGGTGGCCGGGTCGCCGTGATCGCCGGCGCCACCCGGGGCATCGGTCTCGCGGTTGCATATGCACTCGCGGGACAGGGGGTTTCGGTCGTCGCCAACGGTCGTGACGGTGATGCGCTGGAGGAGACGGTCGCGGAGATCCGCGGCGGCGGCGGTCAGGCTGTCGGAGTCTGTGGTTCGGCCGGTGACGACGGCGTCGCCCAGCAGATGGTCGACGCCGCGCTCGCCGAGTTCGGTGCACTGGACATCGCCATAAACTGCGCCGGCATCGCCGAACCCCCGGGGTCGACGGTGCTGACCATCGCCCCGGACGAATTCCGGGCCCAGGTGGACGCCCATCTGATGAGCGCGTTCCATCTGGTCCAGGCCGCCGGGCGGGTCTTCGTCGAGCAGGCGTCCGGGTCGATCGTGCTCACCGGCTCGGCGGCGTCGCTCGGGATGTTCGGTGGCAGCGGCTATCCCGCGGCGAAGGGTGGCGTCAATGCGCTCGCACTCGCCGCGGCCGCGGGTCTTGCCAATCACCACGTCCGGGTGAACGTGGTGATGCCCGGAGCCAAGTCGCGATTGTCGACCGGCGACGACTACGTCGCGCACATCGAGGGGCTGCATCGGCGGGGGATTCTCGACGACCTCACCCGCGACGCGGCCTTGGATCCGGCGCCGCCCGAGTACGTGGCGTCGCTGTACGTCTTCCTCGCCAGCGACGCGGCCGAGCACATCACCGGCAACATCTTCAGCGCCGCAGGCGGTTTCATCGGCCGGTTCGAGTCACAGCAGGCGAGCTTCGTCGCCTACCGCGACCACAGGGACACCTCTCCGTACAGCCTCGTCGAGCTCGCCGAGCTACTCGGCTAACTCGGACACCCCACAAACCCACCCTTTATCGGCATTTCCACCACCCGCGCGGGTGGTGGAAATGCCGAAAAAGGGTGGGTTTGCGTCAGGAGTGGCGGGCGGCTCGGCGATCCACCCAGAACCGCGCCCCCTCCTCGATGGCTTCGGTGACCGGGCGCGGGCGCCAGTTCAGGTCGCGTTCGGCCTTGGAGTGGTCCATCTCCGACATGAAATGCATGAGCCGCACCGACGGAACGGTCAGCCGGACCGGCCTGCGCGTGATCGCTGCCCGAGCCGAGCCCACGGCGCCGGCCCCATACAACGCCGCACGACGGAGCACGAGGCGCGGCGGCTCCCGGCCCGCGGCGCGTGCGGCGATCGCCACGATCTCACCCATGTCGATGGACCGTTCGGACACGATGTAGCGTTCGCCCACCTCACCCCGATCGGCCGCCAGGGCAAGCGCGCGAGCGGCGTCGTCGATACCGACCGACTCGGCTCGGCATCCGCGGACTGTGAACGGCATCTTGCCGAGGGCTGCTCCGGCGACGAACGATCCATGCGGCGTCGGCTGCCAGTCGCCCGTGCCATAGGTGTTGGCGACGCACATGGCGACTCCCGACACGGCCCCGTCGCGCGAGTAGTCGAGCAACAGGTTCTCCGCCGCGACTCGACTCAGCACGTACTCGGGCGCGCGCCGAGACCAGTTGAACGCGTCGCCCTCGGTGGCCCGACGACCCTCCACCCGACCGATGGTGGCGACACTGCTGGTGAACACGAACTTGCGCAACGGCTGACGGGCGGCGACGTCGAGCACGGCCCGCAATCCGTCGACGTTGGTGCGGTACAGCGGAGCCGGATCCCGTAACCAGGCCCGGGTGTCGACCGCCAGTGGAACACCACGATGCAGCCGGCCATCGCGGCGCGCACGGAATCCTGGTCGAACAGATCGCCGGTGACATGGTGGACGTCGAGTCCGGACAACGTGCGGAGGTCGCTCGTCGGGCGGGTGAGGACGCGGACATCGTCGCCGTTCTCGACGAGCCGGCGGACCAGCCGGGAACCCAGGAAACCGTTGCCGCCGATGACGAGCTTCATCGTCCGGCCAGCCCTCCGGGTGCGAGGTCATCGATCGCCGCCGCACTGCGGGACAGCATGGCGTCGAACATGGCGGTGCCACGCTCGGTGGGCTGGGCGGCGGCCGAGCCGAAGACGATGATCAGCGGGGCCTGGATGAGGTTGCCGACGTAGTCGTCCCAGCACTCGTCGAGGGTGTACCCGGTCACCCCGGCGGTGACGACCGCGCGATGATACGACGCCACGATGCCGCGTTCGTGCTTGCGACGATCCTCGGTGGTCAGGCTGGTACTGAGCAGAAAAGCGATGTCGCGCAGCGGGTTACCGGTCGTGATCGTCTGCCAGTCGATCACCGTCACCTCACCGGACGGCCCGAACAGCACGTTGTCCACGCGCAGGTCGCCGTGGATCAGAGCCGTGTTGCGCAGCGGGGCGACGAGCCAGTCGCCGGCCTCACGCACCAGCCAGTCGACGGCGGCCGAACTCTGTCCGTCCGGGGAGAAGCGCTCGCGATAGACGTCGGCCATCGGCGCGAGCAACGACTCCATCATCTCGCGTTCGGCTTCACCGGGCAGTGGCATCTCCGCGAGCAGTGCGGGGTCGTTCCACCGCGGAGCATGCAACCCGGCCGCCGCTACCGCGACCGACTCCGCCTGTGCCGCCGTACATCCGATGATCTGGTCACCCTGCACCGCCGCGCCCATGTCCTCGAGCAGGAGGACGAACTCGGTGCCGGGGTCCGAGATCGTCGCGGCGTAACACCTCGGCATCGGCACGGTGAAAGCCGAGGCCAGATCACGATAGAACCGGACCTCGTTGCGGAACACTCCGGAACCGAATGCCCGCTGTTCCGGTTCGCCGGTCGCCAACTTGGCGATCATCGTGGCCGGGAGTTCGGCCGGTCCGGAGTAGTCGAGGGTGAGGCGGTACGACCCGGCCATCTGCCCGGTTCCCACGGCCGAGGCGGCGACGGCGGTGATCGATTCGTCGTGGCCGTTCTCGCCGAGGAAGTCCGTCAGCCAGGCGGGCGTGAGTTGCTCGACGCTCGTGGGTATCTCGATGGTTTCTGTCATGCGGGTGTCTCCGTCACGAGGGCATCCTTCCCGGGTTGGCCGGCAGTCCGACCGCGCGGTCGGGGCGTATGTCGCGGTACGCCGAGGCCACCGGCGCGAGTTCGGTCGGTGTCGCACCGTGCAGGATCACCGAGTCGACGCCCAGGTCGAACTGCGCGGCGACGGTCTTCGCGCAGTCCGACGGCGAGCCGGTCGCCGAGTGGCGACCCACGCGTTCGGGATGACGGCGGCCAGGTCGGCGAGTTCACCGGCGGTGGCGGTGGCGTCGATGGGACCGCGCGCACCGCTGAAAGCCGCAGTGGCCCGGACTCGTTCCAGGTCTGTCGGGTCCCAGGCGTTGGCCGCCATGAGTTGATCCGGATACCCCTGGAGATAGGTGGCGAGCCGCCCGTACAGCCTACGCAGACGGTCGGTCTCATCCAGGTGGTCGCCCACCGTCGCCACGACCGACCAGATCCGGATCGAGGCGGGATCGCGCCCGGCCCGCTCCGCTGCGCCTCGGACATGGGCAACTGCCCGGCGGGTCGCGTCGTCGCTGAAATATGTGTGCAGGACGACGCCGTCGGCGATCTCACCGGCCAGCTCGAGAGTCCTGGGACTCATGGTGACCATCAGGATCGGTGGGGGAGGGTCGAGTGTCACACCGAGATTCAGCAGAGGGTAGGAGCCGGCCGGTCCGTCGTGACCGATCACCATCTCGCCCGTCCACAGCCTGCGGAGGAGCCCGGTGATGTCACGCAGGCCGGCGCCGGTGACGAGGGGGAGCCCGAGTATCTGCCACTGGGGGGTGATCCCGCGCCCGAGACCCAGAGCGAACCGCCCCGCCGAGAGTTCGCTGAGCGTCGCCCCCATGGTCGCGGTGACGATGGGATGCCGGGTGTTGTGGTTGGTTGCCGCCGTGGCGATTCCGAGATTCTCGGTCGCACCGGCGAGAGCCCCGCACAGTGCGGCGGCGTCCTTGATGTTGAACCGTTCCGAGACGAAAGCGGTGCCGAGTCCGATCTCGTCGGCGAAGCGTGCTTCGGCGGCGAGCTCGCTCGGGGTGACGGGGTGCCGGGAGAGTGCGTAGTAGCCGAGCTCGGTGAGCTGATCCTCCATCGTCTCAGGCACTCGCCCCGACGGCCTCCCCGTACGTGCGCGATCGCGGCTCCCGGACCCACAGGATGCCGTCACCGGCCGTCGCACCCTCCTGCTTCAGGGTGCGCTTGAGGATCTTGTTGGTGGCGGTCGTCGGCAGGTCCTCCGCGATCCGTACGAAGCGCGGCCAGGCCTTCGGTGACAGGTCTGCCTGTGCGGCAAGCTGTTCGGCGAAGGACTCCGGGCTCAGCGAGGTGCCGTCCTGCAGTACGACGGCCGCCATCACGGCGTCACCGACCTGTTCGTCGGGGACCGCGTACACCGCGACGCGGTTGATCTCCGGTATCCGGAGCAGGATGCGTTCGATCGGTCCGGCGGCGAGGTTCTCGCCGTCGACGCGCATCCAGTCGCCGGTACGTCCGGCGAGATAGATCCACCCGTCGGAATCCTTGTAGGCGAGGTCGCCGGACCGGTACATCCCGTGACGCAGTCGCTCGTTGGTGGCGTCGGAGTCGTTGTAGTAGCCCATGAACATCCCGCCGCCCTCGACGTTGACCAGCTCGCCGATCGCCTCGTCGGAGTTGAGAAGTGCTCCGGTGTCGTCGAATCGGGCCGGGGGACACTCGGTGATCGTCGAGGGGTCGTAGACCGCGACGTTGGGGAAACCCCGGCCGATCGAGCCGTGCGGGGTGCCGGGTTCGCGGGTGATGATGATCGCGAGTTCGGTGGAGCCGAATCCGTCCCAGACCGTGCAACCGAACCGACGCGAGAATTCGTCGATGTCGCGGTCGGTGGCCTCGTTGCCGAAGGCGACGCGCAGCGGGTTGTCGGCATCGTCGGGCTTCTCCTCGGTGGCGAGGATATAGGCGAGCGGCTTGCCGACGTAGTTCATGTACGTCGCCCGGTAGCGGCGGATGTCGTCGAGGAAGGTCGACGCCGAGAACTTGGCCGGGGCGATCGCCGCGCCACCGCACAGGGCGACGCAGTAGCCACCCATCAGTGCCGCGCTGTGGAAGAGCGGCATCGAGAGGTAGCAGACGTCGCCCGGGCCGATGTCGTACTTGTCGACGAGTACGGGGCCGGCGAACGGAATCATCATGTGCGCGAACTGAACCGGTTTCGGGTTACCGCTGGTGCCCGAGGTGAAGATCAGCATGAACGTGTCCATGGCACCCGGCACCGAATGCGGGGTCAGCTCGCCGGCTCCGGCGACCAGATCGGCCCATCGGGGGGTCGAGGTGTCCAGGACGGTGACGCCGGGCAGGTCCAGGCCCTCGAGGAGAGGGCGGTGCTCGGCGTCGGTGATCAGGATCTGGCAGTCGGCGCGCAGGATGTCGGCGGCCAGGCCCTCGCCCCGTCGGGTGTTGTTGATGCCGGCGGTGACGTAGCCGCCGAGAGCCCCGGCGGCCAGGGCGATGAGCATGTCCGGGGTGTTCCCGAGCAGAGTGCCGATGTGCATCGGGCGAGACGCGTCGGCCACGGACAGTATTGCGGCCGCGGTCTTCTCCGCGTCGCGGATGTACTCGCGCCACGTCCACCGGCTGCCCTCGTAGGTGATTGCCAGGTTGTCGTCGTCGGCGCGTTCCTGAAGGAGCTGGGTGACTGTCTCGGCCATGCGGCCAAATCTAGAACGTGTTCACCCGGTCTGTGTACAGATCTGAAATATTGTCTACTGCAAGCCTGTCGGGGACGCCGAAGCGTCCCCGACAGGCTCGTGTGGGTGTGCTCTAGCGGGTGAAGGAACCGCTACCGGGTACGACGGTGAACGTCTGGTCGTTCTTGCCGATGATCGTCGTGGTGAATTCGACAGGCCCGGCGCCGGTCGCGATCGAGACCCCGTCCGACGGGCGTCCGTCGGTGCATGTGGCGAAGACCTCGCTACCGGAGTTCCCGGTCGACCGGTTCGTCCAGGAGATGCCGATGCGCGCGTCCTTCAGGTTCGTCGAGCAGGACTCGGTCGGGGTGGTGTTCAGTGAGACATGGGTGATCCCGGGTTCGGTTGCGGATGCGAGGATCGAGGCGACGAAACCTCCGGTTACACCGTTGGAGCCCACGGTGATGCCGGCGTTCGGGATCTGCTCGACGCTCAGTGGCTGCTCGCCGGGAGCCGCCTGCGCGGTGGCAGTGCCGAGGGTCAGTGCAGCGAATGCCGCGGCGGCTCCGAATCCAGCAACAGTCTTGCGTCCCATGTGTATCTCCCGTCACTTTGGACACTTCGAACCCACAGCGTACGGGAGTGATGTTGGACTCCTCAAGGTGAGGTCGGCCGCATTCTGCTGATACAGAAGATGCATGAGCGATCTGCACCACGCCGAGTCACCGAATCCGGGGCCGCATGACCCACTGTCCGCATTCCACCTCGGCGACCTGGCCGTCGAGCCCAACGGTGTGCGTGCCGCCCAGCTCCTGTGCTCGCAGTTCGCCGACCATCGCGGCCTCATCGAGGTGCCCGCCCTCGCTGTTCTCTTCGATCACTGCGGCGGAATCCCGTTCCATCGCGTCCACAACGATCCGGCGGCCGCCACGCTGCAGGCTCGGCTGTCGCTCTCGACGCACGGTCGCGCACGGATCGGGGACATGCTGGCGGCGCGTGCCGATGTCGTGATGCACGACGACGGCTGGGGGTCGACGAGCGTCGAGATCCGTTCCGGCGCAGGGCAACTCTGCTGTGTCGGTTCCGCACGCAACGTCCGCGTCGGACGCGCCCCGACGGGGCAGACACCGTCCGCGGAGATCGGGATGCCGATGCCCCGCTGCAACGACGACCACGGGGTGACGCTCCCGCCGACGATTCCCTCGGGTCTGCCGGGACGGGCGGTGGTCGAGGAGATCGCCACCAAGCAGCGGGACCCGGGGCCGCTCGTCGAGATGCTCAACGGCACGGTCGAGGTGCTCGACGGTGCCACCGACCGGGACGCCGGCATCCGCTTCCGCAGCGCCACCGATCCCTGGATGGGCAACATGTTCGGCACCATGCACGGCGGCGTCATCGCCACGATCGTCGGCCAGGCGGGCTCGTTCGCCGGTCACCTGCACGCCGGACCGGGGCAGGACTACTCGATCGGTGACATGGCCATCGGCTTCTACCGCTCGCCCGCGGTGGACGGCGGCGAGGTCACCGTGGAGGTGACGCCGATCAAGACCGGGCGTCGTATCTCGTCCTTCGAGGCCACCATGACGTCATACGACGACGTGCTGCTCAGTCGCGCGACGCTCGACGTCCACTATCACTGAGAGTCCGTCGCACCACTGCCCGAAAACCGCCCCTGAGATCTGCCCCTGAAAACCGCCTCTGAGATCGGCCCCTTGAACCTGCCCTGCAGCGGAGTCGACGACATATCGTCGCCCGACGCGGTCCGGAGGGCCGTTTCCAGGGGCGGTTTTCAGCGTTTCCGGCCGAAAAACAATCAAGCGTGCTTGATTCTTCTGGGATCCTGTGTGAGGCTGACCGCATGACTGATCGGGCAGCGGCCGTCCACGGTGTGGTGGCAGATCTCGAGGCCGAGTCGGAGCAGCTCGATGCGCTGGTCGCCGACCTCGACGACGCGGGATGGGCGACGCTCACACCCGCACCGGGGTGGACGATCGCCCACCAGATCGCGCATCTGGCGTGGACCGATGAGGTCGCGGCCATCGCGGCAACCGATCCCGATCGCTTCACAGATCTCGTCACCGAAGCCCTGCAGAAGAATCCGGAGACCTACGTCGACGACGCCGCCGAGGCCGGGGCGGGTGCCCCGGCCGAGGAGATCCTCGCCGGCTGGCGTCTCGCCCGCGGCAAGCTCGCGGATGCGCTCCGGAACGTGCCACCGGGTGTGAAGATCCCGTGGTTCGGCCCGCCGATGTCGGCCGCCTCCATGGCCACCGCGCGATTGATGGAGACGTGGGCCCACGGCCTCGACGTCGCCGATGCCCTCGGGGTGACCGTGCTGCCCAGCGACCGCATCCGCCACGTCGCGCACATCGGGGTGCGCACACGCGATTTCGCCTACATCGTCAACGGCAGGACCCCGCCGGCCGAACCGTTCCACTATGCGCTGACGTCGCCGTCGGGGGAGCTGTGGACGTGGGGGCCCGATGACGCGTCCGACGTCATCCGCGGTTCGGCGCTCGACTTTTGTCAGCTGGTGACCCAGCGTCGCGCCCTCGCCGACCTCGACCTGGAGATCGTCGGTCACGACGCGCTCGAATGGTCCGGCATCGCTCAGTGTTTCGCCGGCCCGCCGGGAGAGGGGCGCGAGCCGCGCGGGGCCTGAACCACCGCACCGACGACCCGACCCCAACACATCACAGTCACATCACACAAAGGAGCCTTGGGTGCCCATTGTCAGCCCCGACGTCTGGGACACGCCGGAACGTCTCGAACTGCGTTCGACGGTCCGCAGATTCGTCGATAAGCACATCCTGCCCTTCCAGGACGACTGGGAGCGTGACGGCGAGATCCCGCGTTCGCTCCACCTCGAGGCCGCGAAGCTCGGATTGTTCGGCCTCGGGATCCCCGAGGAGGTCGGCGGTTCCGGTGGCGATCACATCGA
The DNA here is from genome assembly GCF_009872315.1 of Gordonia sp. YY1. Taxonomy (NCBI): domain Bacteria; kingdom Bacillati; phylum Actinomycetota; class Actinomycetes; order Mycobacteriales; family Gordoniaceae; genus Gordonia; species Gordonia sp. YY1. The sequence goes on along the minus strand of NZ_WXYI01000003.1, from coordinate 351,791 downwards.
CACAACGATCCTCGCCGAGGAACTGCACTACGCGGGTGCGGCCGGCGGCATCTTCGCCTCGCTGTTCACTCACGGCATCGCCCTGCCGCACCTGATCGCCGCCGGCGATCCGGAACAGATCGACCGTTGGGTGCGCCCGACCCTGGCCGGCGAGAAGATCGGCAGCCTCGCGATCACCGAGCCCGGCGGAGGCAGCGACGTCGGCCACCTGACCACGAAGGCCGAGCGGGACGGCGACCACTACGTCGTCAACGGCTCCAAGACCTACATCACCTCGGCTGTCCGGGCGGACTTCGTCGTCGCGGCGGTGCGCACCGGCGGGCCGGGCGCGGGCGGCGTATCGCTGCTCGTCATCGACAAGGACACACCCGGATTCACCGTCACCCGGAAGCTCGACAAGATGGGCTGGCGCTGCTCGGACACCGCAGAGCTGTCGTTCGTCGACGCACGTGTGCCGGTCAAGAACCTCGTCGGCCCGGAGAACTCCGGATTCGCCCAGATCGCCATGGCTTTCGTCACCGAGCGGTCCGGACTCGCGGTGCAGGCCTACGCCAGCGCGCAGCGCTGTCTCGATCTCACCGTGCAGTGGGCGCGCGACCGCGAGACCTTCGGCAAACCGATCATCGCGCGGCAGTCGGTGCAGGACAGCCTCACCGAGATGGCGCGTCGTATCGACATCGCCCGCACCTACACACGCGCCGTGGTGGAACGCAAGGTGACCTCACACGACGACCTCATCGCCGAGGTGTGTTTCGCCAAGAACACCGCCGTCGAAGCGGGAGAATGGGTGGCCAACAAGGCCGTTCAGCTCCACGGCGGACTGGGATACATGACCGGCACAGAGGTCGAGCGGCAGTACCGCGACATGCGCATCATCGGTATCGGCGGCGGCACCACCGAGATCCTCAACGGTCTGGCCGCCAAGCGGCTCGGCTTCCACGCCTGAACCGCTGCGAACATCCGAACCGACACGACCGAGAGGGAACGACGCGATGACAACCCTGGACAACCCCTTCGTGGAAACCCCGGAGCGCGCCCAACTGCGTTCCGCGGTGGCCGGTCTGGCGGCCAAATACGGCCAGGAGTACTTCCGGCAGTGCGCCCGTGAGGGACGCAAGACCGACGAACTCTGGCAGGAAGCGGGCAAGCTCGGCTTCATCGGGGTCAACCTCCCCGAGGAGTACGGCGGCGGCGGAGCCGGCATGTACGAGCTGGCGATCGTCATGGAGGAGATCGCTGCGTCCGGCACCGGGCTGCTGATGCTGGTGGTCTCACCGGCCATCTGCGGCAATGTGATCGCGCGCTTCGGCACCGACGAGCAGAAGCAGCGGTGGTTGCCCGGACTGGCAGACGGGTCGATCACGATGGCGTTCGGTATCACCGAACCCGACGCCGGGTCGAACTCGCACAACATCACCACCACCGCTCGCCGTGACGGCGCGGACTGGCTGCTGTCCGGCCAGAAGGTCTACATCTCGGGTGTCGACCAGGCCCAGGCGGTCCTGATCGTCGCGCGTACCGAGGACGCCAAGACCGGCAAGCTCAAGCCGGCGCTGTTCATCGTGCCGACCGATGCGGAGAACTTCTCCTACACCATGATCGACATGGAACTGCAGAACCCGGAGAAGCAGTTCCAGCTGTTCCTCGACGACGTCCGACTGCCGGCCGACGCGCTGGTCGGCGACGAGGACGCCGCTCTCAGCCAGCTGTTCGCCGGATTGAACCCGGAACGGATCATGGCTGCGGCGTCGGCGGTCGGGATGGGACGGTTCGCACTCGACAAGGCAGTGTCGTACGTCAAGGAACGAACGGTGTGGAAGACGCCGATCGGCGCGCACCAGGCCATCGCGCATCCGTTGGCGCAGGGCAAGATCGAGCTCGAGATGGCCAAGCTCATGATGCAGAAGGCCGCGACGATGTACGACGCGGGCGACGACTGGGGCGCGGCCGAGCCGGCGAACATGGCGAAGTACGCCGCGGCCGAGGCTGCGGTGAAGATCGTCGATCAGGCCGTGCACTCGATGGGCGGCAACGGACTGACGTCCGAGTACGGTATCGCGCCGATGCTGAGCCTCGTCCGCATCGCCCGCGTCGCGCCGGTCAGCCGGGAGATGATCCTCAACTTCGTCGCGCAGGCCAGCCTCGGCCTTCCCAAGTCCTACTGAGGTGTGGCGCCGGTGTCCACGGCAGTGTCCCCGAACCCAGGGTCGTCGAATGCCGGCCCGAATTCGCGTGGCCCGCAGCAGGAACGCTCACGGCTGACCCGTCAGCGACTGCTGCGGTCCACGGTCGACGTGCTCGCGGCGGACGGATGGGCGGCCGCCACGGTTGCCGCCGTCGCCAAACGTGCCGGAGTGTCGCGAGGTGCTGCGCAACATCACTTTCCGACGCGGGAAGCGCTCATCACCGCTGCGCTCGAGCAGGTCTTCGACGACCTGACCGCGGCGGCGGGCAGCGAGATCGAGGCACCCGGCTCCGACGAGGCGATCACCCCTGCGCGGGTGAGCGCCGCGGTCCAGTGCGCGGTGGCGGTGTACACGGGCACGGAATTCAAGGCGGCACTGCAGGTGTGGGCCGCGGCAGCGTCCGACCCTGCGCTGCGCAAACTGATCCTGCCCCTCGAGGCGAAGTTCGCCCGGGCCGCCCATCAGCGGACGATGGCGGCGATGGGTGTCTCGCCGGATGACCAGAAGGGACGCCGCCTTGTCCAGGCGACACTCGACTTCGCTCGCGGACTCGGTCTCGCCGATACCCTGTCGGACGATTCGGCACGACGCGCCCAGGTGGTCGACACCTGGTGCGAGCAGATCGCCGTGGCGCTGGGCGTCGAATCCGGTCTCTAGTTCACCGCCCTCAGGCGGCGACCTCCTCGCGTGACCTGCCTCGGGTCCCGGCCCAGTAGACGCCGAAGGACATGAGCGCCATCCCGACGAACACGACCACGGGCGAGATGGTCATCGAGACATAGCCCTGCCCACGGGGATCGATGAACGGATACGGATACCAGTCGACGATGGGTCCGCGGATCAGGGTGTACACGCCGTACACCAGCGGGACGGCCAGCCAGGTGAGCCAACTACGTTCGGGAATCCGCCTGGCGCGCACCAGGATCGATCCAGTCCACCAGTATCACCAGAGGGATGATGCGGTGCAGCACGTCGTTGACCCAGCCGTAGGTGACGTCCACATCCACCCCGCTGAGCAGCAGCGCGTACACGATTCCGGTGATCACCATGCAGGTGGTCACCGCTCCGTCGGCAACCGGGATCCGATGATGCTCGGACAGTTGCCCGGTCCATCCCGGACACCGGTGGTGCGGCGCGCGGGGAACTGCGTGCGGCGAACCGGAGGGCAACGGATACGCGAACTCGCCCGGGGATGAGTCCCCCGGGCGAGTCCGGCTCGGCTCACTCGCCGTGGATGATGACCCCGCGAAGGTTCTTGCCGTCGCGGAGATCCTGATAGCCCTCGTTGACCTGGTCGAGGGTGTAGGTGGTGGTGATCAGCTCGTCGAGCTTGAGCTGGCCCTGATCGTAGAGACGCAGCAGTTTGACGATGTCGTACTGCGGGTTGGCCGAGCCGAACAGGCTGCCCTTGATCGTCTTCTGATTGAGCGTGAGGTCGGTGCCCGACACGTGCACGGTCAGTTTGGCCGGATCGGCGAGACCGGTGATGACCACTGTGCCGCCCTTGCCGATGACGGCCGTCGCGTTCGACACGACTTCCTCGTCGACCGTGCCCACCAGGATCAGTGCCTGGTCGGCGCCCTGTCCCCACGTCAGTTCGTTGACCTTGGCGGCGGCCTCCTGGGGGTCCGCATAGGCGTGCGTCGCACCGAATTTCAGTGCGGCGTCGCGCTTCATGGCGACCGGGTCGACGACCACGACGAACTTGGCGCCGGCCGACACCGCACCCTGCACCGCGTTGATGCCGAGCCCGCCGATGCCGTAGATGACCACGGTGTCACCGGGTCGCACGCCGCCGGCGTACACCGAGGTCCCCCAGCCCGACGGCACGCCGCAGCCGACGAGGACCGCCTTGTCCAAGGGCAGCCAGTCGTCGACCTTCACCACCGAGTGCTGCGAGATGGTGGCGCGTTCGGAGAACGTGCCCAGCATGCACATGGCGCCGAAATCATCCTTGCCCGAATGGAATCGGAAGGTGCCGTCGGGCATCGAACCCTCGAGGATGGTCGCGCCCATGTCACACAGGTTCTGTCGTCCCGTCGAGCAGTAACGACACGTGCCGCAGTTGGGGATGAAGCTGCACACGACGTGGTCACCCGGCTTCACCTTGGTCACACCGGGTCCGACGGCCTCGATGATGCCGGAGCCCTCGTGACCACCCACGATCGGGTAGCGGGGCGGCAGGTCGCCGTCGGTGAGGTGGAGGTCGGAATGGCACAGGCCCGCGGCGGTGTACTTGATCAGGACCTCACCTTCGCGGGGTTCGTCGAGATCGAGTTCGACGATCTCGAAGGGCTTTCCGGGGGCGGTGAGAACGGCGGCCTTGGTGGTGAGTGTCATGACGTGCTCCTTTGCACTTGATGGGAACTCTGGGTGAATCAGGGATGGCCGGTCACAGCGCGATGTTGACGGCCTTGGTCTGCGTGTAGAGGTCGATGGCCGAGGAGCCGAGTTCGCGGCCCCAGCCCGACTGCTTGTAGCCACCGAAGGGCATCGCCGTGTCGAAGCCGTTGTACTGGTTGACCCACACCGAACCGGCCTTGATCTGGCGGGCCGTCCGGTGCGCCTTCGACAGGTCGGTCGTCCAGATGCCCGCGGCGAGACCGTAGATGGAGTCGTTGGCCGCGGCCGCGACCCCGGTGTCGGCGTCGAACGGCAGCGCTGCGACGACCGGCCCGAAGATCTCCTCGCGCACGATGGAGAAGTCGGGTTCGACGTCGACGAACACGGTCGGCTCGATGAAGAATCCCTCATCGCCCCAACGCTTTCCGCCGGTCAATGCTCGTGCACCGTCGGCGAGTCCGGCCGCCACGTAGCCGGACACGCGGTCGAACTGCTCCTGACTCACCAGCGGTCCGAGTTCGGTGGCCGGATCGAGGCCGGGGCCGATCTTCGCCTGGGATGCGGCCTCGGCGACCGCCGCGGTGAAGTCGTCGAAGATCGGACGCTCGACGAACAACCGGGTGCCGGCGACGCAGCACTGGCCGTGGTTGAACATCCACGCGGCCACCGATCCGGCGACCGCCTTCTCGAAGTCGGCGTCGGCGAAGACGATGTTGGGGCTCTTGCCGCCCAGTTCGAGCGACACCTTCTTGAGATTGCCCTTCGCCGCCTCGACGATCTTCTTGCCGACCTCGGTGGAACCGGTGAAGGCGATCTTGTCGACGTCGTCGTGTGCGGCGAGGGCGGCGCCTGCCTCGCCGTATCCGGTTACGATGTTGACCACGCCGGGCGGGAAGCCCGCCTCGTCGAAGATCTCACCGAGCAGCAGTGCGGTGAGGGGGGTCTGCTCGGCGGGTTTGAGGATGACGGTGTTGCCCGCCGCGAGCGCCGGCGCCAGTTTGAAGGCGGCCATCAGCAGCGGGAAGTTCCACGGGACGATCAACCCGCACACCCCGACCGGTTCGCGCAGCGTGTAGGCGTGGAACTCGCCACCCGGTACGAACGGCATCGACACGTCGACCGTCGAACCGGTGATTTTGGTGGCCAGGCCCGCGTTGTAGCGGAAGATGTCGGCGGCCCAAGCGGTGTCGACGGCGGTCGCGATGGTCGCGGCTTTGCCGTTGTCGAGTGCTTCGAGCTGACCGAACTCGGCCGCGCGTTCGGTGACCAGATCGCCGACGTGCCAGAGCAGCCGTTCGCGTTCGTTCGGCTTCATCCGCGTCCACGGTCCGGAGTCGAAGGCCTCGCGGGCGGCGCGGACCGCGCGGTCGACGTCGGTGGCGTCACCGTGAGCGACCGAGGTGAGGGGACGGGCGGTGGCGGGGTCGATGGTCTCGAAGGTGCGGCCGGACGCCGACCACACCCATTCACCGCCGATCAGCATCGGGCGGTCGTGGCCGATGAAGTCGCGGACCTTCGGGAGCAGGTCGGTGGCGACTGCGGTCATGGGTACCTCCTGGGAAAGCGCTCGACGCCGGTGGCGAAGCGAGCGGGTCGAGACGAGCCGGTCAGGGTGATCTGGGTCATAGCTGTGACCTGACTCATTTCTGCCACCGATCGGGGCGGTCGCCGTGTCCAGAAACTGAACACCTTCACCTCGTCGTTGCCGGATGGCGTGATCCGGGGTCGCGGAAAGTGCGTCCGGCGGCGTCGCTAGCGTGTCCGGGGGTGGCGAGCGCCGCCTCCACATCCGGAGAGGGAACCGATGGCAGCGCGCATGGCCGACCGTCTTCGCGGTGCGCTGCAGTCGGTGGGACCGCCGGGAGCGTCGGTGTCGCTGCGCGAGGCGGTACGTGCCGGAGTCGGATCGGTGCTGGGTCTCGGGCTCGTCGGACTCGTGCTCGCGACGTCCGGAGTCGATCTGCGGACGGGTCTGTTCCTGATCGCACCGTTCGGGGCGTCCGCGGTCCTGATGTTCGCCGCGCCCAACAGTCCGCTCGCCCAGCCCTGGTCGGCGGTCGTCGGCAACACCGTGTCGGCGTTCGCCGGCGTCTTGGTGACCCTGCTGGTGTCGCCGAGTGAGCTGCGCGTCCCGCTCGCAGTCGGTGTGGCGGTCCTGGCCATGGTGGTCTGTCGCGCAGTGCATCCGCCCGGCGGCGCCGTCGCGATGACCGCCGGGCTCAGCCCGGACGTGGTCCACGCGCTCGGGTTCCGGTTCGCCCTGGCCCCCGTCGCCGTGGGGACGATCGCGCTGGTCGTGCTCGCGGCCGGATACGCACGGGTCACCGGACGCCGGTATCCGTACCGTCGGTTCGACGACGAGTCGTCGGCCACCGCGCGGATCGGACTGGACGAGGACGAGCTGACCGACATCCTCAACCGGTACAGCCAGTCCCTCAATCTCGGTGTCGCCGATCTCGCACGACTCATCGTGGCAGCCGAACTCCAGGCTGCGGGCCATCGCGCCGACCCGCTCGTCGCCGGTGACGTCATGTCCGGGGATCTGGTGACAGTGGGACCGGACGCGACACTTCCCGACCTGGCGCAGATGTTCGACACCCACCGCTTCACCTCGTTGCCCGTGGTGACGCGCGGCGGCCGGTTCCTGGGTGTCGTCTTCCAGATCCATCTCGTCTCACGCCTTCGCGTGGGCTCGGCACGCGGATCGGACCGGATGTTCGCCCGGCTGCTGCGCCGGGACGGCAGCGTCCTGACGGCCGCCGACGTCATGGACACCACGCTGCCGATCGCGGCGCCGGACGCGCCGGTGACCGCGTTGTTGCCGATGCTCGCCGACAGCGGATGCGGTGCCGTGCCCGTGCTCGACGGGGACCTGCTGGTCGGCATCGTCACGCAGACCGACCTCATCGCCGCGCTCGCACGGCACACGCTGGCCGATCCGCTCGTCGACTGACGTACGGCCCGGCCTCATCGCGGTGCCTACTGGACCCCGAGTGCTCGCATCCGCGCGTACAACGTGGTGCGGCTGATCCCGAGGTCCCGGGCGGCGCGGACCTTGTTGCCGCCCGCTCGGTCGAGCGCGTCGACGATCGCGGTTCGCTCGGCCTGTTCCCGTCCGGAGAGATGGGCCGCCCGACTCGTCGTCCGATAGGTGGCCGGGAGATCCGCGGTTTCGATCACGCGTGCCGCCCGCTCCCGGCACGACGCCGCGGCCTCCCGCAGGACCGCGATCAGCTCGGTGAGGTTCCCGGGCCAGTCCTGGCTGAGCAGGGCGTCGGTCGCCGGTCCGGACAGCGTGAGTTCAGGATCGATCTCACCGAGGACGCCGCTCGCGACGGCCGCGAGCTCCGAGGTCCGGTGACGTAGTGGCGCCGGATCGATGCGGGTTGCGCACCGGCCGAGCAGCGCCGCGACCGCGGGACCCGCCTGTGCGCGAGGACCGCTGACGAGGATCAACGGCGCCGCCGCCGGTGTCGATGCCGTGGCCCGCGTGACCAGGGCGATGGACCGGTCGTCGAGCAGGTCGACACCGTCGATCACCAGCGGGACCCCCGACGATCGAGCTCGTGCGAGCTGACCGGCGACATCCGGCTGTCGACCGTTGATCAACTCGTCGGCGACGTCGACGACCACGGTTCGGCCGGACTCGTCGGATGATTCGGCGGCAAGTTCGAGAGCCAGCGTCGTGCGTCCGGTGCCCGGCTCACCGGAGACGGCGACGGTCGTGCGTGACGGCCGGACCGGAGTGGACCGCGTCGGCGTCGTCGGTGTGCTGAGGGCGCGGAAGCGGAACAGTGCGGCCCCGCGGGTACCGGCCACCGGTTCGACGGCGACCTCGACCTCCGCCCCGGAGACGAGCGTGAGGGGCAGCGTCGTCGTACGCAGCGCGGGATCGGTGGCGATCACGCGGAGTGCGCCGATGTCGGTGGGGGAGAGCAACTCGGCGGCCAGGGCATTGGTGAGTTGCAGGTCGTCGCCGATGGCGGCCACCGCGATGTCGCGACGTGGCGCGGCGCGCTGGAAGGCGTCGAGCACGCGTCGCTGGTGCGCACGGGATCGGTCGAGCAACCGGTCCGCGATGTCGGCGACGATGCCGTTGACCACCGGCACCGCGAGCGGGTTGATGCGGTCGGCGATCTCGGACATGCAGATGATCCCCGCGAGGCGTCGGGTCGCGGGATGGATGATCGGCTGCCCGAAGCAGCTGATCGTCCGGAACTGTTCGAGGTAGTGCTCGGTGCTGTTGACGATCACACCGCCGCGCGTCTCGGCGGGGGTGCCGAGCGCGGTGGTCCCGACGATGTCCTCGCCGAACGGGACACCGGGCGTCGCACCGATCGCATCGAGCCGGCGTTCGACGGTCGTCCCGAATGCCACCCGGGTGACCATGCGGCACTCGTGGTCGACGAGCAGCAGCGACACGTCGGTGTCGGCGAGACGGGCCGCGGCGTCGTCGAGGACGGGACGCGCCGCATCGAGCAGCGGATCGGCGGATCCGATGTCCCGGAGTCGGGCGGGGGTGTTGTCCTCCGGCCTGACTCCCGACAGCGCCGACCGTCGCCACGAGTGCTCGATGACAGGGCGGTGTGGCGTTCGATCTGGCCGGAACGAGAGAGTGTCGATGACACCAACGTGACACACATCACCGACGAAGGAAAGCCCGGATGCCGGGCCGGAACGGCGTCGGTGGGTCGTACTACCGTGGGCCCATGCGCGTCGCGACCTGGAACGTGAACTCGGTGAAACAGCGGATTCCGCGCCTGCTGCCGTGGCTCGACGAACGGCGTCCCGACGTCGTCTGCCTGCAGGAGACCAAGCTCTCCGATGCCGCATTCCACGAGACGCTCGGCGCCGATCTCGCCGAACGCGGTTATGAGATCGCGCATGCGGGGCAGGGTCAGTGGAACGGCGTCGCCCTGCTCTCGCGGGTCGGGCTCGATGACGTGCGAATCGGATTCGACGGCATGCCCGGCTACCCGAACCCGGAGACGCTCGAGGCGCGGGCGGTCTCGGCGGTGTGCGACGGCCTGCGCATCTACTCGCTCTACGTGCCCAACGGCCGCACCCCGGACTCCGATCACTACACGTACAAGCTCGAGTGGCTGGCCGCGCTCGCGCGCGCGGTCACAGACCCGTCGTCGACGCTTCTCTGCGGCGACATGAACATCGCTCCCGCCGACGCCGACGTCTTCGACCCGGACGCCTACGTCGGGCACACGCACGTCACCCCGCCGGAACGGGCGGCACTCGCCGAGTTCGCGGCTCTGGGTCTGCGGGACGTCGTCCGTGACCGCTGGCCGGACGACCGGGTCTTCAGTTACTGGGACTACCGTGCCGGAATGTTCCACAAGGACCTGGGCATGCGGATCGACCTGATCCTGGCCGGCGAGTCCGCCGCCGGCCGGGTCGAGGCGGCCTGGATCGACCGCAAGGCGCGCAAGGGCAGCAAACCCAGCGATCATGCGCCGGTCATCGTCGACCTCGACGAGGCCCCCGACGGGGACATCGGCCCGGTGGTCCCGCCCCCGTCGAATCCGGCCAAGCGCGGTGGCTCGAAGGTGAAACTCCCCCAGACGCCGGAGTGATCCCGCTCACTATTCTCGAATCTGCTGCGCCGCAACGTGATTCGTCAGCGCCCACACGGGATTGGCCTGTTGAGACGATTGCGGCAACCTGTCTCTTCTCCGATATGATCACCGCGGCCCGAGCACGGGCCAAAGATCCTCGTGAGAAAGAGAATTCACACATGAAGCACCTCAGGGCAGGGATCATGGCGCTGGCCATGATGGGTGCAGTACTCGTCGCCGTCCCCGTTGCGACGGCACACGCGGCACCGGCGACGGTGGCGCTCCCGACGGCGTCCGCAGCGATCGGCGGCGACCACAGGAGCGTGATCGTCGACGTCCGCGGGGGAAGCCTCGCGGTCACGCCGGCGGGTGCGCTGCAGATCCTCGACGGCCGCGGTCGCATCGTCTCGTCGATGCCGCTGTCGGGGCAGATGGACGGGTTCACCGTTCCGCTGCGCGCCGCGGTCAGTGCGGACAAGTCGTCGGTCACCCTCACTCCGGTCGTCGGAACGGACTTCCGGGCCGTGCTCGACGCCGCCGAGACGAAGGCGGCCAAGCAGCGCCTGACCAAGCAGCAGCGCTACGACATCATGTGGACGGAGCTGAACAAGGGCTGGCGGGGGAACACGCCCTTGTACACGCTGATCGGCGGCCTCATCGGCTTCATCGTCTTCGGCTGGATCGGCGCCGGCGTCGGTGCGTTCATCGGTGCCTACATCGGCTACGGCGAGTCGAACCCGAAGGCGTGGCCCTCGGTCGTCGCCTGGTTCAACACCCCGTAGGCGCCCGGAATCGTCATGCCCGCCCCCGGCCGGATCTCTGGACCGGGGGCGGTGTCGTATCCGGGTCCTATCGTGGGGCCCATGCGCGCCGACCCCATCGATCGACCGGCCGACCTCGACGCCGTCCGCGCGTCTTATGACCGGGTGGCCGACGACTACGTCCGACTGGTGGTGGACACGGGAATCGGCGACCCCCGGTATCAGCCGTGGCTGAAGGCCGCACTCGACGCGTTCGCCGAATCGGTGGCGGGCATCGGTCCCGTGCTCGACGTCGGCTGTGGACCCGGGACCGTCACCGCCTATCTCGCCGAGCGCGGACTCGAGGTGTCCGGCGTGGACCTCTCGCCGCGCATGATCGACAACGCGCGTCGCCTGCACCCGTCCTGCCGTTTCGAGGTCGGCTCGGCGACCGACCTGGATCTCGCTGACGCATCGGTGGGCGGTGTCCTGGGGTGGTGGGTCGTTGTTCAACCTCCCGCGGCACGTTCTCCCTCAGGTGCTCGCCTCATTCGCCCGCGCATTGATGCCGGGCGGCTGCTTCATCACCGGCACCCACACGGGCGAGAAGGACGTGCGACGCACTGTGGTCTACGGCGGTCCGGTCGAGTGGACGACCCATCAGTGGTCGCCGGAGAAGTACGTCGGATTGATCGAGCAGGCCGGCCTGCGCCCGGTCGCCGAGCTCCGGCTGCCCGCCGACGAACACGTCGGACCCGGTCTGGTCGTCATGGCCGTACGGGACTGAGGGGCACTCGATGTCGAGACGACTCCTCGTCCGGGTGGCCCGCGGCTACGGACGGTTCCTCGGTGTCGTGCTGTCACTCGCCCATCGAGCCGGAGGTCAACGTCTGCCGGCGGGACCAGGGCCGACCGCCGGGGTGCTCGTGACCGTGCACGTCGCACTCGTGACGATCTGGTTCGGACCCCTCGGGCTCGCGCTCGCGGTGATGGCGGGCCTGGGTGCCGGGGTCGTTGCCGGCCTCCGCATCCGGCACCGCCCGCTGTCCGACGAGGAACGTCGAGCCGCCGAGCGTGTGTTCGGGCCTGCCGAATGGTTCGATGACGTGATCCTCACCGACCTCTCCGGACTCGGGGGACGTGCCTTCACGCTGCCCGCGGTGGACGGCCTGGTCTTCTGTCACCTCGGCGCGATGTTCGACGCGCCGCTGGGGCCCGGGCCCGTGGCCTATCCGGTGCCCGGACAGCTGCTGATCCACGAGCTCGTGCACGTCCGGCAGATCGTCGGCGCCGGGTCGTCGGCGTCGTTCCTGGCCGACGCGCTCGCGGTTCAAGCGCGGCACGAGCTCGGCGAGAACGTCTACCGCCTCCGCGGGCCGGGTGACGCTCACCACGAGTGGGCAGAACACAACCTCGAACGCCAGGCGACGATCGTCGACCGCTGGTACGGCGGTCAGAGCTCACCGTCGCGCCGACCGATGGATCCCGACAGTCCTTTTGCACCCCTGATCGCGCAGGTCCGGGCACCGATTCCGGCCAGGGGAAACGGTCGGCCAGATCGGGCCGGACGAAGCCTCGACGCGCCGGGTCCGGGGGTGTAAGAGTGGAGAAGGTAATGCCGTGTCGCAGTGTGTTCGGGCCCCAGCGCACACGACCTGTTCACCTGCAGGTCGCGCGGAGGATCCGTTTTTTGACCTGTGCAAACCCGATCGGTAGAGTGGATCGTCGGTGCCCGGCCAATGCTGGGCCAGTCCGCATGCCCGGCCAATGGCTCTCGAGTCGGCCCCGAGATCGAGTGAACTCGGGGCAGGGCGGCACAGCGGCCTGACAGGCGAATCCGCTGTCGAGTGTATGACACGCCCGACCCCGGGGTAGCGAAAATGTACTGACCAGTGCGTATGCGCTGGTGGGGCGAGTTGTGGAAGCGCGCCGGAAGTCGGTCTGGAGATCGGTTTCCACGAGCTTGCCCGGAGCACCAACCACAACGGACAACAAAGAGGAATGAACACCTAGTGCCAACCATCAATCAGCTGGTCCGCAAGGGCCGTCATGACAAGGCTGCGAAGACCAAGACCGCGGCCCTCAAGGGAAGCCCGCAGCGTCGCGGCGTGTGCACCCGCGTGTACACCACCACCCCCAAGAAGCCGAACTCCGCGCTGCGCAAGGTCGCCCGTGTGCGTCTGACCAGCTCGGTGGAGGTCACCGCCTACATCCCCGGCGAAGGCCACAACCTGCAGGAGCACTCGATGGTGCTCGTCCGCGGCGGTCGTGTGAAGGACCTCCCGGGTGTGCGCTACAAGATCATCCGCGGCTCGCTCGACACCCAGGGTGTCAAGGACCGCAAGCAGGCCCGTAGCCGCTACGGCGCGAAGAAGGGGAACTGATAAGTCATGCCACGTAAAGGACCCGCACCCAAGCGCCCGCTGATCAACGACCCGGTCTACGGTTCGCCGCTGGTCACCCAGCTGGTCAACAAGATCCTGCTGGACGGCAAGAAGTCGACCGCCGAGCGCATCGTCTACGGCGCGCTCGAGCAGGCCCGCGAGAAGACCGGCACCGATCCGGTCGTCACCCTCAAGCGTGCGCTCGACAACGTCAAGCCCACCCTCGAGGTGAAGAGCCGCCGCGTCGGTGGCGCCACCTACCAGGTGCCGATCGAGGTCAAGCCGGGTCGCGCCAACACCCTGGCGCTCCGCTGGCTCGTGACCTTCAGCCGTCAGCGTCGCGAGAAGACGATGGTCGAGCGCCTGGCCAACGAGCTGCTCGACGCGTCCAACGGCCTCGGTGCTTCGGTGAAGCGCCGCGAGGACACTCACAAGATGGCCGAGGCCAACCGGGCGTTCGCGCACTACCGCTGGTGATCACTGTCGGCCGCGGTGGCCCTTTCCGGGTCGCCGCGGCCGGACCCACCTCAGACCCAACAGCTCTAGCGAAAATGCGAGGCGAATAAGTGGCACAGGAAGTGCTCAGCGACCTGAACAAGGTGCGCAACATCGGCATCATGGCCCACATCGATGCCGGCAAGACCACCACGACCGAGCGAATCCTCTTCTACACCGGTGTGAACTACAAGATCGGTGAAACCCACGACGGTGCCTCGACCACCGACTGGATGGAGCAGGAGAAGGAGCGTGGTATCACCATCACCTCCGCGGCCGTGACCTGTTTCTGGAACAAGAACCAGATCAACATCATCGACACCCCCGGCCACGTCGACTTCACCGTCGAGGTGGAGCGCAGCCTCCGCGTCCTCGACGGCGCGGTCGCCGTGTTCGACGGCAAGGAAGGCGTCGAGCCGCAGTCCGAGCAGGTGTGGCGTCAGGCCGAGAAGTACGAAGTCCCCCGTATCTGCTTCGTCAACAAGATGGACAAGCTGGGCGCGGACTTCTACTTCACCGTTCAGACCATCAAGGACCGTCTCGGCGCCAAGCCGCTGGTCCTGCAGCTCCCGATCGGTGCCGAAGACAACTTCGACGGCGTCGTCGACCTCATCGAGCAGAAGGCCATCACCTGGCGCGGCGTCGTGCCGACCGGTGCCGAGCCGACCATCGAGGAGATCCCGGCCGACCTGGTCGAGAAGGCTGCGGAGTACCGCGAGCAGCTGCTCGAGACGGTCGCCGAGTCCGACGAAGCCCTCATGGAGAAGTACTTCGGCGGCGAAGAGCTCACCGTCGAGGAGATCAAGGCTGCGATCCGCAAGCTGACCGTCTCCCGTGAGCTCTACCCGGTTCTCTGTGGCTCGGCCTTCAAGAACAAGGGTGTCCAGCCGATGCTGGACGCGGTCATCGACTACCTGCCGTCCCCGCTGGACGTGCCGTCGGTCGAGGGCCACGCCGTGGGCGACGAGGAAGAGATCCTCTCGCGCAAGCCGTCCGCCGACGAGCCGTTCTCGGCTCTCGCGTTCAAGATCGCGGCCCACCCCTTCTTCGGCAAGCTCACCTTCGTGCGTGTGTACTCCGGCAAGATCAACGCCGGCACCCAGGTGCTCAACGCCACCAAGGGCAAGAAGGAGCGCATCGGCAAGCTGTTCCAGATGCATGCCAACAAGGAGAACCCGGTCGAGGACGCCACCGCGGGTCACATCTACGCGATGATCGGCCTCAAGGACACCACCACCGGTGACACCCTGTGTGATGCGGCAGCGCCCATCGTGCTCGAGTCCATGAGCTTCCCGGACCCGGTCATCAACGTCTCGATCGAGCCGAAGACCAAGTCCGACCAGGAGAAGCTCGGCACCGCGATCCAGAAGCTCGCCGAAGAGGACCCGACCTTCTCGGTCCAGCTCGACGAGGAGACCGGCCAGACCGTCATCGGCGGTATGGGCGAGCTCCACCTCGACATCCTGGTCGACCGCATGAAGCGCGAGTTCAAGGTCGAGGCCAACGTCGGCAAGCCGCAGGTGGCGTACCGCGAGACCATCCGCAAGACGGTCGAGAAGCACGAGTACACCCACAAGAAGCAGACCGGTGGTTCAGGTCAGTTCGCGAAGGTCATCATCAAGCTCGAGCCACTCGTGGATGCCGAGGACGGTGCGACCTACGAGTTCGCCAACGCCGTCACCGGTGGTCGAGTCCCGCGCGAGTACATCCCTTCGGTGGATGCCGGTGCCCAGGACGCCATGCAGTACGGTGTCCTCGCCGGTTACCCGCTGGTCAACCTGAAGGTCACCCTGCTCGACGGTCAGTACCACGACGTCGACTCGTCGGAAATGGCCTTCAAGATCGCCGGCTCGCAGGCCCTCAAGGAAGCTGCGAAGATGGCCGGCCCGGTCATCCTGGAGCCGATCATGGCCGTCGAGGTCACGACTCCCGAGGACTACATGGGCGACGTCATCGGCGACCTGAACTCCCGCCGTGGCCAGATCCAGGCCATGGAGGAGCGCAGTGGTGCACGTGTCGTGAAGGCACAGGTGCCGCTGTCGGAGATGTTCGGCTACATCGGAGACCTTCGGTCGAAGACCCAGGGCCGGGCAAACTACTCCATGGTGTTCGACTCGTACGCGGAAGTTCCCGCGAACGTGTCGAAGGAAATCATCGCGAAGGCCACCGGAGAGTAATTCCCCGGTCGCCCTGGCGACACGCGCTGGCCGACAAGCGGGCGCACCAACGTAAATGAAAACCCCTGCTGGGATCCGCCCAGTAGAGCAACAACAGTCCAGGAGGACAATCAAGTGGCGAAGGCGAAGTTCGAGCGGACCAAGCCGCACGTGAACATCGGCACCATCGGTCACGTCGACCACGGCAAGACCACCCTGACCGCGGCCATCACCAAGGTGCTGCACGACAAGTACCCGGAACTCAACAAGAGCTTCGCGTTCGACCAGATCGACAAGGCTCCTGAGGAGAAGGCTCGCGGTATCACGATCAACATCTCGCATGTTGAGTACGAGACCGAGAAGCGTCACTACGCTCACGTCGACGCTCCGGGTCACGCCGACTACATCAAGAACATGATCACCGGTGCGGCTCAGATGGACGGCGCGATCCTCGTGGTTGCCGCCACCGACGGTCCGATGCCGCAGACCCGCGAGCACGTGCTGCTGGCCCGCCAGGTCGGTGTGCCCTACATCCTCGTCGCCCTGAACAAGGCCGACATGGTCGACGACGAAGAGATCATCGAGCTCGTCGAGATGGAGGTCCGCGAACTGCTGGCCGCCCAGGACTTCGACGAGGAAGCACCGGTCGTCAAGGTCTCGGCGCTCAAGGCGCTCGAGGGTGACGCCGAGTGGGCCAAGTCGATCGAAGAGCTCATGGCTGCTGTCGACGAGTCGATCCCGGATCCGGTTCGCGAGACCGACAAGCCGTTCCTCATGCCCGTCGAGGACGTCTTCACCATCACCGGCCGCGGCACCGTGGTCACCGGTCGTGTGGAGCGCGGCGAGGTCAACGTGAACGAGGAAGTCGAGATCGTCGGCATCCGCGAGAAGAGCACCAAGACCACCGTCACCGGTATCGAGATGTTCCACAAGCTCCTCGATTCCGCACAGGCAGGCGACAACGCCGGTCTGCTGCTCCGCGGCCTCAAGCGTGAGGACGTCGAGCGCGGTCAGGTCATCGTGAAGCCGGGCACCACGACCCCGCACACCGAGTTCGAGGGCCAGGCGTACATCCTGTCCAAGGACGAGGGCGGCCGTCACACCCCGTTCTTCAACAACTACCGTCCGCAGTTCTACTTCCGTACCACGGACGTGACCGGCGTCGTGACCCTCCCCGAGGGCACCGAGATGGTCATGCCGGGCGACAACACCGAGATGAGCGTCAAGCTCATCCAGCCGGTCGCCATGGACGAGGGCCTGCGCTTCGCCATCCGCGAGGGTGGCCGCACCGTTGGTGCGGGTCGAGTCACCAAGATCACCAAGTGATCTTGCTTTGACGCACTGACTCTCTGAGTCGAGAAGGCGCCCCAGCCGCGAAAGCGGTTGGGGCGCCTTTGTCATCACGTGTCCGTGAACGGATCGTCGACGAACTCTGACGAGACGAGAAAAGCCCGCCGGCGCTCGACTGCACTCAGTCGATCGCCGGCGGGCTTTTCGGGAAATGTCCTACTGCGTGTTCGTGTAGAGGTCTCCGTACTCGCCGCGCATGTTCTTCTTGTCCAGCTTGCCGACGCTGGTGCGCGGCAAGCGGTCGACCCGGATGATCGTGTCGGGGAGCTGCCACTTGGCGAACCGGTCGACGAGCAGCGCGTGCACCTCGTCGATGTCGATGTCCTCGCCGTCGGTCGTGGCCACCAGCACGACCGGTCGTTCCTGCCACTTCGGGTGTTCGACGCCGATGACGGCTGCCTCGGCCACGCGCGGATGAGCGACGATGGCGTTCTCCATGTCGATCGAGGAGATCCACTCACCTCCGCTCTTGACGACATCCTTGAGACGGTCGGTGAGCTTCATGTACCCGTTCTCGTCGATCACGCCGACGTCGCCGCTGCGCCAGTAGCCGTCGAGGAACTTGTCGGCGTCGTCGTCGAGGTTGTGATAGCGCTCGGTGATCCAGGGACCGCGGAAGAGCAGTTCACCCTGGCTGACCCCGTCATGCGGCAGGCCGTTGCCGTCGGCGTCGACGACTCGTACATCGACGCCGTTGAGCGGAAGTCCCTGGGAGCGCTTGAGATCCCACTTCTCTTCGTCGGAAATCCTGCCCTGCAGGGTGTACTTGAGGCCGCGGTTGATGGTCACCATCGGGGTGGTCTCGGTGGCGCCGTAGGCGTGGATGATGTCGGCGCCCGTCAGGTCGGCGAAGCCGCGCATCAGAGACAGGGCGGGTTCGGTTGCGCCACAGAGGAGTCGGGCGCGACTGAAGTCGGGCTTCTCGTCGAGTGTGGTGATGTAGTCGAGCATCGGCTGGAAGATCGCCGGTGCTCCGTTGGCGATGGTCACACCTTCGTCGATCATCGTGTCGACGAGCATCGCGGTGTCGTCGGCCTGGTATCGCCCGGGCAGAACGACTTTGGCGGCACTGAAGATCGCCGACTGGGGAAGTCCCCAGCACGAGGAGTGGAACATCGGGGTGATCAGCATGACCGCGTCCGAGGCATCCATGCCGAGGTTGGCGGCCTCGGCCAGCGTGTGCAGGTAGATCCCGCGATGCGAGTAGTAGACGCCTTTGGGCCGACCGGTGGTGCCCGTGGTGTAACACGCACTGTAGGAGGACTTCTCCTCGATCACCGGCCAGTCGAAGGACGGTTCGGCGGCGGCCATCAGGTCCTCGAAGAACACGACGTCGGGCAGGCTGGTGGAGATCTCGGCGGACGGGCGATCCGTCATGACGACCCACTGGCGCACACCGGGTGCGTGGGGGGCGATGGCCTCGGCGACCGGGAGCAGCGACTCGTCGACGAGCACCACCGATGCCTCGGAGTGCGAGGTCACGAAGCCGAGATCCTCCGGGGCGAGACGCAGATTCATCTGCAGCATGACCGCACCGGTACCCGGGATGGCCCAGTACAGCTCGAAGTGACGTCTGCTGTTCCAGTCGAGGACGCCGACGACGTCGGCCGGCTTCACGCCGAGGCCGGTCAGCACGTTGGCGGCGCGCTGGGTGCGGGCATAGCACTCGGCGTAGTTGTAGCGATCCCAGGAACCGTCGGCGGTGCGGGAGACGATCTCCTGCTCCGGGTAGGTGCGAGCGCTGTGGCGGATCAGCGTGGTGGTGTTGAGCTGGTAGGAGTCGCCGTGCGTCGAGGGCAGGCCCCGGACGATCTCGGTGGTCATGACGGTCCCTTCGGATTCGTTGGTCGATCGTGCTGTCCTGAGGATCACGACCAGACAGCCGATACAACTGTACAGTTGACGATTCTGATGTATGGAAACCCATCTCTTTGTACAATCGACGTCGGCCTGCGGGAGGTACACAGTCATGTCAGATCCACGCGCGAGTCCTGGTGATCTCACCGCGAAGGCGAAGATTCGCAACGCGGCACTCGACCTGTACGCCGATCAGGGGGAGGGGCGTGTCTCGATGCGCGCTGTCGCCGCGGCGGCCGGGGTGACGGTGGGGCTGGTCCAGCATCATTTCAAGACCAAAGAGGGCCTGCGCAATGCGGTCGAGCAGCTCATCGTCGACTACCACGCCCAGGCCATCGCGTCGGCGCCCACCGACGGCACCCCCGGTGAGGTGATAGCCGAACGGGACCGGGCGGTTCAACGGATGCTTCTCGAACACCCGCCGGTGGTCGACTACCTCCGACGCGCCGTGCTCGATCCGGCGGGTGAGCACGGGGCGCTGATCGGACGTCTCACGGAACTGACCAGGTCGGAGGTCACCAAATCGCGCGAGAGCGGGCTGGCATCCACCGACCGGTCCGAGGCCGTGCAGGTGGTTCGGGTGATGGTGCGCCAGCTCGGTGGCCTGTTCCTGCAGCCGATGGTCGACGCGATCTGGGCGGGCGCGGGTGGGCTCGACACCGCCGACTCGGAGAAACCCTCCCTGAGCGTGTCCATCGTCGAGCGGTAGTCCGGGTGGCCCACGATGGCCGCGGGTACGGGTGGGAACGGCATGGTGTGACGCGGCGCGCACCGCGGCCGGCCGTAGGCTGATTTTCATGCGCGTGCTGAAGCGGCGGGCCGAGCCGGCCCTCGCGGTCCGGGTGGCCGGCGAACCCAACAGGGGGTTGCCGGTGGTACTCGTCCACGGGATGGCGTCGGACCATTCGACATGGCGTCCCCTCGCATCGGCGTTGCGCCGGCAGGGTCGACCGGTCGTGAGCGTCGACCTCCGCGGACACGGCCGCAGCGGTCGCCCGCAGAGCGCCTACCGGCTCGACGACTTCCGGGACGACCTCGTCTACGTGCTCGACGTCCTCGGCATCCACCGGGCAGACGTGGTCGGGCATTCGCTCGGTGCGCACACCGCGCTCCGTCTGGCGATGCACGAGCCGTCGCGGGTGCGGCGTCTGGTCCTCGAGGAGGTACCGCCCATGCCCCGCGACGAGGCCGACCTCTCCGAGGGCATCACCATGAAGGCGACCCTCGGCGAACAGGTCCGCGGACTCCTCGCCCTGATGGGAAACCCCTTCCCGGTCATCCGGTTCGACGGCCGGATGGGCGACGAGATCGTCGCCGAGTTCGATGTCTGTGCACCACAGTGGTGGTCGGAACTGCCGCGCGTGAGCGCCTCGACGATGGTCATCTCCGGCGGGGAACGCAGCTTCCTGCCGCCTCGTCACCTGCGGACGGTCAGCGAGGCCCTGCCGGATTCACGGTTCGTCACCATCGATGCCGGACACAGCGTGCACCGCGACCGACGTGCGGAGTTCATTCGGCACGTCGAGGAGTTCCTGGGACCCAACGTTCCCTGAGGTGCGCGCGAAGCGAGCCTCGACGGGCCTGGGTCGCTAGGCCGGCTTGTTGTGCAGCGGCCGCGGGTCGACGCCCACCTTCGTCCACGCCTCGTACGCCCACGGGACGTAGAGGTATTTCAGCGGTAGTCGGTTGACCAGCGGGTTGATGGCGCGCATGAAAGCCGCGAAGCGCTGGAAGTTCTTCTCCTTCTTGTCGTTCCACTCCAGGTCGCAGACGTCACGCATCTGTTGGGGGAGTGTCCCCACGATGACCGTGCGGATGAACGCGTTGAGCGGAGCCGACAGAACCGTCCACACCGGGCCCGGGACCTTCTTGGGGCGAGGCAGCCCCTGACGGATGTAGCCGGTGGCATAGACGATCGTCTTGTGGGGGACGAAGCGGTCGAGCATGTCCTCCCAATACGCGAGGAACTCCTCGTAGGTCTGGGGCTGACCACGGTCGCTGACACCGTAGAGCTGGTACCAGACCTTGCTCTCCTCGAAGATCTGCACCTTCTCGGCGTAGCTGAGCCGGCGGATGAACGTGTCGGTGATGTAGAGGACCTGGTCGACGAAGGTCGCGTGCGCCCAGTAGAACAGCTCCGGGCTGAGCGCGTGATAGCGCGAGCCGTCGCTGATGGTGCCCTTGATGTCGCGGTGGAAATCACGGACCGTCCGGCCCCACTTCTCGGGTTCGGTGCTGTAGACGGTCTTCATCACGGGCGGCCCGGTCCGCTTGGCGCGACCGAGGAAGTCGCTGAAGATCACCGAGTGGTCGAGGACGGCCTGCCCGAGTTGCTCGATGCAGTTCTCGGTGCCGGCCAGCCGCTGGAAGCCGAGGATGCCCCGGGAATCGCCGTAGAACTTCCACACGAGTGAATCGGCTCCGAGCCGAGGCCGCACGATCTCGCCGGCGGTGTCCGGGGTGTCGTCGACGATCATCGGCTCCGCCTCGCGGATACCGGCATCGAATCCCTGGTTGACTGACATGAGGGCGAGGGTAGTGCACTTGGAACAAAGTGGGAAGGTTGTTCCATCGAATTCACACAACCCTCGTTCAAAGTCGACGCGAGTGACCCAGGAGGATGTGATGCCCGGCGGCGTGAACGGTGAGTGGGAGCTCCCGGATGTGGAGGATCTGCTCGCGACGGCCGTGGTGGTTCGTCTCCCCATGCGAACCCGGTTCCGTGGGCTGACCGCCCGCGAGACGATGGTCTTCGCCGGGCCGGCGGGCTGGGGCGAGTTCGGTCCCTTCGTCGAGTACGGCGACGTCGAGGCGTCCGCGTGGCTGCGGGCCGGCATCGAGGCCGCCTATCTCGGTCCGCGCCCCGCGGTGCGGGACACGGTGCCGGTCAACGCGACCGTGCCCGCGATCCCGGCCGAGGACGTTGCCGAACTGCTGAAGCGGTATCCGGGCGCGGGGACGGCGAAGGTGAAGGTCGCCGAACCGGGCCAGACCCTCGACGACGACGTCGCGCGGGTCGCCGCGACACGTGAGGTGATCGGGCGGGTGCGCGTCGACGCCAACGGTGGCTGGTCGGTGGACGAGGCGATCACCGCTCTCCGTGCGATCGGGGACGTCGAGTACGCCGAACAGCCGTGCCGCACGGTCGACGAGCTGGCGCAGGTGCGGCGTTCGGTGGACGTGCCGATCGCCGCCGACGAGTCGATTCGCAAGGCCGACGATCCGTTGCGCGTGGTCGCCGCGGAGGCCGCGGACGTCGCCGTGGTGAAGGTGGCGCCGCTCGGTGGGATGCGGGCGACGCTCGAACTCGCCGACACCCTCGGGCTCGACGTCGTCGTGTCGAGCGCCCTCGACAGCGCGATCGGCATGGCGGCCGGCGTGGCCGCGGCCGCGGCACTGCCTCGTCTCGACCTCGCCTGCGGCCTCGGCACCGGTTCGCTCTTCACGGCGGACGTCGCGCCGTCGTTCCTGATGCGGGACGGCGTCGTCGAACCGCGGTGGTTCGGTGCCGGGTTCGACGTCGACGTCGTGAGTCATGCTGCGCCGGAGGACCGTCAACAGTGGTGGCGGCATCGGCTTCGACGCTGTCATCGGCTGCTCGTCGAGGGCTGAGCTCTCGCCGGCCGATCGGAGGCGAGTTAGGAACGCTTTTCCCGGATTGTCTCAACATGGTCTAGTATGCGATGTGGATCACATTCTGCACGACTCGACTGGATGGGAGACGGTCATGGCGTCGGTACTCGCGACCCCTCCCGCGGGGAGCGGCTTGCAGGCCGTGCCGTGTTCGGGTCGTAACAGCATCCTCGAGATCATGTCGATGCGGCGCGACCCGTTCGCCTTCGCCGACCGCCGCCGCGCCCGGTTCGGCAACGTGTCGGGACTCGATGCCTTCGGCGTGCGGATGGTGGTGACGGGAGACCCCCGCGCCGCGCAGGAGATCCTGATGAACAAGGACCGGGCGTTCGCCAATGGTCCGGCGTGGAGCTACTTCATCGGTCCCTTCTTCAACCGCGGCGTCATGCTCCTCGACTTCGACGAGCACCGTCACCACCGGCACATCCTGCAGCAGGCGTTCAGCACCTCCGCGCTCAAGGGCTACATGCAGGAGATGCAGCCCATGATCGCCGAGCGCGTCGGGGAGTTCCCGGTCGGCTCGGTGAGACTGTTCGAACAGTTCAAGGCGCTCACCCTCGACGTCGCGCTCGAGGTCTTCCTCGGCCTGAACCTTCCCAGGGATGAGGCCGACCGGATCAACAAGGCGTTCATCGACACCGTCCGTGCAGGTGTCGCCTACGTGCGCAAACCCGTTCCGGGCGGTCGCTGGTGGAAGGGGCTGCGCTCGCGCAAGGTCCTCGAGGAGTTCTTCTACGCCAACATCGCGGCGAAGCGGGCACGGGAGACACCGGATCTCTTCTCGGTTCTCTGTCACGCGGAGAGCGATGAGGGAGATCGCTTCTCCGACGAGGACGTGGTCAACCACATGATCTTCGTGCTCATGGCCGCGCACGACACGTCGACGATCACGATGACCCAGATGGCCTACCACATGGCCAAGGCGCCCGAGTGGCAGGAACGTGCCCGGTCGGAGTCGCTCGAACTCGGACCCGAACTCGGATACGACAGCCTCGGGAGCATGACTGCGCTGGACCTGGTGATGAAGGAGTCGCTGCGGCTCTGTCCGCCGGTGCCGGCCCAGCCCCGCATGGCCATCAAGGACACCTCGGTCCAGGGTTTTCACATCCCCGAGGGCACCATCGTCACGACTTCCTCCTTGTCCGGCCAGCGGGACCCGGAGTTCTTCACCAATCCCGACATGTTCGACCCGGAGAGGTTCGGTCCGGAGCGCGCGGAGGACAAGTCGCACCGGTTCGCCTGGATGCCATTTGGTGGTGGCGTTCACAAATGTATCGGCCTGTATTTTGGCCAGATGGAGATCAAGACGATCATGCATCACCTGCTGCGTGGTTACGAATGGTCGGTGCCGGCCGACTACACGATGCCGATGGACTACAGCGCGCTGCCCGTGCCCAAGGACAAGTTCCCCGTGACCCTTCGGCGCCGGTGATCGAGTGTCGGACAATCTCGTGAAGGAGACCGTGAAGAGCGTCGGGCAGCGGAAGGGCGCCCGCACGTCCACCCGGAAGGTGCGCAACACCGCGAGCCCGGCCGACCAGGAGGCGGCGATCCTCGCGGCCGCGGCGTCGGAGTTCGCCGAGGTCGGTGTGCGCCGCGCCAACATCGACGAGGTCGCAGCGCGTGCCGGCGTCAGCCGCAGCACCCTGTACCGCCGCTTCCCGAACAAGGAGGCGCTCCTCTATGCCGTGGCCAACGATGCCTACGAACGCGGCATGCAGAAACTCGAGGCCTCGGTCAAGGGGATGGGACCCAAGGAAGCGCTCGTCGAGGCGTTCGCGGTCGGTGCCGAACTCGTCATGTCCGACCCGCTGTTGAGCCGGCTCGTCCTCACCGACTCCGAGATCAAGAGCGTCACCGCGAAGATGACGTCGCTGTTCATCGACATGGTCACCGATCGGGTTGCGGCCACGCTGCGCGAGGAGGGCGCCCAGATGCCGGTCGAGGATCTGCTCGAGGCGGTCGAGATCCATATGCGCCTGGTGATCTCGCTCCTCGAGACGCCGCCGTCGGATCCGGCCCGCACCGAACCGCAGCGGGTTCGCGACTTCGCGGCGAAGTTCCTCGCCCCGATGATCTGGTGACCGGAGCCCGACGCACTACGGCGACGACCTCATGCGCGGCGGCCGTGCGCGCCGCCCACTGTCGAGACCAATCAACAACAATCACCCGAGGTGGAACCAATGAGCCTGCGTGACAAACTGTCTCGGAAGCCCGACCACGATGCCGTCCGAGCAGCGCTGTAGGACAAGGTGGTGGTCATCACCGGCGGCGCGCGCGGTATCGGATTCGAGACCGCGACCCAGCTGTTCCGGGCGGGCGCGAAGGTGGCCATCGGCGATGTCGACGGCGAGGCGGTCGGCAAGGCCGCGGCCGATCTCGGCATCGAGGGCGTCGAGGTCGATGTCACCAGGCGGGAGTCCTTCGACGCTTTCCTCTCCGAGGTCGAGAGCCGGCTCGGACCGATCGACGTCCTGGTCAACAACGCCGGGATCATGCCGGTGGGTCCCTTCCTGTCCTACGACGACACGATCATCCGGCGGACCTTCGACATCGACGTCCTCGGCGTCATCATCGGCTGCCAGGAAGCAGCTCGACGGATGGCCCCGCGACGCACCGGCCACATCGTCAACATCGCGTCGACGGCCGGCCGCATCCCGACCCCGGGTCTGACCATCTACAACGGCGCCAAGGCCGCGGTGATCGAGTTCTCCGAGGCGCTGGGCGCCGAGCTCGAGCCGGAGGGTGTCACCGTCAGCGCCGTCCTCCCGACCTTCACCCGGACCGCGCTGATCTCCGGACTCCAGACCAACAAGTTCATCCAGACCGTGTCGCCGGAAGAAGTGGCGGCCATCGTCGTGGAGACGATCGCCCGCCCGGTGACGGGCGTGTACGCCCCGCGGTCGATGCGCTGGGCGGACTCGAGTCCCCTGTTCCCACAGGCGATGAAGCGGTTCAGCCGGAAGCTCACCAAGTTGGACTCGATCTTCCTGAGCCCCGACCAGGAGGCGCGCGCCGCCTACTCGAGCCGAATCCGCGGTGAGAAGGTCGAGAACAAAGCGGACACCCGCCTGTCGTCGTAGAGGAGAGCCCGGCTTTGAGCGAGGGGTCGCGGTCCGGTGCGGCGGACATCGCGTCCGCCCGCAGCGCTCGGCGTGAACTGCGCGAGGCGCTCGACGAGTTGCATGCCGTGGAGGTCGACGCGGGCCTGCGACGCCCGGTGCCGCGGTGGCGGTGGATTCCGGCGATTCTGGTGACGGTCGTCGCGGTCGTCGGCGCCGGGATCGCGGTCGCGGCCTGGTCCGACGCGCGGAACGCCTACACCGACGACGACTTCGAGCGGGCCGCCGCCGAACGCGTCGGCGTGCTGATCGCGCCGGACCATCGCGATCCGGGCCGGGCGCGCAAGATCCTCGCGGGCGCCACCGGCACCTTCTACGACGAGTTCGCCCAGTCCGCGGACAGCTACAGCGCTTTCGTGCAGGCCAATGGTTCGGTGTCCGAGTCCTCGGTCGACGGCACGGGTGTCTCCGCCCGGGAGGGCGACAGCGCAACGGTTCTCGTCGCGGCGACCGTCGTGTTCGACGCCGATGACGGGACCGGTCCGGGGCAGGCACGCCGATTCCGGCTACGGGTACTGGTCACACCAGACGACGGCTCGCTGAAACTCGGGGCGGTGCAATACCTTCCATGACCTCATCGAGTTACATCTCGGCGCGGGCCGGCGCTCTCCGAATTCTGGCGGCGGCGCTGGTGCTCGCGGTTGCGCTGGTCGCCGCAGGGTCCGCGTGGCGTGCCCACGCCGCGGGAGACGAGCTGCAGCACAGCCGTGAGCAGCTCCGCAACCGTGCGGGAACGATCGTGGCCGACGTCTTCTCGGTCGATTCGTCTCGGTGGCAACAGGATCGGGCGCGGGCCCGGGAGCTGGTCGCCCGCCAGTTTCTCGACAGCTACGGAGCACAGCTCACCCGGCCACCGGAGCCGGGGACGATCTCGGTCGTGTGGCGGCCCGAGATCGTCAGCGTGGTCGACGCCGACGCCGTCGAAGGGCAGGCCCTGATGCGGGTGGCGGTGACCGTACGGTCCGGTGTTCGTGCCGGATCCGAACCTGATGCGGCGACGGTCCGGCGATCGGTGCTGGCTCGCTTCGTCCGTGCCGATGATTCGTGGATGCTCGCCGCGGCCGATGTGATCGGGTGAGACGGTGACGCAGGCAGACGACTCGACCTCCGCCCGCGTGCGGCTTGCCCGCAGCCGGGTCGACGAGGCGACGCGGAGTGCGCTCACGGCCCGGATCGCCGCCGCTCCCGCGCTCCGCGAGCGTGCCGTGCGACGGACGCGCCGCCTACGAGCGGGTCTTCTGGCCGTGGCGGCGATCGTCGCGATCCTCGTCGTCGCGGGTGTTGTCCTGGGATGGCAGATCCGCGGGCAGCGGGCGGAAGTCGATCTGCAGGGCGAAGTGCTGGATTCGGCGCGTGCTGCGGTCACGGCCATGCTGACCGCCGACCCGGCCGAGGCCGGTGCCTATGTGGACGGAGTACTCGCGGTGAGCACCGGCTCGCAGCGGGATCGCATCGACAAGGCCCGTGACGCTCTCGTCACCGAAGTGCGCAGGCAGGCCGGACGCAGTGTCGGACAGGTGGTCTCGGCCGGCCTGGTGACCGATCCGGCGTCGGACGACACCGGCACCACCGTGGACGTGCTCGTCGTCGCCGACGCCACGAACCCGCTGTTGCTGGGGTCGGAGGGGGCGGCGGCTCCGGCCGCCGTCGACGCGACCGCCGAACGCATCACGGCGCTGATCACCATGGAACTCACCGGTGACGGCTGGAAGATCGCCGAGGCGCGTCTGTCGTGACCGAACTCCTGGAACCGCGCCCGACACGCCGGCAACGCCATCGCATCGCTGCCCTGACCGTCGTCACCGTCGTGGCACTCGTTGTCGCGCTGATCGCCGGGATCGCGGTGTTGCGGTCCGACCCACAGCCCAGCGAGGACGAGCGTGCCGCGATCCTGTCCGCGGCGGGCGGCGCGGTCGGTGCGCTGATGACATTCGGACCGGATGACCCACCCGACCAGCGGCGGCGCACGGATGCGCAGCTTGCCGACCCGTTGCGTCTCGAATACCGCAATCGGGGCGCCGACGTCGTCCTTCCCGGAGCGCGGGCCGCGGCGATCTCGATGGTCGGACGGGTCGTGGGCGCCGGTCTGGACGACAGCGCCGACGAACGCGCGCGGGTCCTCGTGTTCATCGATCAGACGCTGTCTGTCGCAGACGGACAAAAACCTATAGGCTTTAGGGAGCCTGCCGATGCGGACGGTGAGACAACCCCTACCGCGAGGTGGGCACTTATGCGTAAGGTCGACGGGAATTGGCTGTTGTCCGACCTGCAACCGGTCGGAGACGTAACCCGCTGAGGCACTGTCCTCGGAATGTCATCGGGCATTCCGAGTTGAACGGTGTCCGCGGTGAGAGAGGACGAAGATGAGTGGATCAGGCGCGGGCGTCGTGGTCGTCGGGGCGGGCCTGGGCGGGATCAGGGTGGCGGAGAGCCTCCGCAACAACGGGTTCACCGATCCGATCACCCTGGTAGGTGCCGAGGATCATCCGCCCTACGACCGTCCACCGCTGTCGAAGTCTGTCCTGCTCGGCAAAGACGATCGGGTCGACCTCAAACCCGCGGAGTTCTACGGCGAATCCGGCATCACCCTTCGCCTGGGTTCCGCGGTGACCTCGGTGTCGCCGGCGGAGAAGACCGTCACGCTGGCATCCGGTGACGCCCTCGCCTACGACACGCTGGTCCTGGCCACGGGGCTGGACCCGCGACCGTTCCCGGGTCTTGCCGACGCCGTGGCCGGCGTGCACATGATCCGGACCTACGACGACGCGGTGGCGTTGCGCGGCGAGATCGATACCGCCTCGACCGCTGTGGTGATCGGTGCCGGGTTCATCGGCTGCGAGGTGGCCGCGAGCCTCACCTCCCGCGGGTTGAGCGTCAGCCTGGTCGAGCCCGCTCCCACTCCGCTCGCGGTCGCTCTCGGCGAGGAGATCGGCACGCTGGTCTCACGCCTCCACACCGACAACGGGGTCGACCTGCGCACCGGGGTCGGTGTCGCCGAAATCGTCGTCGCCGAGGACCCGACCGGACCGAAGGTCACCGCGGTCAAGCTCGACGACGGCACCGAACTACCGGCGGACATCGTGGTCGTCGGTATCGGGTCGACGCCGGTGACCGGTTATCTCGACGGTTCCGGGATCGAACTCGCACCCCGCGAAGTGGGTGGCGGAATCGCCTGCGATGCAACCGGTCACACCAGCGCCGACAGTGTCTACGCGCTCGGTGACGTCGCCAACTGGCGAGACCAGGACGGCACCCCGCACCGTGTCGAGCACTGGAACCACACGGTCGAACAGGCCTCCGTCGTGGCCCACCAGATCGCCGGTGGCGACGCCGTCACCGCCGGTGTCTCGTACTTCTGGAGCGACCAGTTCGACCTAAAGATCCAGGTGCTCGGTTCCCCGCGCGCCGACGACACCGTGCACGTCGTCGACGACGACGGCAAGAAGTTCGTGGCTTACTACAGCCGCGATGGCATCCTCACCGGCGTCGTCGGTGCGGGCAAGGTCGGTGCCGTCATGAAGACCCGATCGAAACTCCAGACACCGACGCCCATCGCCGACCTGCTGTAGCACCGATGGGCGCCGAGTTGAACGCCGCTTCGGTACGCGCGGCGGCGGCCGAGATCGCCGATCCCCAGTGTGCGGTCGACCTGGCGCGGTTCTTCCAGGTCCGACCCGGCGGCTACGGGGAGGGTGACGAGTTCCTCGGCCTGCGCGTGCCCCAGCAACGGGCGATAGCCAAACGCTTCCGTGGCATCGGCGCCGATGAGATTGTCGCGCTTTTGGACTCGCCGGTTCACGAGCATCGGCTCATCGCCTTGTTCCTGCTGCGCGGCGACTTCGAACGGGCCCTACGGCCGCGGTCGGTCCCGGACTGGGACGAGGCTGCGAGGTGGGTCGGTCTGTACCTCGACGCGGTCCGTCGGGGACGGGTGAACAACTGGGATCTCGTGGACTCGTCCGCCGATTCCGTCCTCGGCGAATACTGCCGCCGGCGGGGCGACATCGACGTCGTCCTCGCCCACGCCGCCGACGGCGACCTCTGGCGGCGACGCGTGGGGATCATCGCGACCTTCGCCCACATCAAACACGCTGACGCATCAGTGCTTCTGTCGGTGGCGCCACTCGTCCGGGACGACCCGCGGGACCTCATCCAGAAGGCCTTCGGGTGGATGCTTCGCGAGACCGGCAAGCGCGTCGACGAGCAGACACTTCTGGCGTACCTCGAGGAGAACGCCGCTCGAATGGGCCGCACCGCACTGAGTGACGCGATCGAACACCGGACGCCCGAGGAGCGCGCGCATTTCCGTGCGCTGAGGTGAGGAGACGCTGAGGCGAGGATCAGCTCTCGCGCCACGCGTATCGCCGCCCAGATCATCGGGAACTGAAACGGCAGACGCGCCAGTGCGGCGACCCGGTAGGGCAGCGGTTTGTCCCACCAGATCCGCACCATGTTGAGGTTCGCGGGGTAGACGGCGAGGAACAGCAGCGCCGCCAGCGCACCGGAGAGGCGGCGGGTCCGTGGCACGAGAAGTCCGGCGCCCAAGCCGATCTCGGCAACCCCGGACAGGTACGTCAGTGTTCGCGGGTCGCCGGGGATCTCCTCCGGGATGATCTCGTCGAACGGTTTGGGTGCCACGAAGTGGAGTGCCCCGATACCGAGGAGCATCACGGCCATACCGCGGGCGAGCTGCGCCGGACTGAATCGGGAGCGTTCACGCCGGGAACTGAGGATGGTCGTCACGTCGGTGCTCCCCTTCGATGGTCGGAACTGCCGGTCAGAATTCGATCTTGAGTGAATCCGAGGTCGGATGTGCCTGGCAGCCCAGGATGTAACCGTCCTCGATGTCCTCGGGGTCGAGCGCGCCGGCGTTGTCCATGTCGACGGTGCCCTCGGTGAGAGTGCATGCGCACGAACCGCACTCGCCCTCCTGGCAGGAGTACGGGGCGTCGAGCCCGGCTGCCAGCATGATGTCGATCAGGGTGCGCTTGCGCGGCCAGCTCAGAGTGTGGGTCTCGCCGTCGAGTTCGACCTCGACGGTGGCCGCGGAAGCCTGGTCCTCCTCGCTGACCTCCTCGAGTTCGACGTCGGCGAACGGGTCGCCGGACAGCGAGTTGTAGACCTCGGTGTGGACGTTGTGGTGCGGAAAGTTCGCCTGCGCCAAGGCTTTGTGGACGGCGTCCATGAACGGTCCGGGACCGCACATGTAGGCGGTGTGGGTGGTCGAGTACGGCGCGAACACCGATGTCAGGGCTGCCGCGGTGGGCAGCCCCTGCAGGGTCTCGAGCCAATGGACGACGGTGAGGCGGTCGGCGTGCGCGTGGAGCAGGTCGCGCAGCTCGGCGGCGAAGATCACGTCGTCCTCGCTGCGATTGGCGTAGAAGAAGACGATCGGCGCGTCGCTCTTCTTCAACGCCGCCTTGAGGATCGACATCACCGGCGTCACGCCGCTGCCGGCGGCGATGAGCAGCAGCGGGTCGTCGTAGGACTTCGGCGTGAAGACCCCGGACGGGGGCAGCACCTCGACCTGGGAACCGGGGGAGAGGTTGTCGCACACCCAGTTGGACCCGTAGCCGTCGACGGTGCGCTTCACGGTCACCTTGGGACGGGCGTCGGTGTACGGCGACGATGCCAGGGAGTAGCAGCGGGCCACCGACCCGGTCTGCTCACTCGGGATGCGGAGCGTGAGGAACTGCCCCGGCTTGTAGTCGGTGAAGGCGTCCGACGACGTCCCGGGGACCTCGAAGGCGATGGATTTGGCATCGGACGTCTCATCGATCACCTCGGCCACCGTGAGGATCACGCTTCGTGAGCCATGAGGGGTCAGGTCAGACATGTAGCAGCTCTCCGACGTCGAGGACCGGGTCGAACCGGACCGAATTAGAACACGTTCTACTTCAGGATAGCCCAATCTGTGGGCGTCCCACGAGGCCATGCCGTCGCCAGCGTAGTCGCCGCGGTGGTCATGCCGTCCGGGCGAGTGACGCGACCCCGTTCGCGACGGTCCGCGCACCGGCGGCGATGAGTGCCTCGAGGTCGGCATCGGGGTCGGCCAGCCACTGCTCGTAGGCGGCGAGGGCCGCGCCCAGGCACAGCCAGCCGATGGTCTGGGGGATGTGGTCGTTCTCGTCCAGGCCGAGTCGGGCTGCGCAGAACCCGGCGATGACATGGCGCCAATCGGCATACATGATCATCGAATGCGCTTGGAGCGCCGGAACTCCGAGCAGCAGGGACATGCGCCTGCGATGGTTCTCGAGTTCCTCCGGTGGCACCCGGTTGAAAGCGACCAGCGCATCGACGAGGGCGTCGGCCATGGGGATGTCGGTGGGTATCTGTGCGAGAAGTCCGCGCAATTCGCCGAGGTGGTCGTCGAACTCTCCCCAAGGGATCTCGTTCTTCGACGAGTAGTACCGGAACAGTGTGCGGCGCGCGATGCCCGCGGCCTCGGCGATGTCGTCGACGCTGGTCTCCTCGAAGCCCCGGGTGGTGAACAGGCTGATCGCGAGCGCGCTGATCCGCGCGCGCGAGGAGATCGGGCGTCGCCCGGGCGCGGTGCGCCCCGGGTTCGCGTCCTGCTGTGTTGTCGACGTCATCGAGACCTCACCATATGGGATGCACTTCCGCGCGGCCGACGGAACACGTGCGGATCACCTGCCCGAACGGGCAGTTTTGCTCTAGCAGTGGAAATCTGCACTGAGTGCCACTATAGTCCTTCGTGATCCGAGTCACTAAGAAGATCAGGAGGTATGGATCATGGCCGACCAGTCCGCCGCTACCGCTGGAAACTCGAACGAGACCGAACTCATCGCCGAGTCGCTCGTCGAAGAGGTGTCGATCGATGGGATGTGCGGGGTCTACTGATGTCTGCCCCGACATCGAATCCGACCTCCGGCGGCCGTTCTGCGGTCGCCGGGGTCCGGTTCGACACCCCCGGTCCCGATTCCCCCGATTCCCGAGCCGGCTTCGACACGTTCGTCGCGTGGGAGCTCAACCCGAAGGTGGCGCTGCGCCCCGAGCCCTTCGGCGCCCTGCTGTACCACTTCGGTACCCGTAAGCTGTCCTTCCTCAAGAACCTCACGGTGGTGGGGATCGTGCAGTCCCTCGCCGATCACGACTCCGCCGAGGCAGCCCTTCTCGCCGCGGGGATCACGCCCGCGCAGCGTCCGCTGTATGTGCAGGCGCTCACGGCGCTGGCCGACAGCGCGATGATCACGCCCCGCGCGGCCTGATCCAGAATCCGTCCCGATCGCCAGCCCCGATCGACACCCCGCATTCAGCCCCGACCCTAGGACCGACACGATGACGACCATCGAGATGCCGCCCACCGCAGCCGAACTCGTGACCTCCGAGCGTCCGAGCGCGCCCGCCGACCAGGTGCCCAAGGTCGGCCGCCTCGTCGACCAGTTCGAGCGCGGCCTCGACGCACCGATCTGCCTGACCTGGGAGCTCACCTACGCCTGCAACCTGGCGTGCGTGCACTGCCTGTCGTCGTCCGGCAAGCGCGACCCGCGCGAGCTGTCGACCGAACAGTGCAAGGCGATCATCGACGAACTGCAGCGCATGCAGGTCTTCTACGTGAACATCGGCGGCGGCGAGCCGACCGTCCGCCCGGATTTCTGGGAACTCGTCGACTACGCCACCAGCCATCAGGTGGGAGTCAAGTTCTCCACCAACGGTTTGCGCATCGACAAGAAGGTCGCGGCGCGGCTCGCGGCATCGGATTACGTCGACGTCCAGATCTCGCTCGACGGCGCGACCGCGGAGGTCAACGACGCCGTGCGCGGCCCGGGTTCTTTCGACATGGCGGTCCGGGCGCTCGAGAACCTGGCCGAGGCCGGGTTCGCCGACGCCAAGATCAGCGTCGTCATGACCCGGCAGAACGTCGCGCAGCTCGACGAGTTCAAGGCACTCGCCGACCGCTACAACGCCACCCTGCGCATCACCCGGCTGCGTCCGTCCGGCCGTGGCGCCGACGTCTGGGACGACCTGCACCCGCTGCCCGAGCAGCAGCGCGAACTCTATGACTGGCTTGTCGCCCACGGGGATCGTGTGCTGACCGGTGACTCGTTCTTCCACCTGTCGGCCTTCGGCGGGGATTCCGGCGGCGGCCTGCCCGGCCTCAATCTCTGCGGTGCCGGGCGCGTGGTGTGCCTGATCGACCCGGTGGGCGACGTGTACGCCTGCCCGTTCGCGATCCACGAGAACTTCCTCGCCGGCAACATCTTGTCCGACGGCGGATTCCAGGAGATCTGGCAGCGTTCGGATCTGTTCACCGAGTTGCGCGAGCCGCAGAACGCCGGTGCCTGCACCAAGTGTGCGCACTTCGACGCCTGCCGCGGTGGCTGCATGGCGGCAAAGTTCTTCACCGGCCTGCCGCTGGCCGGACCGGACCCCGAGTGCGTGCAGGGTTACGGCGAAGAACTGCTCGCCGGCGATCGCACCAAACCGACGGCCAACAAGGATCATTCGCGCGGCACCCCGCTGACGCTGATGACCCGTCGCCCCGACGGCGACCTGACCCCGGTGGGTGGACGACCCACCAAGTCCTGTGACGAGAACCCGCTGGCCGGGTTCACCCCCGCCGCGCGGTAATCCACGCGGCCCCACCGTGTGTCGAGTCATCGCGGGGCATCGAACATATCCCGCGGGCGACGGCCCGCATCCGAGAAGAGTGAGTGAGTAAGAGAATGGCTCTCAACCCCTGGGCGAGAAACCCCTGGTTCGAAACGGTCACCGAGGCTCAGCGTCGTGCGAAGAAACGGCTGCCGAAGTCGGTGTACGCATCGCTGGTCGCCGGCACCCAGGCCGGTGTGACCCTCGACGACAACGTGCAGGCCTTTTCCGAATTGGGTTGGGCACCACACGTTGTCGGTGCCCAGCCGGAGCGGGAGATGACCACGTCGGTGATGGGGCAGGAGCTCTCCTTCCCGGTCATGATCTCGCCGACCGGTGTCCAGGCCGTCGATCCGGACGGTGAGGTCGCCGTCGCACGTGCAGCGGCCGCCCGCGGTACCGCGATGGGCTTGTCGAGTTTCGCCTCCCACGCCGTCGAAGAGGTGACCGCGGTCAACGACAAGGTCTTCTTCCAGATCTACTGGCTCGGCAGCCGTGAGGACATCCTCCGGCGGGCCGAGCGGGCGAAGGCGGCCGGCGCCAAAGGGCTGATCGTCACCACCGACTGGGTCTTCAACGTCGGACGCGACTGGGGCAGTCCGGAGATCCCGGAGAAGGTGAACCTGAAGGCGCTCGTGCGTCTGGGTCCGGAGATCGCGGTCAAGCCGCGCTACGCGCTGGACTGGGTCAAGGGCGGCAAGGTCGTCATCCCTGATCTCACGGCGCCCAACCTCACCCCGCAGGGCGTCCCCGGCCCGACCTTCTTCGGTGCCTACGGCGAGTGGATGGGCACCCCGCCGCCCACGTGGGAAGACCTGCAGTGGCTACGTGAGCACTGGGACGGTCCGTTCATGGTCAAGGGCATCACCCGGCTCGACGACGCCAAGCGCGCGGTCGACATCGGTGCGTCGGCCATCTCGGTCTCCAACCACGGCGGCAACAACCTCGACGGCACCCCCGCGACCATCCGCTTGCTGCCCGACATCGCCAGCGCGGTCGGCGACGACATCGAGGTGCTTCTCGACGGCGGCATCCGTCGCGGTAGTGACGTGGCCAAGGCGCTCGCGCTGGGTGCCCGCGCCGTGATGATCGGCCGGGCGTACCTCTGGGGTCTCGCTGCCAACGGCCAGGCCGGCGTCGAGAACGTCCTCGACCTCATGCGCATGGGGCTCGACGGCGTGCTGATGGGTCTGGGGCACAGGAGCGTGCATGAGCTCTCGGCCGACGACCTGATCATCCCCGACGACTTCACCAGGTCCTTCGGCGCCTGACGCGTCGCACCCGCCGATTCCCGCCCGCCGACCGGATCTCCGGTCGGCGGGCGAGTTCGTGAACGCCTCTCGGTGCCGGACCGGATGTGGGTAGAACTAGAACGTGGGCAGAACTAGAACGTGTTACAGTTCTGCCATGGGACAGTTCGACGGCAAGGTCGTCTACATCACCGGCATCGCCCGTGGTCAGGGCCGCAATCACGCGGTCCGGTTCGCTCGTGAGGGAGCCGCGATCGTCGGTCTCGACATCGCGGGTCCGATCATCGACCACGCGACCTATCCGCCCGCCACCGCCGAGGACCTCGCCGAGACCATCCGGCTCGTCGAGGGCGTCGGGGGTAAGATCCTTGCGCGGCAGGGAGATACGCGTGACCTGGACTTCCAGCAGCAGCTCGTCGCGGATGCCGTCGAACAGTTCGGACGGCTGGACCACGTGATCGCCAATGCGGGCGTGCTCACCTGGGGCAAGGTGTGGGAGCTGTCCGAGGAACAGTTCACCGACGTCGTCGACATCAACCTCGTCGGCGCCTGGAAGACGCTGAAGGCCACGGTCCCGGCGATGCTCGAGGCCGGTAACGGCGGTTCGATCGCCATCATCAGCTCCGTCGCCGGGCTGAAGGCGATGCCCCTGCAAGCGTCGTATTCGGCGTCGAAGCACGGCCTGGTCGGTCTGGCGCAGACGGCCGCGAAGGAGCTCGGCCACCATCGCATCCGGGTCAACAGCGTGCACCCCTACGCGGTGGACACCCCGATGGGCGTGGCCGACACCGAGGCACATCGCATCTTCGGGATTCCTTGGGTCAACCCGCATTTCACGTCGATCCTGGACTACCACCCGGTCGCGTCGCTCGACGAGATCTCCGATGCCGTGCTGTATCTGGCCTCCGACAGCGCCAAGGGCATCACCGGTGCCGAGTTCCAGATCGACATGGGGCACTCGAAGGTCTGACCCTTCGAGGCTCGTCGCTACGCTCCTCGCACCTCAGGGAGCGCGGGAGGTCGCTACGCTCCTCGCACCTCAGGGAGCGAGATCGTCACGAAGCGAATCGTGAGAAACGAAAATCGCCACTTCCCATTCAGGAGCGCCGGCTGGAACCAGCGCATCCGTCCGGGGAGTGGCGATTCTCCGTGGTGCCGGATCAGGCCCAGAGGGTCTTCGGGTCGACGGCCTCGGTGGCGGGTCCGGCCGGGGTCTCCGGCTGGGTGCGCGAGAAGCGCGGGGCGACCTGTGCCTGGGTGACCCCGTCGATGTCGACGAGGTTGGCGCGGGCGGCCATGTGCGGGTCGCCGGGCGCCTCGGCGAAGGTCAGCACCGGCGAGGTGCAGGCGTCGGTGCCGTCGAAGACCTTGGCCCACTCGTCGCGGGTGCGGGACTTGAAGGTCTCGGTGAAGATCTCCTTCAGCTTGCCCCAGTTCGCGATGTCGTTCTGTGCCGGAAGGTCGGCGTCGGCCAGGCCGAGGCCCTTCAGCAGCTCGGCGTAGAACTGCGGCTCGATGGCGCCGACGGCCATGTACTTGCCGTCCGAGGTCTCGTAGACCTCGTAGTAGGGGGCGCCGGTGTCGAGCATGTTGGTGCCGCGTGTGTCACTCCACAGGCCGGTGCCGCGGAACGCCCACATCATCTGTCCCAGAACGGAAGCGCCGTCGACCATCGCTGCGTCGACGACCTGCCCCTTGCCGGAGATGCCGCGCTCGAGCAGTGCGGCCAGCACGCCCACGACGAGGAACATGGATCCGCCGCCGAAGTCGCCCGCGAGGTTGAGCGGCGGCACCGGACGATCATCCTTGCGGCCGATCGCGTGGAGCAGACCGGTGAGCGAGATGTAGTTGATGTCGTGGCCGGCGAGGTTCGCGCGGGGGCCGTCCTGGCCCCAGCCGGTCATCCGGCCGTAGACGAGGCCGGGATTGACCTCGGTGAGGTCGTCGGGCCCGAATCCGAGACGCTCCATGACGCCGGGGCGGAAACCCTCGAGGATGACGTCGGCCTTGGCCACCAGGTCGAGGATCGTCGCACGATCGGTCTCGTCCTTCAGGTTTGCCTCGACGACGCGACGCCCGCGCAACAGCGCATCGGCGTTCACGCCCGGCTTGGGGAGTGAACCGGGGCGCTGGACCCGGACCACGTCGGCACCCAGATCGGCGAGCAACATGGCCGCATGGGGTCCCGGACCGATGCCGGCGAACTCGATGACCCGGATCGAACTGAGTGGGCCGGGTTTTCCACTGTTATGGGGTGTCGTACTGCTCATGTGTCGTCCTCCGGTCGTTGTACTGCCACCTGTGTCAGGCGTCACGCGTAGGCATTAGCATTCCACAACCGATCGAACGCTCGTCAAGCCGGGCGGCACGACAATTTCGGCGCGTTTTTCTTCCTGTTTTTGGGCCGAGGGGCAGAAGCTTGAGGGCGCGATGGCTAGCATTGGTCAGATGACAGGACCGTCGACGCTGGGGCAGTGCAGCTGGCCGGACCTCGATGGGAAGGTGATCACTCTCGTGGTACCCCTCGGTTCTGTCGAGCAACACGGTCCGCACCTGCCTCTGGACACCGACACGCGTATCGCCGCGGCGGTGGCCGACGTCGTCTGCGAGCGCCTCGGGGATTCCGACATCCTCCGCGCGCCGGACCTCAACTACGGCGCGAGCGGCGAACACGAAGGCTTCGCCGGGACGATCTCCATCGGGCATGACGCTCTTCGCGGGATGCTCGTCGAATACGGGCGCAGCGCCTGCAGATGGGCCAGACGCATCGTGTTCGTCAACGGACACGGCGGTAACACTCGGACGTTGATCGACGCGGTGACCCGACTCCGGTACGAGGGGCGTGATGCCGCCTGGTTCCCTTGTGCCTTCCCAGGGGCGGATGCGCATGCCGGATTCACTGAAACCTCTGTGCTGCTGCATGTCTCGCCGTCGTTGGTCGACCCCGCACGGGCGGCCGCCGGCAATCGCGAGCCGGTCGGCGCACTTCTGCCGGTCATGCGTGAGGGAGGTGTCGCCGCGGTCAGCCCGAACGGCGTGCTGGGAGATCCCACCGAGGCCACCGCCGACGAGGGACGTCGACTGGTGGCCGAGGTGACCGATCGACTCGCTGCCGCGCTTGTCTCCTGGGAGGTCGACGAGCAGGGGCGGATCGGATGACCGCGCTCGACGATTCCGCACCCCGCGGCGGCGCCACGGCCCAGGGCATCAGTGGCGAAGAAGCCGTTGGTGCACAATCGGTTTCGGACGAAAACGTAGATGAGGGCGCCGGCACGTCGGAGGAAGCGGCGCCGGAGAACCGCACTGATCTGCCCGACGGTTTCCAGGTTCAGATCGATCTGCGCTCCGCGCGCGGCGGTGACTTCCGGTATCTCGTCGGCGGATCTCCGACGCGACTGCTGCGCATGTCGGACACCGCGCTCGGGATGACTTCCGATGACGGTCGAATCGAGGTGTGCGACAACGTGACCCGCCGTCTCGCGCGTGCACTTCTCGACGCCGGGATCGCCAACCCCCGTCCGATGTTCGGGCCGCAACCCGCCGATGTCACCGTGGTGGTGCCGGTCAAGGACAACCAGGCCGGTGTCGACCGGTTGCTCGATGCCCTCGACGGTCTGACGGTCGTGGTCGTCGACGACGGCTCGGACGTCCCGATCGTGGCCGAGCGGCCCGGCGTTCGTGTGATCCGCTTCGAGGACAATCGTGGTCCGGCCGCTGCCCGGAACGCCGGGGCGGCGGCCGCCACCACCGATTTCGTGGCCTTCCTCGACTCCGACGTCGTTCCCGACCCGGACTGGCTGACCGTGCTGCTGACCCACTTCTCCGACCCGACGGTGGGGGTCGTGGCCCCTCGCATCGTCGGCCTCCGATCGGCTGACGAGTCGTCCTCGCTGGCGGAGCGTTACGAGAACGGCTGGTCGTCCCTGGACATGGGGCCGGAGGAGTCGGCGGTCCTGCCCTCGACCCGGGTCCCATACGTCCCCAGCGCGGCAATCGTGGTGCGGCGCAGTGCATTCTGTGGATTCGACGAGTCGCTCCGGGTGGCCGAGGATGTCGACGCGTGCTGGCGCATGCATGCCGCGGGATGGCGGATCCGCTACGACCCGGTCGCGCGGGTGGCCCACGACCACCGCACCGACCTGCGTTCGGTGCTGTCTCGCCGATGCTTCTACGGAACCGGGGCCGCCCACCTCGCGGCACGTCACGGCGATCGAGCCGCCCCGCTGGTGTTGTCGGTGCCGATGGCCGCGGCCGTCGTCGCACTGCTGTCGCGAACCCGCTTCGGCACCGCGCTGGCGATGCTCATCCTGACCCACCTCGCGACCCGGCTCCGCAAGCGGTTGGGCGATCTGCCCTCGGCACCTCTCGTCTCGGCGCAACTGACCGGACGAGCGGCCGGGTTCGGGTTACTGCAGGCGGCCGATGCGATCTGCCGGCACTACTGGCCGGTGGCATTGCTGATGGCTCTGGTGTCGAGACGCTTCCGCATACTCGTGGTCCAGGTGGCGGTCGTCGAGGGGGTGGTGTCCTGGTTCCGGGACCTGCTCGCGGACCCGACGACCCCGCCGGCCCTGGGCCCGTTCCGTTATCTGGTGATGCGTCGCCTCGACGATCTGGCCTACGGTGCGGGTCTGTGGCAGGGCGTCATCACCCACCGAGACGCGGAGGCATTGCGCCCGGTCATCTCCCGATGACCCGTCGATCCCGCCATCCCGCGCTGAAGTCGGCCGACAATGGTCGTCTGACCGCGGATGTCGTCATCGTCGGTGCCGGGAGCGCGGGATGCGTCCTCGCGGAGAAGCTGTCGAGGGAATCCGGGCGCGACGTCGTGCTGCTCGAGCGGGGACCCGGGCGCTGGCCGGGACCGGAAGACCGGGACCTCCGGCGTCTCCCGATCGGCGACCGCGCGCCCTACGCGGTCCGGCACGCCACCGATCTCGACGGTCTGACCGCGGCGCGGGGATGTGCGGTCGGTGGTTCCTCGGTGGTCAACGGCGGCTACTTCCTCCGCTGGCACCAGGACGACTTCGCGGACTGGCCGGAAGGTTGGGGCCTCGAGGCGATCGACGCCGCCTACTCCGAGCTGGACGGAAGCGACGGTACGATGGGCGTCTCTCCGGTGTCCGACGACGAACTCGGCGATGCCGGAACGGCTTTCGAGCGGTATTGGTCGTCGCGGGAGGTGACTCGGCCGCTCGGTGTCCGGTGGCCGGTCATCGGCGTGAACCGGGTGCTCGGCAACCGGTCCGGGATGCTGCGCCGGACCGCGGCCGAGGCCTATCTCGAGCCGGCCCTCCGCCGGCCGAACCTCCGTGTCGTGGCCGACTGTGAGGTCCGACGGCTCGAGGTCTCCGACGGGCGGCGCGTCACCGGTGTCGCGACCGACCGGTTCGCCGTGAGCGCCGGTGAGGTGATACTCGCCGCCGGCACCCTGGGCACCGCGCGGCTCCTGCTCGGTTCGGATCTCGAGGTGCTCGGTGGGGCGGGGTTTCTGGAGGCCGGTGAGCATCGCGGGTTGGTCGTCTCTTATCGGCGGACGGATCCGGCCGAACCCGGTATGGTGCTGCCGACCGTGCTCCACACCGTCGATGGACTCGAGATCCGTTGTTATCGAGATGATTTCGCGGTCTACATCGAGGGCGTGCCGCCCATCGGGACGATGGTCGAGGTGACCGCGATGCGCCGGTCGCCGGTGAAGCTCGTCGCCGACCGGGGACGGGTCCGACTCGAGTTCGGCGAACCGTCGCCCGAGGCCACCGCATCGATGCGTGCGGGTGCCGACCGCGTCGTGGAGATGCTGCGTTCGCCCGACTTCGCCGGCATCGTCGTGCCGGGCAGCGTCTCGGTGGCCGCGGTGCCCGGGTTCTCCCAGCATGCGTGGGGCACCATGCCGATGGGTGTGTGGACCGACGCACTCGGCGCCGTGTACGGGACCGAGGGGTTGCGCATCGTCGACGGGTCGATCCTGCCCACCGGCGGCCACAGCGGTCCGCATGCCACGATCATGATGATGGCGGTGCACATAGCGTCACGGATCTAGGGTGGGTGCATGTCTGCCACCTCGCTGTCCGATCCGACCGTCCGTGAATTCCTCGCGTCCGGAACCAAGACCGGGCATCTGGGCTATCTCGCCGCCGACGGGCGGCCCCTCGTCATCCCGGTGTGGTTCGTCGTCGACGGTGACCGTCTCGCTTTCAACACCGGTGCCACCACCGCGAAAGGTCGTGCGCTTCTGCGTGATCCGCGGGCCGTGATGTCGGTGGACCTGCCGGAGCCCCCGTACGGGTTCG
The DNA here is from genome assembly GCF_009872315.1 of Gordonia sp. YY1. Lineage (NCBI taxonomy): Bacteria > Bacillati > Actinomycetota > Actinomycetes > Mycobacteriales > Gordoniaceae > Gordonia > Gordonia sp. YY1. The sequence goes on along the minus strand of NZ_WXYI01000003.1, from coordinate 309,805 downwards.
TCCAGGTGCAAGGGCGCGCGGTGGTGACCGAGGATCTCGACGAGGTGCGTCGGATCGCCACGATGTGCGGGGCGCGGTACATGGGTGCCGACCGGGCCGAGGAGTTCGGTACGCGCAACGGCGTCCCGGGCGAACTGGGCGTGTGGATCGAACCGAGCAAGGTCATCGCGGTCCTCGATGTCACCGCGTGATGCGTCGGTGGCGACCGCACGGCGTCGAGTCTGGCCCGCCGCGGCGTTCGCACCCACCCTGCCGAAGCAGTGCTGGGGCTTCATGGTTGGTTCCGCGCTGTTCGCCCTGGGGTCGGCACCCGGATTCGGGCAGCTCGCCGGTGCCGACGTCGTCAATCTGTGCTACTTCATCGGCGCGTGGTTCTTCACCGGGGCCGGCTTCATCCAGTTGGTGCGTAGCGGCCCGCCCGCTGAGCTGGAGGCGTCGCTGCCGGGATCGGCCACCCGGGCCGAATGGCTGAGTGCCGCAACCCAGTCCGTCGGCACCATCCTGTTCAACATCTCCACGACGAGTGCGCTGTTCGCCCAGACGGTCGCCGGTGAGCGTCACCTGGTGTGGTCGCCCGATGCCGGCGGCTCGATCGCCTTCCTCATCAGCGGCGCGGTCGCCTTCGTCGCGTACTCGCGATCGTCGGGCAGTGGCCTCGACATCCGGGACCGGGACTGGTGGTCGGTGCTGGTGAACTGGGTGGGATGCGTGGCGTTCGGGGTGTCCGCGGTCGGCGCTTTCGTCACCGAGGACGGTGTCACCGCCGACGCCGTCGCCGCCACCGCCGGGACCTTCGTCGGCGCGCTCTGCTTCTTCGTGGCGTCGGCGGTCGTGCTGCCCGGGGCCAGGCATCGCTGAGCCGGCCGGGAGAACCGGGACGACGCAGTAGTGTTCGAGGCGTGCGCCACGGTATCTGCATACTGCCCGACCTGACCTGGGAACAGTCCCGTCCGCGGTGGATTCTGGCCGAGGAGATGGGTTTCGATCACGCCTGGACCTACGATCACCTCGTCTGGGGTCGTCTGCCGGACTCGCGCTGGTCGGGCTGTATGCCACTGCTGTCGGCAGCCGCCGCGGTGACCAGCGTCATCCAACTCGGAGCGTTCGTGGTCTCGCCCAATTTCCGTCACCCGGTGTCGTTTTCGCGTGAGGTAGAGACCCTCGTCGACATCTCGGACGGTCGCTTTCTGCTGGGGTTGGGCGCCGGCGGCACACCGGACGATGTCGTGCTCGGGCAGCCCGAGCTGACCGCCCGGCAGCGCGTCGATCGATTCCAGGAGTTCGTCGGCCTCCTCGACCGGACCCTGCGCGAGGACCACGTCGACGCCGACGGCGAGTACTACCGGGCGCGAGACATGCGGCTGGGGCGTGGACCCGTACGCGACCGGGTCCCGTTTCTCCTCGCCGGCAACGGACCCCGCTCGGCGCGGTTCGCGGCCCGCCACGGTGAGGCCTGGGTGACCACCGGCCAAGCGGCGGAAACGCTGGGCGACTGGTTCGCGGCGGTCGGACGAACCGTCGACATCCTCGACGAGGAGCTGAGCCGGTACCCCGGCCGTCGGATCGACCGATACCTCAGTCTCGACGCGTCTCCGCGCAATGCGCTCGAGAGCGTCGGTCTGTTCGACGACATGGTCGGGCGAGCAACCGAACTGGGATTCACCGACGTCATCGTGCACTGGCCCCGCGAGGCCGAACCGTACGAGGCGCCGATGGGTGTCCTGGAGTCGATCGCGGAGCGCGGGCTCGGTCAGGCCTCGTGATCCCGAGACCGCGGCGCCCCACGGATCAGCTGGTGGTGGTCTCCTGGGCGACCGCCGGCTCCGGCGTCGGGTCGACGACGGGGTCACCCGCGGCGTCGACCGCGATGTCGGTGGTGATGTGTGCCGCGGGTACCGACCCGTGGATCAGATGCGCGGGAACGAATTTCATGCCCAGCGTGTAGACCGCCAGGCCGAGTCCGGCGCCGATGAACCAGGTGAAGCTGGCCTGGTAGGCGGTGCCGAAGACGACGACGCAGATCGGCAGGATGGAGGCGATGACGGTCGAGGCCACCGCCACCGGATTCCAGCCGTTGCGGTACCAGTAGGTGCCTTCGGGCTTCATGGTGAACAGGTCGTCGACGACGATCTTCTGCTTCTTGACCAGGTAGAAATCGGCGATCAGGATGCCGAACAGCGGACCGATCACCGCGCCGAGTGTGTCCATCGTGTAGTGGATCGCGGTCGGATTGTTGAAGAGGTTCCACGGGGTGATGAGCACCGAGCCGACCGCCGCGATCATGCCGCCGGTACGCCAGCTGATCTTGGTGGGGGCCACATTCGAGAAGTCGAAGGCGGGGGACACGAAGTTGGCGACGATGTTGATACCGATGGTGGCGATGGCGAAGGTCAGCACGCCGAGCACGGCGGCGGTGGTGTTGTCGATCTTGTCGACGATATGGACCGGGTCGGTGATGATGTTGCCGTCCTCGTCCGTGCCGATCACCGTCACCGCCGCCGAGACGGTGCACACGACGAGCAGCGAGAAGAACAGGAAGTTGACCGGCAGGCCCCAGAAGTTGCCCTTCTTGACCTCGCCGAAACTCCTTCCGTAGCGCGAGAAGTCGCCGAAGTTGAGCATCGGGCCGGAGAAGTAGGAGACCACCAGCGCGAACGCACTGAACATCATGGTGATCGACGACCAGCCGGACAGACCTTCACCCACCGAGAGATCGAGGCTCACGTTGTCCCAGCCGGCCTTCACGATCAGGTAGCCGGCGAGCACGATCATCACCACATAGACCGCCGGCCCGCAGAAGTCGATGAACTTGCGGATGGTGTCCATGCCGTTCCAGAACACGAACGCCTGCAGGACCCACATCAGGAGGAAACCGGCCCAGCCGAGGACCGACAGCCCCAGGAAACCGTGCTGGTCGACGTCACCCCACGGTTCGAGACCCGGCCAGAACTTCAATGCCAGCAGGCCGAACGCGACCGAGGCGAGGTAGGTCTGGATGCCGTACCAGACGACCGCTATCGCGCCGCGGATGATCGCCGGGATGTTGGCACCCTTGACGCCGAAGGACACTCGCGTCGTCACCGGATACGGAACGCCCGCGATCTGCGATGGCTTGGCGACGAGGTTGCACAGGAGATTGACGGCCACGATGCCCACCAGGAGGGCGACGAGGACCTGCCAGGCGGCGATACCCAGCGCGAACAGGCTGCCGGCGAAGACGTAGCCGCCGACGCTGTGCACGTCGGACATCCAGAACGCGAAGATGTTGTACCAGGTCCACTTCTGTTCCTTCAGTGGCGCGAGATCGGTGTTGGTGAGTCGCTCGTCGTAGCCGGCTTTGATGACGCTCTCGCCCGCGGCGCCGTGATGCGACTGTGCCGCCTCGGCAGGGGTCGGTGTGGACATGTGTTCTCCCGGTGTGTCTCTCAGCGCGGAAAACCGCCCTCAGGTGCGGAAATGCTGATGGGACAAAAATAGGAACGGTTTGTTACCTGCCGATGAACGCGTGGATATATTCCAACGGGTGAGCAGCGGGGCCGGGCGTGTCAGTCGTGGCGGACGTCGAGGAGGTCTGCGTTCTCGATGATCGCGCTCTCGAGTCGCCGATGATGCCGGTGCGCGACCTCGAGGACCGCTGAGGTGTCGCGGGCGGCGAAGGCGTCGAGCAGGTCTTCGTGATCGGCGTTGAGTGCCGCCTGCGTCTCCGACGGTACCGATCGCATCATCTGGAAGGGTTCGGTGAGGTTCCAGGTCGCCTCGAACATGTTGAGCAGTCGCGGCATCGCGCACGGCGTGGTGAGTGCGCGGTGGAACTCGCGGGACACATCGTGAAATGCCTTGCCGTCGTTGAACTTCACCGCGACGAGGAGTTCGGCGTGCCGGTCCCGGGCGATCTGGAGTGACGACTCGTCGATGAGTTCGACAGATCGGGCGAGGGCGGCCTGTTCGAGGGTTCCACGAACGAAGTAGATCTCGCGGAGCTCGTCGGTGGACGGTTGGCTCACGCGGTATCCGGCATGGGGCCGGTGCACCACGAGACCCTCGCCGACGAGCGTCTTCAGCGCCTCGCGTACCGGTATCGGGCTGACCTGGAAGACGTCGGCGATCTCGGCGGGTGGGATCTGGGTGCCGGGAGGCGCGCCACCGGACAGGATCAGCCGGCGGAGCTCCTCGAGGACATTGGCGCGCTCGTTGCCCGTGCGGGTCTCCGCGAGCTGTGCGAGCAACCGGTCGGTCATCCGCCGGGTCATCGCATCACTCCGGAGCGGCTCGGGTACTTCGCGATCCACTCGGCGACGGCCTCGGTCAATCGATGCTGGTTGCTGCGCTTGACGATCTCGTGGCCCTCGTCGTCGAACATCAACATCTCGGCGACCGCGCCGCGGGCCTGCAGTTCGGCGACGATCTGTTGTGACTCACTGACCGGGACGTTGGTGTCGTGTGCGCCGTGGACCACGAGTAGAGGGGCTCGCACATCGTCGATTCGGTGGATTGGGGAGAGGTCGGCGAGCAGCTCGCGGTCTGACTCGGGGTGGCCGTACTTGGTGTAGGCGGCGACGGCGATCCACGGTTCGGTGTTGCGGAAGAAGGATTCGAGGTCGCTCATGCCGCAGATGGCGATGCCGGCGGCGAACACGTCGGGGTGGAAGGTCAGGCAGGCGAGTGTCAGGTAGCCGCCATAGGAGCGGCCCGAACAATACACCGAGTCCGGATCGGCGATACCCAGCCGGCACAGCAGTTCCGCACAATCCGCGGCGTCGTCGATGCCCGCGTAGCGGCCGTACCGGTCGTCGGCATGGGAGAAGAGGCGTCCGTAGCCCGACGATCCGCGGACGTTGGGCGCGAAGACGGTTATCCCGGCGTCGACGAGGGGCCCGAAAAGGAACTGGTAGTCCGGCCGGGTCTGGCCCTCGGGGCCGCCGTGGAAGTAGAGCAGGGTCGGGCCGGGCCGCTCGTCGCGGCTCTTCCTCGCGGACCGATAGAGAAAACCCGAGAGCGGCATGCCGTCTCGCGCGAAGAACTCCACGAGTTCGGGGCGGAGGAGACTCGAGGGACCCTCGCCGGTGACGACGTCGTCGCGGACGGGTGTCACCGTCCGGTTCGCGACGTCGATCAGGTGGACGATCGGGGAATGCTGTGGGCTCGAGACGGTCACCGACACCACCGAACCCGCCGCGCTGATCGAGAGATCGGAGGCGACCTCGCCGGGCAGCTCGACCGGTGGATGCAGCGTCTGGTCGGGGAGTGTCAGAATCTGCAACTCGCTGCGGCCCTTCACATTCCACAGGAGGGCGACGGTGGACTGGTCGTGGCTGACCGCGAACTCGTCGAGCCCGATGTCGACGCGTTGCGCCATCACCCGGAACCGCACGCCGAACTTGCTCACCTCGACGCCGAGGAGCCGCGGGAATTTCGCGTCGAAGTCGCTGCGCACCAGCGCCTGGACGCTGTCGAGGTCGCGGATCGGTTCGTTGGGCGCGGGGACGAAGACCAGCGACGGATGGTCGAAACCCTGGTCGAGCACGTAACCCTGATCGGTGACCGCGCCGGGGTCCTGAGGGAGCAGCGGGGTCATCGTGACCTCGTCGTCCGGCGCATCGGGGTGGCGCCGGATCAGGAGCATGTCGTGATAGCCGCGCGGACCGACCCGGACGAGCGTCGCCCCCTTCCAGGAGTCGATCAGTTCGCTGCCGACCCGCAGGTCGAGAGTGCGGGTGGCCTGGGTGCCGGGATGGACGCGCAACGCATGCGTCGTGCCGTCGTGGTCGATCGCGGTGAGCAGAACCCAGTCGGTGTCCCAGCCGACGAGGCGGACGGTCCCGTAGGACCGGCCGTCCGGGCGGGTGGCCGCGATCCGGTGCGCGGTGTCGTCGTCGGGGTCGGTGGTGACGACCCAGACCTGGTGGTGCTCACCGCCACTCGGGGCGATCTCGACGGCCAGCCACCGGCTGTCGGTGGAATGCACGATCTTCCGGACCGGGCCGGTGGACCGCACCTTAACCCAGCGCAGGTCGCCGACACCGTCACGGGACAGGGATCGTTGCGCCGCACGGGGATAACCGTTGCCGTCGTCGACGATATAGGCGAACGCACTCCCGTCGGGGGAGAGTGAGGCGCCATATGTCTTCCAACCGCGGTCGTCGAAACGAAGGATGGTCACCGTCGGGAATTCGCTTCCATCGTCTGGAGCCACATCTCGAGGAGGGCGGCCTGCCACAGCTCGTTGCCGTCGAGTCGGGTCCGGATGCCGTTGGGGTCGCCGAAGAGCTTCTCGAGGGCCTCGGGTCGATAGAGGCCGCGGTCGACCGCGGCCTGCGAGCGGAGGGTGTCGGTGACGAGGTCGAGGACTCCGCCGGTCAGATGGCGGATGCCCGGCACGGGGAAATAGCCCTTGGTCCGGTCGATCACCGCCGAGGGGAGGAGCGCCCGGCTGGCCTCCTTGAGAACACCTTTGCCGCCGTGTGCGAGTTTGAGTTCCGCCGGACAGGTCGCGGCGAGTTCGACGAACTCGTGATCGAGGAAGGGCACCCGCGCCTCGAGCCCCCACGCCATCGTCATCGTGTCGACTCGTTTCACCGGATCGTCGACGAGCATGACGGTGGTGTCGAGGCGCAGCGCCGCGTCGACGGAGGTGTCGGCACCCGGTGCGGACTGATGTGCATGCGCGAAGGCGAAACTGGGATCGTAGCCGGCCTCGAGGAGGTACTCGTCGGCGAGGATGCTGCGGATGTCGGAGTCGTCACGGTCGAAGAAGACGTTCGCATAGGCGCGGGTCGTGTCCTTCCGCGGCACCCCGCGCAGCGGTGGATACCAGCTGTACCCGCCGAGGATCTCGTCAGCGCCCTGCCCGGACTGGACCACCTTGATGGACTTGCTGACCTCCTGCGACAACAGGTAGAAGGCCACGCAGTCGTGACTGACCATCGGCTCACCCATCGCCGCGACGGTGTCGGGGATCGCGGGCAGCAACCGGTCGGTACCGATGTGGATCTTGTGGTGGTCGGTCGCGAAGGTGTCCGCAATCAGGTCGGAATAGGCGTACTCGTCGCCGGATTCTCCTGCCGCCGAATCGAATCCGATGCTGAAGGTGGCCAGGTCGCTCTGGCCCTGCTCGGCGAGCAGGGCGACCACGAGTGACGAGTCGACACCGCCGGACAAGAGCACGCCGACCGGGACGTCGGCCACCATGCGGCGCTTGACCGAGGTGCGCAGCGAGTCCAGTAGTTCGGCATGCCAGCGTTCCTCGTCCCAGTCGGCACGGTCGGGGTGGGGCGCGAAGGTCGGCTCCCAGTACTTCCGCTCGGTGCGCCGCCCGTTGGGGTTGATCGTCATGACCGTGGCGGGCGGCAGTTTGCGGATGCCGTTGTAGATGGTGTGTGGCGCCGGGACCACTGCGTGGAAGCTGAAATAGTGGTGCAGCGCAACACGATCGATCGAGGTGTCGACGTCACCGGCGCGGAGCAGGGCCTGCACCGACGAGGCGAAGCGGAGTCGTCCGGGCGTGTCGGCGAGGTACAGCGGCTTGATGCCGAGGCGGTCGCGGCCGAGGGTCACGACGCCGGTGTCGGTGTTCACGATCGCAAACGCGAACATGCCGATGAAATGGTCCACGCAGTCAGGGCCCCAGGCGTGGAAGGCCTTCAGGATCACCTCGCTGTCGGCGTGGGAGAAGAAGGAGTACCCCTTCCCCTCGAGTTCGGCCCGCAGTTCGTGGTGGTTGTAGATGCAACCGTTGAACACGAGTGCCAGCCCCAGCGTCGGATCGATCATCGGCTGGCTGCCCTTCTCGGACAGATCGATGATCTTCAGCCGCCGATGCCCGAGAGCGACAGCCCCTTTCGCGAAGACGCCGCTCCCGTCGGGGCCGCGGCGCGCCATCTCGCAGGTCATCGCATCGACGGTCGAGACGTCGGGCACGCTGCCGTCGAAACGGATCTCGCCGCATATTCCGCACATGATGTCTGTCCTCCTGCTCGGTGGCGCCTGCCGGTCGGCTCTGCTGTGACAAACCGTCCCTCTTCGATACTGCCGCACTCCGGGCGCGGACCCCGAAGGTCTGCACCGCACCGGGGGCGGCATCGACGACGGGGCCATCCCTCACCCTATGAGCATCCCCGCCGGGTGGCAGGCCGAGACGGTGTCGTGCAATCGGCCCGACACACAGGTGACCTCTGGCTACTATCTCCACGGCGGAGGGAAAGACCAATGTCAGCACAGGTCCATGTTGTGATTCGAGCGCTCGCCGGTGCCGTCATCGGCACGGTGCTCACGGTGGTGGCCGGTATGGTGCCGGCTCCGGCATCGGCAGCCCCGCAGGGCTATGCACCCGGCCCGGGATGCGCGTGGCAGCTGATGTCCAACAGCACCGACCTCAACGTCGCCTTTCCCGACGCCAATGCGACCTACTGGGTGCTGCCCTACGCCCTCGGTCCGGGGGATTCGATCCGTTTGTCGGGGACCTTCCCGGCCGCCCGGTATTTCTCACTCAATACCTACGGGACGGATCTCGACACCGTCGACACCCTGCGTGACGACGCCATCCGACCTGACCCGGGCAGCATCAACCCCTATGTCGCTCCCGTGGCCATGCCTGCGCCGGCCGAGCGGCGCTGGCATGCGACGGTCGTCTCCGGTGCCGCCGACCACTCGCGGAACGAGATCCGGGGGTTGCCCGCCGGACAACAGGCCCCCGTCGGATTCCTGCTCGTCCGGATCTACGTGCCCGACGACGCCGCCTCGCCGAACGGTGGTGTCACCTTGCCGACGGTCACCTTCTCCGTCGGCGGGCAGTCGATTCCGCTGCAGCCGTGCGCGCAGCCGTTCAACCCCCGGCGGTACCAGGGACCGATCGCCGCGGCTCTCACGCGTGTCTTCGACGACTTCATCGAGCGGGCCGCAGCGGCGTCGTTCCCCGACAACGCGGCCGAGGTCACCTTCACCAACCCGGCGACGACCGCGGGACTCTTCCCCAACGGCGACAACAAGTACGTCGGATCCCCTCTGACCTACCGTCCCGGCCGCGTGGCCGTCATCCGCGGCAAGGCGCCGACGTTCCCCGACAGCCGTGCCGGCCAGTCGCCGGCCACCCCCGGTCTCCAGGTGCGGTACTGGTCGATGTGCCAGAACGACAAGGTCACCCCCTACCCGGTGGTGGCGTGCGCGGCCGACTTCCAGACCCGACTCGACGCGGACGGTTACTACACTTACGTGATCGCGGCGCCCGCGGACCTGACGCCCCAACAGGTCGCGTCGTCGGATCTGACGGTGATTCCGTGGGGGACCACCTCCGTCGAGCGCAAGATCGTGTTCCTGCGCCACATGCTGCCGTCGCCGCAGTTCTATCCGCGATCGGTACAGGCATCTCAGGACTCGGGCGCACCGCCGGCGTCGACGATGGGTCCTTACTATCCGCGCGCGACCTATTGTTCGGCGGAGACGGTGCGATCGGCAGGGTGGCCGGCCTGCTACCGGTAGCTACTTCGGGGTGACCGTCACCGGTGGAGCGGGGGGCTGTTCGTACGTTGCACCCGGAACGCTTGTGGATGGACACGTAGGCGTGGCGTCGGGCGCATATACAATGTCCGTTCTACGACCAGGAAGTTGGCAAGTGGGCTTCGAGCACGGTGGGGGCCAGCGTGCGAGGAACCCTGGTTGCAGAACCATACGACGGTGTGGAGCCAAGATTGGAAGGTCAGCTCACCAACTATCCAGCCTGGGAGGTCTACGCAGACTCCGACTCTGGAGTTCCGACACAGGTCTACGGTCATATGCCGGACCCGACCGACCCGTGGGGTCCCCTGATGCACCTGCCGGGGCACCACGACGTGAAGGTGGGCGGTAATTGATCCGACGATGGTTCCGCCCGTACTCACTCAGGCTCGCGGTCGTTTGCTTGCCGTTGAGCTACCTGGTTTTCGTAGCGTTCTGGGGATGGACCTATGTTGTCGCGGCCGACACCGCGACGACGAGCGCCGCCGAGGGCCTGGTCGTCGTCTCTGCTTGGTACGGAATGTCCTGCTATGCCTGGGCGCCGCTGCTGTGGGTCCTCGTCTCGGTGGTAGGGGTCCTGATCCGGCAGTTGCGAGTACAGAGACGTCGAGCAGAGACCGCTACTTCGGCGTCACCCAGGTGGTGATGTCGCAGTGGACGACCTCGACGCCCTTGGTGTCGACGATGCTCACCGACACCGTGACGTCGGTCCCAGTGGTGATGGCGCCGAAGTCGACGGGGTCGGCGAGACGCGCTTCGGCGGTCAGCCGCGTGGTCGCCTTGGTCAGGTAGCTCGTCTGCATCGCCTTCGGGATCCATCGGTGTGTGGTCGGGGTGGTGGCCTCCATCAGCATGCCCATCGCAGCTTCGGCGAGGTTGCAGGCAGCGATCGCGTGGAAGGTGCCGATGTGGTTGTGCACGCCGAACCAGTTGGGTGCGGTGACCTTGCAGTACCCGGGCTCCATCTCCTGGACCAGGGGGAGGACGGTGCCGAAGTAGGGGACCTTCGCGACCATGCCGAGCGAGAAGAGCACGTTGCCGAGCGGGTTGGCGGGGAGTTTCTTGCGCAGGGCGAAGGTGGGGTTGAGTGCAGCCATGCGCGTATCTTACTCACCGGTCAGTTAGGTGCGCCCGCGCGCGCTCACGATGTCCGTTCCCGCTCAGCCTGCAGGCAGGGGTGAGCGGGAACGGATTCGGTGAGCGATCGCCAGGAGCAGGGGTGTGACCAAGCCGGATTTGAATCGGCACCGGCTCTGTTGCATACTTGTCGGGTTGCCTTGACCGGCGGACGCAGGTCGCACTCTGTGCCGACACCGCGGAAGCCGTCAGGTGAATGACTCCCAGGCCCGGTTTACGGGGACTGGGCGTGTAACGCGTGCTCCGAATCAGGTTCACGGACTCGACACGCCCGACCGCGGGTGCCGGAGCAAACCGGCTCGTACCAGCGACGAGCCAACGTACAACGACAGATGAACAGCGTCGATTGCCGTATCTCACACGGTGGTCATGTGCTCAGCCGGCGAGAGCCTGCCCCTGGTCACGCGGTGTTTGTCTGTCGAGAACAACTGACGGAAGAGGACACAGCGTGGCGGGACAGAAGATCCGCATCAGGCTCAAGGCCTACGACCACGAGGCGATCGACGCTTCGGCGCGCAAGATCGTGGAGACCGTGACCCGTACGGGTGCACGTGTCGTTGGCCCGGTGCCGTTGCCCACCGAGAAGAACGTGTACTGCGTCATCCGTTCGCCGCACAAGTACAAGGACAGCCGCGAACATTTCGAGATGCGTACACACAAGCGACTCATCGACATCCTCGACCCGACCCCGAAGACGGTCGACGCGCTCATGCGCATCGACCTGCCGGCAAGTGTCGACGTCAACATCCAGTAGGACGGGGGCGAGATAAATCATGAGCAACCAGAGTTCATCCAAGGGCATCCTGGGCACCAAGCTCGGCATGACCCAGGTTTTCGACGAGAACAACCGCGTCGTTCCGGTCACGGTCATCCAGGCCGGCCCGAACGTGATCACCCAGCTCCGTACGCAGGACCGTGACGGCTACACCGCCGTCCAGCTCGCCTACGGTGCCATCGATCCCCGCAAGGTGACCAAGCCGGTCGCCGGCCAGTACGAGAAGGCCGGGGTCACCCCGCGCCGCCACCTGGCCGAGATCCGCGTCAACGATGTCAGCGAGTTCGAGGTCGGTCAGGAACTGACCGCCGAGATCTTCGCCGACGGCGCGCTGGTCGACGTCACCGGCACCTCGAAGGGCAAGGGTTTCGCCGGCGTCATGAAGCGCCACGGCTTCGCCGGTCTGGGCGCCAGCCACGGCGCTCACCGCGTGCACCGCGCACCGGGCTCGATCGGTGGCTGTGCCACCCCGGGTCGCGTGTTCAAGGGCATGCGGATGGCCGGTCGTATGGGTAACGACAAGGTGACCACGCAGAACCTCACCGTCCACAAGGTGGACGCCGAGGCCGGCCTGCTGCTGATCAAGGGAGCGATCCCGGGTCGCAAGGGCGGCATCGTGATGGTCCGCGACGCAGTGAAGGGTGGTGCCCAGAAATGAGCAACACAGCGAGCACCGAGACCACGACCAAGTTGACGCTGGACGTCAAGACCGCCGACGGCAAGACCAACGGAACCGTTGACCTGCCGGCCGCGCTGTTCGACGCCCCCGCCAACATCGCGCTGATGCACCAGGTCGTCGTGGCCCAGCAGGCCGCGGCTCGCCAGGGCACGCACGCCACCAAGACCCGCGGCGAGGTCCGCGGCGGTGGCGCCAAGCCGTACCGCCAGAAGGGCACCGGCCGCGCACGCCAGGGCTCGACCCGTGCACCGCAGTTCACCGGTGGTGGCACCGTCCACGGCCCGCAGCCGCGTGACTACAGCCAGCGCACCCCCAAGAAGATGAAGGCCGCCGCTCTCCGCGGTGCGCTGAGCGATCGCGCTCGCAACGAGCGCATCCACGTGATCACCGAACTGGTTGCGGGGCAGGCCCCCTCGACCAAGTCGGCTCGCGAGTTCCTGGAGAGCCTCTCCGATCGTCGCAAGTTCCTGGTCGTGCTCGGCCGTGAGGACCTGACGGCGTGGAAGAGCGTGGCAAACCTGAACAACGTGCTGCCGATCGCGCCCGATCAGCTCAACACCTACGACGTCCTGGATTCGGACGAGGTGGTGTTCAGCGTCGAGACGCTCAACGCCTTCATCGAGCAGAACACGGCGGATGCCAAGGCTGCCGTCGAGAAGACAGCAGAGGAGGCCTGACATGACGACCGTTGCCGATCCGCGCGACATCATCCTGGCGCCCGTGATCTCCGAGAAGTCCTACGGACTCATGGAGGACAACGTGTACACCTTCCTGGTGCACCCGGAGTCCAACAAGACCGAGATCAAGATCGCGATCGAGAAGATCTTCGGTGTGAAGGTTGCCAGCGTCAACACGGCGAACCGACAGGGCAAGCGCAAGCGGACCCGCTTCGGCTACGGCCAGCGCAAGTCCACCAAGCGCGCCATCGTGTCGCTGACCGCAGACAGCAAGCCCATCGAGATCTTCGGAGGCTCGGTCAGCTGACCGGGGCTTCCAGAGAAGGACTAGAGACTCATGGCTATTCGTAAGTACAAGCCGACGACCCCGGGTCGTCGTGGGGCCAGCGGCTCCGACTTCGCCGAGGTCACCCGTGACCATCCGGAGAAGTCGCTGGTGCGTCCGCTTCACGGGCGCGGTGGCCGTAACGCTCACGGCCGCATCACCACTCGTCACAAGGGTGGCGGCCACAAGCGTGCCTACCGTCTGATCGACTTCCGTCGTAACGACAAGGACGGCATCAACGCCAAGGTCGCTCACATCGAGTACGACCCCAACCGCACCGCGCGAATCGCGCTGCTGCACTACGTCGACGGCGAGAAGCGCTACATCATCGCGCCGAAGAACCTGAAGCAGGGCGACATCGTCGAGAGCGGTCCGGCCGCCGACATCAAGCCCGGCAACAACCTGCCGCTGCGCAACATCCCGACCGGTACCCAGGTCCACGCCGTGGAGCTGCGCCCGGGCGGCGGCGCCAAGATGGCACGTAGCGCCGGCGCGTCGATCCAGCTGCTCGGTAAGGAAGGCGCCTACGCCACGCTGCGTATGCCTTCCGGCGAAATCCGCCGTGTCGACGTGCGCTGCCGCGCCACCGTCGGCGAGGTGGGCAACGCCGAGCAGAGCAACATCAACTGGGGCAAGGCCGGCCGTATGCGCTGGAAGGGCAAGCGCCCGACCGTCCGCGGTGTCGTCATGAACCCGGTTGACCACCCGCATGGTGGTGGTGAGGGCAAGACCTCCGGTGGTCGCCACCCGGTCTCGCCGTGGGGTAAGCCCGAGGGCCGCACCCGTAAGAACAAGGCCAGCGACAAGCTGATCGTCCGTCGCCGTCGCACCGGCAAGAACAAGCGATAACAGGAGGAGGTAAGAGAATGCCACGCAGCCTCAAGAAGGGCCCGTTCGTCGACGACCACCTCCTGAAGAAGGTGGACGTTCAGAACGAAAAGGGCACCAAGCAGGTCATCAAGACCTGGTCCCGTCGTTCGACCATCATCCCCGATTTCATCGGTCACACCTTTGCCGTCCATGACGGACGCAAGCACGTGCCGGTGTTCATCTCGGACTCGATGGTCGGGCACAAGCTGGGCGAGTTCGCCCCCACCCGCACCTTCAAGGGTCACATCAAGGATGACCGGAAAGCGAAGCGCCGCTGATGACTACGCAGACCGATAATCCGACCGCCAAGGCCACCGCACGCTTCGTGCGCGTCACGCCGATGAAGGCCCGCCGTGTGCTGGACCTCATCCGCGGCAAGAACGTGGACGAGGCCCTGGACATCCTGCGGTTCGCCCCGCAGTCGGCGTCCGAGCCCGTGTACAAGGTGCTGGCCAGCGCTGTCGCGAACGCCGAGAACAACCTGGATCTGGATCGCCGGACCCTGGTCGTCGCCACCGCGTTCGCCGACGAGGGCCCGACCCTCAAGCGCTTCCAGCCGCGTGCCCAGGGCCGCGCATTCCGTATCCGCAAGCGCACCAGCCACATCACCGTGGTCGTGGAGAGCCTGCCGGAGAAGGCAGCCGCCGGCCGTGGCCGTTCGCGTCAGCCGAAGAAGAAGGGAGCCTAGTAGTGGGCCAGAAAATCAACCCGCACGGCTTCCGTCTGGGCATCACCACCGACTGGAAGTCGCGGTGGTACGCCGACAAGCAGTACGCGGACTACGTCAAAGAGGATGTCGCCATCCGCAAGCTCCTCTCCACGGGGCTCGAGCGCGCCGGCATCGCGAAGGTGGAGATCGAGCGCACCCGTGACCGGGTTCGCGTCGACATCCACACCGCGCGTCCGGGCATCGTCATCGGTCGCCGTGGCGCCGAGGCCGATCGCATCCGCGGCGACCTGGAGAAGCTGACCGGTAAGCAGGTCCAGCTGAACATCCTCGAGGTCAAGAACGCAGAGTCCGAGGCCCAGCTGGTGGCCCAGGGCGTCGCCGAGCAGCTGAGCAACCGTGTGGCCTTCCGCCGCGCGATGCGCAAGGCGATCCAGTCGGCGATGCGTCAGCCGAACGTGAAGGGCATCCGGGTCCAGTGCTCGGGTCGTCTGGGCGGCGCTGAGATGAGCCGCAGTGAGTTCTACCGCGAGGGTCGCGTGCCGCTGCACACGCTGCGCGCCGACATCGACTACGGACTCTACGAAGCCAAGACCACCTTCGGCCGGATCGGCGTGAAGGTGTGGATCTACAAGGGCGACATCGTCGGTGGACGCCGCGAGCTGGCTGCGGCCGCTCCGGCAGCCGAGGATCGCCGTCCGCGCCGGCCCAGCCGGCCCCGGCGTAGCGGTGCCTCGGGCACCACTGCGACGAGCACCGACGCCGCACGCGCGGCCGAGGCCGCTCCCGCCGAGGCCACTGCTGGTGCGGCTGAGAAGCAGGAGGGCTAGGCCATGTTGATCCCACGTCGGGTCAAGCACCGCAAGCAGCATCACCCCAGCCTCAAGGGGCAGGCCAAGGGCGGCACCAAGGTGACGTTCGGCGATTACGGCATCCAGGCTCTGGAAGGCGCGTACATCACCAACCGTCAGATCGAGTCCGCTCGTATCGCGATCAACCGGCACATCAAGCGTGGCGGCAAGGTCTGGATCAACATCTTCCCGGACCGCCCGCTCACCAAGAAGCCGGCCGAAACCCGCATGGGTTCGGGTAAGGGTTCGCCCGAGTGGTGGGTCGCCCCGGTCAAGCCGGGTCGCGTGCTGTTCGAGATGACCTACCCGAACGAGGAGATTGCTCGCGAGGCCCTGCGCCGCGCACAGCACAAGCTCCCCATCAAGACCCGGATCGTGACCAGAGAGGAGCAGTTCTGATGTCCCTCGGAGTTGCTGCGAACGAGCTCCGCGAGCTCAACGACGCTGATCTGGTCGACCGCCTGAAAGAGTCGAAGGAAGAACTGTTCAACCTTCGGTTCCAGATGGCCACCGGCCAGCTCGACAACAACCGTCGCCTGCGGACCGTGCGTCGCGAGATCGCACGTATCTACACGGTCATGCGCGAGCGTGAGCTGGGCCTGGCGTCCGGACCGGAAGGTGACGACGCATGAGTGAGGACCAGAAGGTGAGCGAAACCCAGACCACCGAGCGCGCACGCCGCAAGGAGCGCATCGGCTACGTGGTCAGTGACAAGATGCAGAAGACCATCGTGGTCGAGCTGGAAGATCGTAAGAGCCACAAGCTCTACGGCAAGATCATCCGGACCACGAGCAAGGTCAAGGCACACGACGAGAACGGCGATGCCGGCGTCGGTGACCGCGTGCGGATCATGGAGACCCGCCCGCTGTCGGCGACCAAGCACTGGCGTCTGGTCGAGGTGCTGGAGAAGGCCAAGTAAGCCGACTCCCAGCGAGATCTACACCCGAACGGCCCGTTCCCCTTTCGAGGGGGACGGGCCGTTCGTCATCGAATCTGATCGACCCGGTGATCGAAGTCGTGAACCACATACGGCGCTTCGTCGTCCGCCTTCAGCCTGTGCCTCATGCCGATACGACGCATTCCTGCCGTCATCTCGCGGTACGCACGCAGCTTGTAGCGCGAGGCCGACGTCATGGTCGACACGGTCTTCTGGCGTAGATGATTCATGAAACCCCGCTCGGTGACGTAGATCTTGAAACCGGCGTCTCGCACCCGCGCACTGAGATCGCGATCCGCGCCCCACGCGTAATCCCCGAAGGTGCGCTCGTCCAGTCCGCCGACGGCGCGCCAGGCGTCCCGCGTGATCAGAAGCCCGGTGCCGTCGATGAACGTCATCTCGCGGTATCGGTGCCGGGGCACGTACTGTTCGGCCGGTCCGTCGTAGTCAGACAGCATCTTCGAGATGGCGTACTTGTCGTCGTAGACCGTCGCGACCATTCCCAGGTCGGCCGGCAGCGCCGGGTCGAGAAGGGCCGCGACATATCCCAGCGAGAGGCGGGTGTCGTTGTTCAACGTCATCGCGTTCGCATAACCCTCCGAGAAGGCCAGTCGGAAGCCGAGGTTGGACCCGCCGGCCCAGCCGAGGTTCTGGCCCGGCCGCTCGACGCGTTCGTCGCCCAGCGGGCGGTAATCGCCGCGGTTGTCGATGATCACGAAGTCCGCCTCCTCGCGCTGCAGGTCTCGGACCAGATCGTGGGTCATGTCCTGTTGTCCGTAGACGGGGACAGCGATCAGCAGTTGTCCACCCACTCGTTCTCCCTTTCTGGTTGATGCCGGTCTGTCACCGACCTCCGCCTTACCCGACCACTGACGAAGTCAACCGGGGTGCTTCGGCGACCTTGATTCGCGGATGGTCGACGAGTTCGTCTCAGCGGAGTATTGACCCCCATGCCACCCGGTGCGAGTGTTAGCGGAATGTCCGTGCCCGCCTCGTTCTCGACCCCGGCGGACCCGTCCCCGAATGCTGCAGCAGGAAGTGCGGCGGCCGTTCGTAACACGTCGGGCTCGGGGCGGGGGCCCGCTTGGGTGCGTCGGATCTTCGAATCCGACTCGGCCGAGCCGGATCTCGACCACGTCCGCCGGATCGGCGCGCGTTTCCTGGGGCTCGGGTTCATCGGCTATCCGGTGGTCTCGGTCGCCGCGATCGCCTCGTCGGGATCGGTGACGGCCTCGTGGTGGATTCCGTTGAGCATCGTGCTGTCCGTCGGTCCCGGCATCCTCCTCGTCGTCGGGAGTTTTCGACGGGGAACGTCGTGGCTGCGGCCGCTGGCACTCGGCACCTGGGCGGGTTACCTCCTGGCCATCGCCCTGTGGTTCCCGGCGTGGACGGGATCGACGTTGACCGATCCGGAAGACGTGGCGCAGTGGATGATCGCGTTCTGCGGCATGCCCAGCATGGTGTTGATGCTCGTCCACGCGCCCCTGGGTGTGATCAGTCTCGTCGTGTCGTGCGTGGCCGCGCACGTCTCGCAGCAATGGGGACGGTTCGGTGGCCTGACCTCTGATCTCCCCTTCGAGATCATGTGGTCCGTCGTATTCACCGCGGTCTTCCTCGCCGTGGTCCTGGTGGCCACCCGGACCGGACGGCACCTCGACGAGACACGCGAGGAGACCTACCGCACCGCCGCAAACGTCGCCGCGGCGTCGGCCCGCGAGGTCGAGAAGGCGCGGTTCGACGCCATCGTGCACGATCGCGTGATCGCCTCCCTGCTCGCGGTCGAGCCGGGGACGCCGGACCACCGTCTCGCCGCACAGGCCCGGTCCGCCCTCGACGAACTCGTGCGCGTGCCGAGCCCCGGCGATGCCGAGATCGTCTCGCGGGCGGAGACACTCCGGCGGATCCGGTCGGCGGCCACGGACCTGTCCGAACGATTCGAGGTCCAGGTCCTCGGCGCATCGACCGCCTCCGACAACTCCAGGGACGTCGAGTCGGACCGCGTCGGCTATCCGGTCGACGTCGTGGAGGCAGTGGTCGAGGCGATGTCGGAAGCACTGCGCAACGTGCTCCGCCACGCCGGACCGGACGCCGACTGCGCGGTGATCGTGCAACTGACCGCCGACGCACTGAGCATGGCGGTCGTCGACAACGGCACCGGTTTCGACCCGGACTCCGTAGGGCCGGGGCGGGTGGGGATCGCGGTCAGCATCCACGGCCGGATGTCGCGACTGCGCGGCGGCCACACCGTGCTGAGAAGTCGCCCGGGCCGCGGCACCACCGTGCAGATCGGCTGGGAGCGTCCGTGATCGGGAACTGCGAGCACGGACGGGACGTGGAGCGGGGCGCGGTCGACAACGCGTTCGGGATCGGTTCCTTGCCTCTGCGGCTGACGATGTCGGCGTTCGGCTGCGGATACCTCGTCGTCACGGTGTACGCGAACGCCGATGGCACCGGAGTGTGGCAGTGGATCGGGCTCATCGCGGGCTTTCTGTTCTTCGCCGCCGGCGCGGTACTCATCGTCGAGGCGCCGGGGGACCCGTTGCCCGTGCCGACCACGCTGGTGAGCGCCGTCCTCGCCGTCGCCGGTGTGAGCGCCTCGCTGTTCTCGTTGCCGTTCCCACTGACGCACGTGATGCAGACCGGACCCCCGATGGGGGCCTCGGTCATCGTCCTCGCGTTCGTCGCGGTGCGCGGCCGTCCGTTGGCGGCGTGGCTCGCCAGCATCGCCATCTCGGTGGTCGCGGCAGGCTGGGCGCATGTCGCGATCGGCGACGCGATGTGGGGTCTGGCCGTGACCCTGCCCGGCTACGCCATCATGATCATGGGGTCGTTGTTCTCGCTCATGCTGCGGCCGATGGCCAGGCAGCTGTACGCGCTGCGTGAAGCCAACGAACGGCGGGCGGCGCTCGACGCGGCGGCGGCCGCGGCGGCCGACGTGCGGGACCGGCGACTCGCGGCACTCGACGAACGGGCCCGCCCGATCCTCACCCGGATCGCGGAGAGGCGCGAGTTCAGTGCCGAGGAGGTCGCCGCCGCCCGCCTCATCGAAGCCCAGCTCAGAGACAGCATCCGGGCGTCCGATCTCGATGTGCCGGAAGTGCGGGTCGCGGCCTGGCGCGCCCGCCGGCGCGGGGTCAAGGTGGTGCTTCTCGATGACGGCGGTCTGTCCGTCCTCGCCGACGATGACGCGGCCCGCGCACGAGACCGTCTCGGAACCGCGGTTGCCGAGCTGCTCGAGGACGCCGAGAGCGGTCGCGTGACCGTCCGCATCCATCCTCCGGGACGTGAGACCCTGGCATCGGTGGGCATCGACACCGACGATCAGGTCGAGCTGGTCGAGTTCACGACCACCGGCTCGGCGCATCAGTCGATCTCCGGGGAGCGGGGATTGGTCCGATGATCACCAGGGCCGCGACCGGCAGACCGGCCCGGGCGGTGAGCGCCACACGCGTCGTCGATCGCATTCGCCGAGGCCTCGGTCGAGGCATCCGAGAGGATGCGTCCGATCTCGATCGGCAGAAAAGGATCGGCTGTAGGTTCGTCGGTTCCGGGCTGCTCGCGTTCTGCGCCGTGATGTTCCCGGTCGCGATCGCCCGCGCGGATCTCGCGGCCGCGTGGTGGACGCCGGTGAGCCTGGTGCTGGTCGTCGTGCCGGCGATGATGTTGGTGGCATCCACCTTTCTGACCGTGCCACGAGCGCTGTTGACGCTCGTCTGTGCCTGCGCCCTGGGATATCTCGCCGCGACGCTGCTGTGGTACCCGGCCTGGCTCGGCGCCCCCGACGAGTCGGCTCGGTGGGCGATCTGGTTGCTGCAGTTCCCCTCGGTCCCGAGCTTCGGGCTGGTCGTCATGCTCCGCACCGGCCTGGCACTGACGAATCTCGTCGTCGCCACCGCTGCCGTGCACACGGCCAATCAGATCGCGCGCTACGGGGAGCTCCGTCCGGTCGAGCTGTTGAGCGTGCCGCTGTCGGCGGCGCTCGCCGGGGTGTTCCTTGCGGTTGCGCTGGCCGCGGTGCGAAACGTGCGGGCGCTGGATGAGAGGCATCCGGCCGTCCTGGCGATGACGGCCACGGCCGCCGCCAACGCGGCGCAGGAGGCGGAACGTTCCCGGTTTGCCGCGCTGATCCACGACCACGTCATCGCGACACTGCTGGCGGTACGCGCGGGGCCGCCCGATCCGCGACTGGCTGCGCAAGCGGCCTCGGCCCTCGACGAACTGGACCGCAGCACCGAATCGCCTTCGGAATTCACGGCGGCGGCGTTCGCCGCGCGGATCGATCAGGCCGTCGCCGCCTTGGGCGAACGGGGATCATGCACGCACGCGATCTCCTCGCCCTCGGCTACCTACCCGGAACAGGTGGTGGACGACGTCGCCGACTGTGTGGCCGAGGCGACGCGGAATTGCGTTCGTCATGCCGGCCCGAGTTCGCAGTGCCACGTCAGGGCTGAGTTCGGCGAGGGGGCCGTGCGGGTGAGCGTGTCCGACGACGGAGTCGGATTCGATCCCGAATCGATCGATTCCCACCGATTCGGTATCGCGGTCGGTATTCGCGCGCGGATGGCCGGACTGCCAGGAGGTAGAGCGAAGATCGAGAGCGCGCCCGGACGCGGCACAGTCGTCACGGTCGAGTGGAGGCGGCCATGACCTCGGATAGGCGCGAGGACGACCCGATCGATCTCGACGAGACGACCGTCAACCTCTTCGGACTGGGTTCTCCGCTGCTCATCAGGGCACTGGTCATCTTCGCGGGCATCTACGTGATCGTGGTGATCGGCGCGGGATGGCAGATCCGATCGGTCGCCACCTGGGCCGCGTTGACGGCCGGATTCGTCCTGTTCGTGGCTGCGGCGGCGATGCTCATGCACTACGGGCGGTCGACGCTCCCACGGCGCACCGCCGCGCTGGTGACGACGTTGACCGTCGCAGGTCTGACGACGTCGTTCTGGAGTCTGCCACTGGACACCTACCTCACCCTGCAGACCACGCCGGTCACCTCGGCGATGACCATCATCCTGGCAATGGTGGTGCTCTACCGGCGGCCATGTTTCGCGTGGGTCGGGGCGCTCTGCGCCACGGGACTGTCCGCGGTGGGTGGCGAGCTGACCGGGATCGGTTACGCCGTCGGTGCCGGCAACACCGTCTTCTGCTACCCGGTTCTCGTGCTCGCGACACTGTTCGGCCTGATGGCGATCCCGATGCCCGATCGTCTCCGCAGCCTGCGGGAACAGGCGTTCGCGCAGGCTGCGGAGGAGGCCGCGACGGCGGCGGCGGCGTCCGAACGGAGAAGCCAACTGCAACGACTCGATGCCGGAGCCCGTCCGATCCTGGAGCAGATCGCGGACGGACATGCGTTCGGTCTCGACGAGGCGCTCGACGTCCGGCTGATCGAGGCACAGCTTCGCGACATCATCCGCGCACCTGGATGGGACTCACCGGAGGTGAGCACGTCGGTGTGGGCCATCCGTCGTCGAGGTGTCTCGGTGCGGTTGCTCGACGACGGAGCTCTCGACGAGTACGACACCGACGACAAACACTCGCGCGGGAACCTCGCGCGTCGGATCCTCGTCGAGGAGTTGACCTCGCTCGACGCGACGACGGCAGATCAGGGCAGCGTGACCGCCCGGATTCTCCCGGCCGGGCGCGAGGTGCTGGCCTCGATCGTGGTCGACGTCGGTCCGCACCTGCGCCGGGTGGAGGTACACCCCGACGGCAGTGTCACCACCGACCTCCCACCGGACGGTGGCGTGCCCGGGGCTCCGACGGGCGCGGGCCCGGACACCACCGTGGCGGAGACGGCCGATCAGGACTGCTGACGCCGAAGCCAGCCGAGGACGTCGCGGCTGACCGGCCGGGCGGCGTCGGCGTATTCCGGGTGCTTTTCCAGGAACGCTGCCACCAGAGGGCACACCCCGACGATGACCAGCCCCCGTGCGCGGGCGTCGTCGAGTGCCTCCCGGACCAGGATCGTCGCGAGTCCGCGGCCGCCGAACTCGTCGGCGACCTCGGTGTGGAAGAAGACCCGTTCGGTGTCGGCGCCGTCGACGCGGTCCCGATACTCGGCGAAGCCGGCGACGACGCCGTCCGCTGTCCCGTCGACGGTGATCTCGTAGCGCTGGGCGGAGGCGCTGTCGCGGACCGAGGTCGCGGCGCCGGTCTTGTCGGTGGTCGGCTCATGGGAGGTCACAGTGTCACCTTGCCACGATCGGACCCTGGACGGACCACGGGAAGTTGATCCACTTGTCGGTCGTGCGCCAGCTGTAGTCGGGGACCATGATGGTGTGCGGCTTCTTGTAGAGCACCGCGTTTCGTACTTCGGCGACGCGGCCCTGTTCCTCGCAGAAGTCGTTGACCAACTTGAGAGTCTTGCCCGTGTCGGCGACGTCGTCGACGACGAGAACCCGCTGGTCGATCAGACCGCTCGACTCGAGAAGTGACGGCAGCATGACCGGTTCCGACAGGGTCTCGCCGATACCGGTGTAGAACTCGACGTTCAGCGAGATCATCAGCTTGCAGTCCAGGGCGTAGGCGATCGCGCCGGCTGGGATCAGGCCGCCGCGGGCGATGCCCAGGATGATGTCGGGCACGAATCCGTCGTCAGCGACCTGTTGGGCGAGTTCCCGGCAGGCGACGCCGTTGAGTTCCCAGGTGAGGATCTCGCGGTCGGTGTCAGAAGTGGTCATGGGGACACTCTGCCAACATCAGAGCGCGAGCGCCCCGCGAGACCCCGGATGTCGGCATCGCTTCGTCGCCGTTCAGCGCACGAAGAACTGCAGGAGATAACTCCGGCGGATCGCCGACTTGATGGCCTGCTCGAGTTCGGGGGCGTCGTAGCCGTGTTCGTCCATCTCGACGAGCGACTTGCGAAGGAGACCACGTCGGCTGGGATTGATGTACATCCGCCGAACGGTGTCCGGGTCGATGGGATTCGGCAGGGTCGCGCATCGACCGCCCGCCAGGTCGATGTGGAGCCGGGTCCGGAAACACTTGAAACACCGCTCGCAGTTGAGACCGCCCCCCTTGTTCTCCCAGCACACACGCAAGTGGTTCATCGCCACCGGGGATTCGACGATCCGGAAGGTCTTCTGCTTGCGGTTGTGGTCGAGTTCGCGGTGTTCGAGCGTGACGCTCGACGTCGACCAACAGGGGTCGAGGTCCGGATGTGAACCCCATGGTTCCAGGGTCTCGTAGGTGTCCGAGGACGGGACGATGACCGTACCGACGTGCGACGACAGCGCGGCGGCGACGTGGGCGAGCGCCGGACCGTGATAGACGTGGTCCCACGGCACCCGCATCGGGTCCGCGAAGTCCGATCGCAGCGTCGTGCGGATCTCGATCAGTGGCTTGCCGAGCTCGGCGGCGGCCTTGCGGGCGGAGTCCAAGGCGAGCCTGCCCAGTTCCTCGTCGTCGGGTCTGATGTCGTACCCGTGGACAAAGACCAGGTGAGTGATGCGGTCGTGCTGGGTCACCGCGGAGTAGAAGCTGTCGACACCTCCGCTGAAGAAGCAACCGATGCCGGACGCGGGGGTGGTCTCCGGGAGTCGTTGGGCTTCGACCTCGACCTCGACCGGACGGTAGTGGCGGGGATACCAGCCGGACAGGATCTGTTGAGCCCGACGGGCATTGTCCAAGGCCACCGAATCGGTCGCCCCGCGGAGACGGAGGGTCGTGCCGAGTTTCATCGCCACGGGGAGCGTTGCCGACAGCCACGGTGTGGCGGAACCGTCGAGCGCGTGATTCGACTCGGTCTCGACGGTGAAAGACCGTCCTCCGGGGCCGGCGATCCGTGCGCCGATATGGTGTGAGCCCTTGGTGAACGGCTCGACAGAGATGGTCACGCGGCCGAGTATGTCAGTGGCGCTCGCCCACCGATGTCCTACCGGCGGGTGATTCTGGGACGAATCCGCGACCGACCGGAGAACGAACGTCGAAGCCGCTTCAGCGCGGGAAGTACTGCAGGAGATAGCTTCGCCGGATTGCGGACCTCATCGCCTTCTCGAGCTCCGGCTCGTCGAAGCCGCGCTCGTCCAGTTCGACGAGGGCCTCGCGGAAGCGTCGCCGTCGAGCGGGTTCGATGTACATCCGCCGTACCATCGTCGGATCGATCGGACTCGACAGCGTCGCGCACTCGCCCCCGGCGAGCATGATTCCGAGGCGGGTACGGAAACACTTGAAGCACCGTTCGCAGTTGTAGCGTCCATCCCGGTTCTCCCAGCAGACGCGGAGATGGTTCATCGCCGTCGGTGAATCGACGATCCGGGCGATCTTGTCGAAGCGGCCCGCGTCGAGTTCACCGTGCTCGATGGTGACGGCCGAAGTCGACCAGGTGGGGTCGAGATCGGGATGGGAGCCCCACGGTCTGAGTTCATGCAGGGGATAGGACGATGGCACGATGACCGTTCCCAGATGAGGGGACAATGCAGTCGCGACGTGGGCGAGGGCAGCGCCATGGTAGACGTGCCCCCAGGGCACGCGGTACGCGTCCGAGAAAGCGGACCGAAGGGTGGTGCGGACCTCGATCAACGGCTTGCCGAGCTCGGACGCGGCTGCGCGCGCACCTTCGAGTGCACGGGTTCCCAAAGTCTCGTCGTCGGGTCGGATGTCGTACCCGTGGACGAAGATCAGGTGGGTGATGCGGTCGTGTTGAGTGATCGCGGAGTAGAAACTGTCGACGCCACCGCTGAAGAAACAACCGACACCGGGTGCACGACCAGTCGTCGACGATGCATTCCGGGATCCGAAAGTCGTCCGATGATAGTGGCGCGGATACCACTCGGCCAAGATGTTCTGAGCGCCGTTCGAGTTCTCGGCTGCGACCTCGTCAATGGTGCCGTCGAATTCGATCGGCACATTCACCTTCATGGCGACCGGCAATGCGGCGGACAACCAGGGGGTGGCGGAATCGTCGAGCGAATAGTTCGATTCGGTGTCGACGACGAAAGACTTCCCCTGCGCGGCGGTGATCCGCGCGCCGATGTGCTGCGGGCCACGGGAGAACGGCGCGACATTCATCGTCGCGGTCCTGCGATCCATTATCTCGAGAGCATTCACGCAGCGAGACGCTCTTCGTCCGCGGGCCGCCGGCGTGCGGTGCTGTCGAGCGGGAGCAGGTAGCGATGCGGCCGCCAGGTCCGTGACTGGTGGTCCCAGGGGCGGAAGAGCAACCAGAAGTAGGCATAGGTGGCGAGCCGGATCGGCAGATCAACGGACATCGAGACGATCATTCGGCGGTTGCGGTGTGCGCGTGCGGTTCGTAGTCCGCCGAGGCCGTAGCCGATATTCCGCCAGGGCGCGTATTGCAGTCTGCGACAGGATGATTCCGCGAGTAGACGGGGATCGAAGTAGACGCGGAATCCGTGTTTGCCGAGGGTCAGGCCGATGTCGAGGTCCTCCCAGACCGGCTCGTTGTCGTGGAGGTCGTCGCGAATCCGGCGCCATACGTCCCGCCGGATGAAGTACGCGGGCCCGTGGACGGAACCGATGGGCCCTCCGTCCTTCAGCTTGCGATAGCTCTTCTCGGCCAGACGCTTCTGGCGCTCCATCATGGGCGCATCGTGCATGAGAAACGGCCCGGTGAGTGCTGCGAAGTCGGTGTCGTGCCCCTGGCCGGATGTGAAGAACCGTATGCCGTTCTCTGCCCAGTCGGACGGCACCCTCGTGTCAGCGTCCACCTTTGCGAGGACTTTGCTTGTCCCGCAGTCGAGGCCGCGGCGGCGGGCGTGATGGATGCCGCGGGCCGCTTCCCTGACCAGCCGAACGGAATGGAATCTGGCTGAATAGGCACGGGCGATCTCGGCCGTTCGGTCCGTCGAGCCGTTGTCGACGACAATGATCTCGTCGATCGGCTTCGTCTGCTCCAGCAGTCTGTCGAGACATTCCGCGAGGTTGGCTTCCTCGTTGTATGCAGGAATCGCGACGCTCAGGGTGGACATGGGGCTCCTTCGAGCTTTCGTTGACCAAGAGGATGGCTTCCGGCGACAACGTCACTCTTCTTACCCCATCTCCGATCGTTTCACACATCGAGTCGCAAACTGTATTGTTTGCGTAGATTTTGGGATCGGCGACGGGTTATCGCATGTGTTTGATGTCGTTTAGGGGTGCGAATGAATTGCCCCGA
This sequence comes from Gordonia sp. YY1, assembly GCF_009872315.1. Classification (NCBI taxonomy): domain Bacteria; kingdom Bacillati; phylum Actinomycetota; class Actinomycetes; order Mycobacteriales; family Gordoniaceae; genus Gordonia; species Gordonia sp. YY1. Next base: position 283,281 of record NZ_WXYI01000003.1, on the reverse strand, counting down.
GGTGTCGCGAATTGAGGGACAAACAATTCATGATCTCAAGGTGTGAATTGGATCAAGTGCTGTGTGCCAATTCACGGCCGAGTGTGATCGCGGCGTCGAAGTCATCTGTCAAATGCACGGTGCCGGCTTCTCTGAAGTAATCACGGTATGCGGCTGAAACCTTGCGGTTCGCGTTGTCGACCAGAACGACTGGCTTTCCCAGGAGCAGTCCGAAAATGGCCCCGTGGAGGCGGTCGGTCACCACCACCCGTCCGCGCGAGAGGGTCCGTACCGCCTGATCCACGATGATCTCTGACTGCCGATCGAACGTTCGGCGGCTGAAGTCCGCGATACGGGGGCGAAAGCGAGCCCGCGTACTCAGAAGGACGATCAGGAAGGAACGGGGCCACCATCGCAGGTCACCGCCGAACCACTCCAACCGCCAGTCCGTGACGAAAGCGTCACCTACGAGGTCGGGAGACAGGTCTTCGGGGTCTTCAAGTGACTCGGTATCGACCCTCTTCATGATCACCAGGTCGTGGTCGGGTTCCGTCGCCGGTTGCAGGCGTCCCGCGCCGAATGCGGCATCGGGGCAGAACACGACACGATTCTGCGGGAAGAGTTCGGCGACGCGATCCAGATCGTGGCGGTGCCTGATCAGGATCGTCAGATCGGGGTGGCGGGCGTAGATCTCGCGTGTGCGAGCCAGAAAATCCTGGTCGGAGAACTCGAAGGTCTGCGGCATCTGGACGATCTTGCGATCCGGATTCTCGGCGATGACCCGCTCGCGGAATTCCTGATACACGCGATATCTGTCGCCGAAGCTCCCTCCGCCCTGAAGCAGAATCGGCCCATTCGGGACCTTTTCGTCCATGACGGCCTGGTCGTAGGTGTTGTAGGCGCAAAGGTATTGCACGTCACACCCGAGTTGGGAGAGGTAGGCGAGTTGTCCTCGGTAAATCAACACGTCGCCGGCATTGGCATGATTCGGGAAATCGAGCAGGGCGACACCCGAGCCGGGGCCGATCACCTTTTGCAGGACTTCTCGCGTACGTTGCTGTATATGGTCGATCGCAGATGCGTCCATCCCCACCAACATAGACGGCCGATGTCTTCCGCGTCGCAGTGCGGGGGCGGAGATATCCCGGGGAGGGCACGCCGGGGTGGGCAGGCGAAATCCCCCGAGCGGTACGCCGAGACGTTGCGCGCCAACCGTGCTCGGAGTGATCCACCGCGTCTTCGGGAAACGTGTGTTTCCCCAGGTCAGATGCGTTGGAGTGCGTTCTGGCTAACTTCTCGCGGCCGCCGACCGATGAAGATCGGTGTCATTGAACAGCAGTACGCGGTCTCTCGCCGAAGGGTCTGCGAACGCTAGTCTGGTGACAGAGTTCGCCGTGATGTCCGTGCAAAGATAGGAAGCCATGCCCGAGGCCACAGAGCGCGTCGCCGCACAAGAGCCACGGCATCGCCGACGTGACGCCGGATCCGAGGCCGGAGTCGACCCGTTCGAGATGCCGGACCCTGTCGAGGAGAAATTGCGGCGCTGGCGTGCGGAACGGGAAGAGCCGAGTGCTGACCACAACGGCCACTCGCCGACGCCGGATGATCCGGCTGACGCCGCGGAGCCCGTGCCGTCCGAGACGGAGTCGCCTTCGCCGTATGCGGAGCCCGGTTGGAACGGAGATGCTCCCCGGTTCGAGGACGCCCCCTACGATCGGCAGGCTCGGCAGTCTTCCGCGATCACGATTCCGGAATGGCAGACGTCGGAGAGAGGTCCCGTGGCCGCAGATTTCGAGGGACCGGCAGCTCCCGATAGCTCGGTGAGTGACTCAGCAGTCACCGAGAGCATGGCGGTGGTCGCCGGGGCAGACCGGGCCGCCGAGTCCGACGCCCCGGGTCGGACCGCGCCGTTCGCCGCGGGCGGCGCCGCCCCAGCGATCGAGGTCAGGAGCCTCCACAAGCGTTTCAAGGACACCGTCGCGGTGGAGGACGTCAGCTTCACCGTCCAGCCGGGGAGCATCGTCGCCATCCTCGGGCCCAACGGTGCCGGCAAGACGACGACCGTCAACATGCTGTGCACCCTTCTCAAACCAGACGGCGGATCTGCGACGGTGCACGGGCACGACGTCGTGTCCGAGGCGCCGGCGGTGCGCAAGTCGATCATGTTGACCGGTCAGTTCGCCGCTCTCGACGAGTCGCTGACGGGCCGCGAGAACCTCATCCTGTTCGGTCGTCTGCTCGGCCTGTCCAAGTCGGCCGCGCGAGCCCGCGCCGATGAGTTGCTCGACACCTTCTCGCTCCTCGACGCGGGCGCCAAGAAGGTCGGCAAATACTCCGGCGGCATGCGCCGCCGCATCGACATCGCCTGTGGACTCGTCACCGCGCCCAAGGTGGTGTTCCTCGACGAACCCACCACCGGCCTCGATCCGCGCAGTCGACAGGAGGTGTGGTCGCTTGTCGAGAAGTTGCGCTCATCGGGCGTCACGATCCTGCTGACGACGCAGTATCTGGAGGAGGCGGACACACTCGCCGACAACATCGTCGTCATCGACAAGGGCCGGGTGGTGGCCGAGGGCACGTCCGACGAGCTCAAGGACTCGATCGGTGCAGCGTATTGCGAGGTCACCCCACAGCTCACCGCAGACCTGCCCCGCCTGCGTGAGGTGCTCGCCGACCTGATCCCGGCGGGCGCGGTATCCGACGAGTACGACCACATGGTCGCGGTGCCCGCCCCGCGCGGGCCGGAGACGCTGGTCGACGTGATCCAGCGGACCGCTGCGGCGGGCATCCCGTTGTCGGACATCGCTTTGCGACGTCCGTCACTCGACGAGGTGTTCCTCGCTCTCACCGATCCCCGGCGGGATCGGAGACCGACGACGTGAGCGCAGGCGTGACGACGGAGCAGCGCTCCGGAGATCCGATGCGGCCGTCCGACTCGGTCGAGGCGCCGCGGTTGGCGGGTCAGCTCGAAGCGCAGAGCCGGCCGGTGCAGCAGTGGTGGGCGCTGACCGGTCGCGGGGTGTCCAAGGTCTTCCGCAACGGTGAGGTGATCTTCGCGTTCATCTCCCCGATGTTCCTGGCGGTGTGCTTCTACCTGCCCCTCAAGAGCATCATGGACGCGACGCCGGGCATGAACTACGGCCAGTTCCTCATGCCGATCATCATCTTGCAGTCGGTGAGCTTCGCCGCGTCGTCGGCCGCCATGCGTTCCGCGTTCGACGGTGCGCAGGGCATCAACACCCGGTTCCGTGTCCTGCCGATGCCGGCTGCGGTGCCGATGCTCGCCCGTACTGCCACGAATGCGATGCTGCTGGCGATCTCCCTGGTCTGCGGGGCGGTGGCCTGCCTGCTCATCGGCTGGCGGCCGGAAGGAGGTGTGACGGGGACGCTCGCGCTGGTCGGGCTCGTCGCCCTCGTTGGCCTGATGTTCGCACTGCTCGCCGACGGGATCGGGCTCGTCGCGGGATCGCCGGAGGCGACGAGCCAGGCGATGGCGTTGCCCACGCTGATCCTGGGAATGCTGTCGACCGGGTTCGTCCCGATCACCCAGTTTCCCGAGTGGATCCAGCCCTTCGCCCGGAACCAACCGATCTCGCAGCTGACCACTGCCATGCGCGCCTTCGACAGTGGGACGGCCACCTGGGAGCTCGTGCGTCCCTCGCTGTGGTGGTGTGCCGCACTCGCAGCGGCGGCGGTTGTGCTGCTCATCCTCGGCAACCGAAAGCTCCGATCATGACGACAGCACCCGAAGCCGAGCTCGAGCACGGGACAGCTGCGCACCCGTATGTGCAGGCTCCAACGACCTCGCCCGTGCCGGAGTCGTCGATACGCGGCTGGTGGGAGCACAGCAAGCCCCTGACCGGACGCCAGGTGATGGTCTACGTCCGCGACTACCCGACGCTCCTCCAGTCGCTGATCTTCCCGGCGCTGAGCATGGTGATGTTCAAGGTGGTCCTCGGCGACGCCATCGGATCGGCGACCGGCCAGAACAGTGCCTACCGGACGGTTCCGCTCGTGGTCCTGGTCGCGGCCATGTTCGGGTCGATTGCCTCCGCGACACGCCTCAACCGGGAACGATCGACCGGCCTGCTCGCCCGGTTGTACGTCCTGCCGATCAACCGGGCCGCCGATCTGACCTCACGGGTGGCGTCGGAGATGATCCGTATCCTGGGGACGACGATCGCCCTGCTGCTGGCCGGACACCTCATCGGGTTCCGTTTTACGCAGGGCGTTGGACCGGCGATCGGCCTGGTCCTGGTGGCGATGGCCTACGGCGCGGCGTTCGCCTGCATGACCCTGGCTCTGGCGGTCAACGCCGGTCCTGGTGCTCCTCTGGTGCCGTACCTCGGGCTCTTCTCGAGTCTCCTGATGTTCTTCAACTCGGGATTCTCCCCGGTCGAGGCGTATCCCACCTGGTTGCAGCCGATCGTGGCCAATCAGCCGATGACCCCGGCGATCGACGCCATGCGTAGCCTCGCGGCCGGTGGTCCGCTCACCGAGAGCCTCGTCAAGGTCGCGATCTGGACGGTGCTGATCATCTCACTGTCGATCTATCCGGCACTACGCGGTTACCGCAAGGCGGCGCGCGACAGGTGAAAGGGGCGTAACCGGAATCCGACGTATTAACTATGATCCGATCGGGGATTTGTGATCATGAATAAAAGCTCGCTGTGAGTGCCCTCGAAGGGAATCGGGTAGACAACACATCGGGTACGTCGTCGAACCGACGTTTCGGCGTAACGAGACGTCTAGCTGCCACGATTAAATACGACGGCCGTGTCGTTGCTCCCGCACGTGGCATGCTCCTCAATGTGAAATAGGATGAAGTACTTGCCCGAACCAACTGGATTGCACATCTGAAGGATCACCAACGCGCGTGTCGTGAGGTTCTTCACCGAGGGCAGGACTAGCGAAGGAGTGGTCAGAGGACGTGGCAATCGCCAATTTCCGCGTGAATACGTCGGGTGACGTGGATGGGACAGACGACGTCCTTCCTCTCACTGCGGCGCAGCGCGGCATGTGGTTTGCCGAGTCGCTTTCCTCCGACTATTCGGTGAACATCGCCCAGTACGTCGACATCCGGCACGAGTCCGGTGCGCTCGACTACGACCTGCTCGCCCGTTGCTGCGTCGAGGTCGGCAAACTGGTCGAGTCGCCGTACGTCCGACTGGCCGAAGTCGACGGCGTTCCGGTTCAGTACGTCGATCTGGATTTCGACCAGCAGGTCGACATCCTCGACTTGCGTCATGAGCCAGACCCCGAAGCTGCGGCCCTGGCGTGGATGCAGCAGGAGTACCGCCGTCCGGTCGACCTGCTGATCGATCAGTACATCGTCATCACGATCATCAAGGTCGCCGACGATCGCACCTTCTGGTACAACCGCGCGCACCACATCATCATCGACGGCTACGCGGCGCTGTCCATCATGCGACGCACCGTCGACCGCTACAACGCGCTTCGACGCGGCGAGCAGCCGCACGACAAGCTGCCGGCCACGATGGCCGACATCGTCGCGTACGAGGACGCCTACCGCACCAGCTCACGTCGCGACACGGACCGTGAGCACTGGCTGGAGCGGGTGACCGATCTGCCCGAACGGGTCACCTTGTCCACATCCGTCCCGTCCGCGCCGCTGTCCTTCGACAACGTCGTCGTCGGCGACGAGCTCGCGCCGGCGCTGCAAGCGCGGCTCGAAGCGATCGCCACTGACCTCAACAGCTCGATCGCGGTGGTGCTGACCGCGGCCTTCGGGGCCTTCCTGTCCCGTATGGCGGGGACCGACGACATCGTCATGAGCCTGCCGGTGACCGGCCGCGCGACCGCGAAGATCAAGGCGGCGGGCGGCATGCTGTCCAACATCCTCCCGATTCGCCTGCGTGACGTCTCCCAGCACTCCGCTCGCGACCTCATCCGATCTGCGCAGCTCGAACTGACGGGCGCGCTGCGCCACCAGCGGTATCGTTCCGACGACATCCGCCGGGATGCCGGTCTCGACGGGAGTTCGGTCTCCTTCGGTCCGACCATCAACATGGTCTTCTTCGATGATGACGTCGCGATCGACGGCACCTCGATGGAGTACCGGATTCTCACGTCCGGCATTCTCGAAGACCTGCTGATCAACCTGTACCAGTCCAGCCCCGGTGCGCCTCTGGTCGTCGACCTGCACGGCAATCCGCATCTGTACAGCTCGGCGCAGATGGCCGCTCATCACCGGCATTTCCTCGCCTTCCTGCGGCGCTTCATCGACGATGTCGACGCGCGCGTCGCCGACATCGAGTTGCTGCTGCCCGGTGAGGGCACCGCGTTGCTCCGCATGGGCACGGGGGAGCGCGTGGACTGGCCCCTGGACGGCGACGTACTCGACGCCTTCGCCGCTCGCGCACTCGAGGTGCCCGACGCGGTCGCGCTGGTCTCCGGTGATCGGCAATGGACCTACCGTGACTTCGACGTGCTGCGAAATCAGCTGGCCCACCAGTTGATCGCCGACGGTGTGCGTCCCGGTGACCGGGTTGTCGTCGCGCTGGATCGTGGTGTGGCGCAGGTGAGTTCGATCTACGCCGTGATGACTGCCGGTGCGGCCTATGTTCCGGTGGACCCGACCCAGCCCGACGAACGGCGCTGGCACATCGTCGACACCGCCCAGCCGGCTCTCGTGATCGACGAGGAGTATCTGGAGCGGGTCGGCTTCGACGCCGGCAGCGGAGTGCCCGGTCGCCCGAGTGGTCCGGTGTCGCGCCCGAAGGTGCCGGACATGCCGGCCTATGTGATCTTCACCTCCGGTTCCACCGGAACCCCCAAGGGGGTCGAGGTGCGCGCCGAGGCGGTCATCAACCGCCTGGCCTGGATGCAACGCAACCACCCGATCTCACCCGCTGACGTCGTGCTCTACAAGACGCCGTTCACCTTCGATGTATCCGTCTGGGAACTCCTGTGGCCGCTGCAGATCGGCGCATCGATGGTGATCGCCGATCCCGGTGGCCACCGGGACCCCGACTACCTCTCCCGGCTCATCGAGGATCGCCGGATCAGTGTGCTGCACTTCGTGCCGTCGATGCTGCACGCCTACGTCGACGTCGCCCACGCCGCCGGACGCAGTCGTGCCTTCGGGGAATCCGTCCGGCAGATCTTCACCTCCGGAGAAGCGCTCGGCCGCCAGCTCGCCGATCGTGTCCTCGAACAGTCCGACGCGAAGCTGGTCAACCTCTACGGCCCCACCGAGGCGGCGGTGGACATCACCGAGCATGTCGTCGCTGCTTCCGATCCGACCGTGCCGATCGGCACTCCGGTGGCGAACTCCGATGTGTACGTGCTCGATTCAGCACTTCGACCGGTGCCCAAGGGTGTTGCGGGCGAGTTGTATCTCGCGGGCTGTCAGCTCGCGTCGGGCTACGTGCGCCGCCCCGACCTGACCGCATCCAGATTCGTTGCCAATCCGTATTCACCCAAGCGCGGTCACCTCATGTACCGGACCGGTGACCTCGTACGGTGGAGCCACGACGGCGAACTGGAATACCTGGGCCGGTCCGACTTCCAGGTCAAGATCCGCGGTCAGCGTGTCGAGCTCGGCGAGATCGAGGCGGTCCTGTGCCAGATGCCGGCCGTCGAGGGCGCCGTGGTCGTGGCTCGCACGGATCTGTCGAGCGCGCCCATGCTGGTGGCGTACGTCACCGCTGGTTCGGACGGGGTCGAGGATGCCGACGCGCTCGAATGGTGCCGTCGGCGTCTGCCCTCGCACATGGTGCCGGCCGGAGTCGTCGTACTCGATCGGTTCCCGGTGAACAGCTCGGGCAAGTTGGACCGGAAGGCACTACCGACCCCGGTGGTCGGACGCAGCGAGGACACCCCCTACGTCCCGCCGTCGACCCCGCTCGAGGTCAAGGTCGTCGGACTGATCGAGGAACTCCTCGGGGTCGACCGAATCGGCCTGCGCGACAACATCTTCACCCTTGGCGCCGACTCTCTGGTTGCGGCCCGTCTGGCATCCCGGCTGCGCACCGTCGGTCGCGTCGGGGTGAGTCTCACCGACATCTTCGAGAGCCGCGACGTCGGCGCGCTGATCGCGGCGGCCAAGCCGCTCGAGGGTGCCGCCGCTCAGGTTCGGCAACTGGCCCCGATGCCCCGTCCGGACCGAATTCCGTTGTCCTATCCCCAGAATCGTGTCTGGTTCATCAACCGGCTCGATCCGGCCAGTGGCGCATACAACGTTCCCGGTGCCGTCCGGCTCGGGCGCGAGGTGGATGCCGATGCGCTGTCGGCGGCGATCGCGAACGTGGTCGCCAGACACGAGCCGCTGCGTACCACATTCCCGGACCACGACGGCGAGACCTTCCAGCTGATCCACCCGGTCGCCGAGGCCGCGGCCGCCGGTCTGTTCGGGGTCGACGAGGTGGAACCGTCCGCGGTCGACGCCGCCATCCACGAACTGGCATCGGCAGGTTTCGATCTCGCCGTCGACTATCCGGTCCGGGTACGCCTGCTCCGAACGATCGACGAGGACGGGCAGCCCGACCATGTCCTGGTGCTGGTGATGCACCACATCATCAGTGACGGTGCGTCGCTGGGGCCGCTCATCAAGGATGTGCTCTCCGCGTACTTCGCGCGCGCACACGGCGTCGAGCCGGTGTGGTCGCCGCTTCCCGTGCAGTACGCCGATTTCACCCTGTGGCAGCGTGAGTTGCTGGGGGACGAGAGCGACACGTCGTCACTCGCCGGACAGCAGATCGCGTTCTGGCGCAATGAACTGCACGGAATGCCGGAGCTCATCAGCTTGCCGGCGGACCGTCCCCGGCCGACCGTGCCCACCGGCGCGGGCGGGCACTTCGACACCTGGCTCGACGCCCGGACGGTGGCGCGACTCCGCGCAGTCGCCGCCGAGTCCGAGGTCACCATCTTCGCGGTCTTCCACGCCGCCCTCGCACTGCTGCTGTCGCGCGTCTCCGACACCCGGGACATCGCCATCGGCACCGCGATCGCGGGTCGCGACGAACCCGAACTCGCCGATCTCATCGGCATGTTCGTGAACACCGTGGTGTTGCGGACCCGTATCGACCCGGATGCGACCATCGCGGAACTGCTGCGGTCGGCCCATCACACCCGGGCCCAGGCGCTGAGCAACGCCGACGTCCCGTTCGAACTGGTCGTAGACGCCGTCGGCGCGCGCCGGTCCCGGTCGCATTCACCCCTGTTCCAGGTCGAGCTGGTGCTCCAGCACGACCAGGTCGAGCAGCTGCTCGACTCCGAACCCGAACTCGACCTGATCGACGCACGTACCCCGTTCGCCAAGTACGACCTCTCGCTGAGTGTGGTCGATTTCGGCGACAGCGGTCCTCACGCGGACAAGGTCTCGATCAGCTTCACGTACGCCGAGGATCTCTTCGACCGCACGACGATCGAACGATTCGCCCGCTACTTCCACGAGGTTCTCGATGCCTTGGCCGGCTCACAGGAGGCCACCGCCTCGGCGCGGGTCGCCGACGTGTTCCGTTTCCCCGCGAGTGAACTGGCCCGCGTCGAGGAGTGGTCGGCCGGCCCGTCGGTCGAGGTGTCGCCGCAACTGATCCCGGACGCCGTGGCCGATCAGGTCCGCGCCGCGCCGGATGCGCCCGCTCTGGTCTTCGGTGACCGGACGGTGACCTACGGCGAGTTCGGCGCCCGCGTCGCGGTCCTCGCCCGTTCGTTGATCTCTGCCGGTGTCGGCCCGGATGTCGCAGTCGCGGTGTGTGTTCCGCGCTCGGTGGAGTTGCTCGTGGCCATCCATGCGATCGCCGCGGCGGGTGGTCACTATGTCCCGATCGATACCGAGGCACCGATCGAGCGCGGTGAGTACATGGTGGCGACCGCCGGGGCAGAGGTGATCGTCGTCGGTCCCGGGGTACTCCCGTCGATGGTGGCCGACCTCGGCAACCGGGTGAACGTCGTGACCGTGGACGCCGACGCCGATGTCGACCTGTCGACCCCACCGCTCTCCGCGTCCGAACGCCCGGGAGTCCTGCGTCCCGACCATGCCGTCTACACGCTCTTCACCTCGGGCTCCACCGGTCGGCCCAAGGGGGTGACGGTCTCACACGAGGCGCTGGTGAACCGGTTGGCCTGGATGCACGACGGACATCCGCTGTCAGCGGCGGACACGGTACTCCAGAAGACGCCGGTCACCTTCGACGTCTCGGTGTGGGAACTGTTCTGGCCGTTGATGACCGGCGCTCGACTCGTGATCGCCGAACCCGGGCGGCACGGCGATCCCCGATACCTGGCCGACCTCATCGACCGGCACCGGGTCACCACGGTTCACTTCGTTCCGTCGATGCTGTCGACGTTCGTCGACGTCCTCGGCGACGCCCTCGCGGACCTCACGACGCTGCGACTCATGTTCACCTCGGGTGAGGCGCTGACGGTGACGACCGCGCAGGCCGTGATCGCGGCGCTCCCCGAGATCGGACTCCACAACCTCTACGGGCCCACCGAGGCTGCGGTCGACGTCACCGAACACACCGTCGCGCCGGGGGAGACCACGGTCCCGATCGGGCGGCCCGTGTGGAACACGACCACCCGGATCCTCGACTCTCACCTGCGTCCCGTGCCCGTCGGCGTCCCGGGCGAGCTGTATCTCGGCGGCGTGCAACTCGCGCGCGGCTACGCGGCCCAGGGCCGGCTGACCGCCGAGCGCTTCGTCGCGGACCCGTTCGGCGAACCCGGCGACCGGCTCTACCGCACCGGCGACCTGGTGAGGTGGAACTCCGCGGGCGGTATCGAGTACCTCGGGCGCAACGACTTCCAGGTCAAGTTGCGCGGTCAGCGTCTGGAGCTCGGCGAGATCGAGGCCGCCCTCATGTCGGTTCCGGCCATCGTGCATGCGGCTGCGACCGTGGCCGACCTCCGGGCCGGTCAGAGTCTGGTCGCCTATTACTCGCCCGACACCGTGGAACCGGATGTCGCGCAAGCTCATCTGACCGGGTTGGTGCCGGAGTACATGGTGCCGACGATCTGGATGCCGCTGGCGCAGATGCCGCTGAACTCCGCGGGCAAGGTCGACCGCAAGGCGTTGCCGGAGCCGGTGATCGAGGCCGCCGAGTTCGTGCCCCCGGCCACCGACACCGAACACGCGATCGCCGACGTCTTCGCCGATGTCCTCGGCGTGGATCAGATCAGCGTCACCGAATCGTTCTTCGACCTCGGCGGCAACTCGCTGTCCGCCACCAAGGTGGCCGCGCGGGTGTCGTCGGAACTCCAGGTCGAGATCCCGGTCGTCGCGGTCTTCGACGCCCCGTCGGTACGTCAGATGGCCGCCTTCGCCGAACACGGCGCGCCGTCTCGCCGTCCGCGGCTCGCACCTCGGCACGGCGGCCACACCGCGCCGTTGTCGCCGGTGCAGCGGGGCATGTGGCTGATCAACCGCGCCGACCCCGCCTCGCCTGCGTACAACGTGGCGATGGCTCTGCGTCTGTCTGGGCGGCTCGACACGACTGCGATCCGTGCGGCGATCGAGGACCTCGTCGAGCGTCACGAGTCGCTGCGCACCAGGTACCCGCTGGTCGACGGCGAACCCATGCAGGTGGTCCTCGAGACGAGCGCGGCCCTCGAACTGCTCGAACGGAGTGTCGTCGACGTCGAGGGTGACCCGATCCCGGTGATCGCCGAATTCACCGGTCGTGGATTCGACGTGACGGCGGCGCCGCCGCTGCGGATGGTGCTGCTCCGGTTGACCGCCGAGGAGCACATCCTCGTGTTCGTCGTCCACCACATCTCCGCCGACGGTGCGTCGATGCTGCCGCTGGCCGGTGACGTGATGACGGCGTACTCGGCCCGCGTGGCCGGGCAGCGGCCCGGCTGGGCTCCGCTCGAGGTCCAGTACCTCGACTACACGCTCTGGCAGCTCGAGTCGCTCGCGGTCATGGGTCCCGACGACACCACCGAAGCCGACCGGCAGCTCGCGTACTGGGTCGATCGCCTACGGAACGCGCCCGCCCGACTCGAGCTACCGACCGACCACGCCCGACCCCGCACGCCGTCCTTCAGCGGCGGCGAGGTGCGCTTCGAGATCGACGGCGCGCTGGTCCGCAAACTCGACACGGTCGCCCGGCACAACAACGCCACCCTGTTCATGGTGATGCAGACCGCACTGGTGGTCCTTCTGAGTCGTCTCACCACCCAGCGCGACATCGTGATCGGTACTCCGTTCGCGGGACGCGGCCAGCCCGAACTCGACGGTGTGATCGGCATGTTCGTGAACACATTGGCCCTGCGTACGCGCCTGCAGGACGAGGAGAAATTCGCCGAACTCCTGCATCGTGTCCGTGACGAGGACCTGGCGGACATGGCGAACGCCGAGATCGCATTCGATACCATCGTGTCATCTGTTCTTCATTCGCCCCCGACCAGCTACAACCCGATCTACCAGGTGATGTTCGCGTACCAGAACTTCACCATCCCCAGGCTCGACATGCACGACATGACGATCGCGCCGATATCCGAGCAGCTGACCCCAGCCAAGGTGGACTTGCAGCTCACGTTGTACCCCGACGACTTCGGCGCACCTGCAGCAAAGGACACTGATTCTATGACGGGCCAGTTGATCTACGCGGCTGATGTCTTCACCAAGGGCACCGTCGAGACCTACGCCCAGCGCTACCTGCGCGTCCTCGAAGAGGTCGCGGAGAATCCCCAGGCGCTGGTCGGCGACATCACCATCGCCACCGCTGACGAAGACGCTGCATCGCAGTCGGCGGTCCGCGCCGAGACCACCATCCCGCTGCCCGACCTGGTCGCCCGCGCCTCCGTCGCCGCGCCCGACGCCGTGGCGGCTGCGCACAGCGGCACCGAGGTGACCTTCGCGGTCCTGTCCTCGATGTGCGATGCCATGGCCGCCGCGCTCCCGGATCCGGATTCTGCGCTGGCCACCGCACTGATGAGCCTCATGCCCGGCCTGGCTGCGTCCTCCCCGGATGCACTCGGTGAGGTGCTCGCCGGGCTCCGCACCAACGCCGCGAATGCGATCGAGTCCTTTGCCGGCGGTGGCGTTCCGCACGGCAACGATGCCTTTCCGCCGACCGAAGGAATGACCCAGACGTGACCGATGTCGAATCAACAGCCTCTGACATCTCTCTCACCTGGGGCTCGCGGCCTTCGACACTTCACCTGATCGCTTTCGCGGCCAGCGTCGCGCCCGCTCAGACTGCCTATGAGTCGGCGTCCGGTCCGGTCACCTTCGGTGAGCTCTACAGCCGTGTGTCGACCACGGCCGGGATCTTCGCCGCCCAGGGTCTCGACACCGAGGCCGCGGTCGGTGCCGGCGTCACCCAGACCGAGGCGGCTGCGGGACGGTCACCGGCCGACATCGCCGACGCCACCCGCCACGCCGTCGCGCGCATGCGCGCCCGTGCTCTCGAACTCGTCGGCAGCCCCGACCTCGGTTCGATCACCGGACTGTTCCGGTCCGCCGTCACCCGGCACGGTGACCGGCCGGCCGTCAGTGATTCCGCCGGGACGCCGCTGACCTACCGCGAACTCGACGATCGCACCGACGAGCTGGCGCGCGGCCTGCGGGCGGCGGGCGCCGCTCCCGGCGAGCTCGTCGGCGTCGCACTGGCCCGGCGGACCGAACTGGTCGTCGCCCTGCTGGCCATCCTGAAGACCGGAGCGGCCTACCTCCCGCTCGATCGATCGCAGCCGGTCGCCCGTGCCGCGTCGATCGTCGACGACGCGCAGCCTCTGCTGGTGCTCGCCGACGAGGACATCGCGCACACCTGGGCCGAGATCGACACCCGGTTCGCGGCACCCGCCGACATCGTCGCCGCGAATCCGCGGGGACCGGAGGGGGATGACGCGCCCGCGGTTCTCGACGACCGCCTGCCCGCCTACCTGATCTACACCTCGGGCTCGACGGGTAGGCCCAAGGGCGTCGTCGTCTCCCATCACGAGGTCGTCGCCCTGATGAAGGCCGCGGCCGAGGAATTCACGTTCGGTGAGACGGATGTGTGGACCCTCTTCCACAGCTACGCCTTCGATTTCTCGGTGTGGGAACTCTGGGGACCCTTGATCACGGGCGGTCACGTGGTCGTTGTCGACCAGGACACGACCCGAGATCCCGACGCCTTCCTGGAGCTGCTCGTCGATCGCGGCGTCACCGTGCTCAGCCAGACGCCCTCGGCGTTCTACCAGCTCATCGCCGCACAGCGTCGCCGTCGCGCCGAACTCGATCTTCGTTATGTCGTATTCGGTGGCGAGGCACTGAGTTTCGAGCAGGTACGGCGTTGGTTCGACGACAACCCGGACGACCGCGCCCAGCTGGTCAACATGTACGGCATCACCGAGACCACGGTGCACGTCAGCTACCGGCCGCTCGACCGTGAATCGGTGTCGGCGGGAGATGCGTCGTTCATCGGCCGTCCACTGTCCGATCTCGAGATCCACATCCTCGACTCACGGTTGCGCCCGGTGCCCGAAGGGGTCATCGGTGAGATCTATGTGACCGGTGACCAGCTCGCACAGGGTTACCGGGAACGGTACGGGCTCACCGCAACCCGCTTCGTCGCCAACCCGTTCGCGGATGCCGCTGCCACGGGCAGCCGCATGTACCGCACCGGCGACCTCGCGCGCCGCGTCGGCGACGACATCGAATACCTCGGCCGCGGCGACGCCCAGGTGCAGCTGCGCGGGTTCCGTATCGAGTACGGCGAGATCGAGGCCGCACTCCTCGGCGTCGAGGGTGTCGCCGCGGCGGCCGCGCACGTCGTCGAGCTGCCCGAGCGCGGCGAGATCCTCGCCGGTTACGTGGTCGCCGAACCCGGTGTCGAGATCGACGAGCAGGCGGTTCGCCGCCGGGTGGCCATCGCCGTACCCGAGTACATGGTCCCGGATGTGGTGGTGTCGCTCGAGCGGCTACCACTGACCCAGAACGGCAAGCTGGACCGTAAGTCGCTGCCACGCCCCCGACTTGCCGCGACGACGGAGTTCATCGCACCGGCGAACGACACCGAAGCGGCTCTCAAGGAGATCTTCGTCGATGTTCTCGGACTCGAGGACATCAGCGTCGTCGAGTCGGTGTTCGACGTCGGCGGCAACTCGCTACTCGCCGCCCGGATCGTGGGCCGCGCCACCGAGTCGCTGGGCGTCGACCTGACCGTGCGCGACCTGTTCGACGCACCGACCATCCGCGACCTCGCGGAGGCCGCCGGCTCCAAGATGCCGGCACTGCCCCCGATCGAGCCAGTGGCCGACCGCCCCGCGCGAATTCCGCTTTCCCTTGCCCAGCAACGGATGTGGTTCATCAACCGGTTCGATCCGGCGTCGCCTGCCTACAACATCCCGATGGTGCTCCGGTTGTCCGGCGACGTCGACGCCGAGGCGCTCCGGCGCGCACTGCTCGACGTCATGGCGCGTCACGAGGTGCTGCGGACCACGTACCCGGAGATCGATGGTGACGCCCATCAGCTGGTACACGACACCGACGCCGCGGAGGCGATGCTCGACTGGCGATCGGTCTCCGAGGGCGACCTGCCGGAGTTGATGCTGACCGGATTCGATCTCGTCGCCGAACTGCCGGTTCGAGTAGGACTGGCACGGTTGTCGGAATCCGAGGCGGTCCTGGGTCTGGTGGCCCACCACATCGCCTGCGACGGCGAATCGCTCGCACCACTGGTCACGGACCTGATCACGGCGTACACCGCGCGCGTCGCCGGTGCGCCGCCGCAGTTCGCGCCGCTTCCGGTGCAGATGGCCGATGTCGCCCTGTGGCAGCAGGACGTGCTCGGTTCGGCCACCGACGAGACGTCGATGATCGGTGCCCAGTTGGAGTACTGGGCACGCCAGCTCGACGGCGCCCCCGATGTCCTCGACCTGCCGACCGACCGGCCGCGTCCGGCCGTCGCCTCACTGCGCGGCGCCCGTATCGAATTCGTCGTCCCGCAGGAGGTCTCGGAGCGCGTCTCGCGGATCGCCCGTGACCACGGTGCGAGCCCGTTCATGGTCGCCCACGCGGCGCTGGCGGTGCTGCTGAGCAAACTGTCGGCCGGCGAGGACATCACCGTCGGCACCCCGATCGCAGGCCGTGGGCAGTCGATCCTCGACCCGATGGTCGGCATGTTCGTCAACACGCTGATCCTCCGGACCGACACCGACGCACGGCAGACCTTCGAGCAGTTGCTCGACCAGGTGCGCCGGACCGATCTCGAGGCATTCGCCAACGCGGACATCCCGTTCGAGGCCGTCGTCGAACGGGTCAATCCCGTACGCACCGAGGCGTACGCACCGCTGGCGCAGGTCTGGCTGTCCTTCGATCAGTCCGCGATCGCCGAATTGGCCTCGGAGACCTTGACGGTGGGGGAGAGCGGCGGACTGCACGTCACCCCGGTCGAGCCGCACGACATCGCCGCGAAGGTCGATCTCACCGTCGGGATCGCCGACAACGGCGACACCTGGACGGGTTCGGTGGTGTACGCCACCGACATCTACGACGCGGATTCGGTTCGCGGTTTCGCCGACCGGTTCGTGCGTGTCCTCGACGAACTGACCGCCCGGCCGGGCGCGGTCGTGGGCGACATCCACCTCGTCACGAGCGCCGAATCGCAGCTGCTCGAATCGTGGACGACCGGACCGCGACTCGAGGTCCCGGTCCGCACCGTCGCGGAGGCCCTGGCCGAGTCGTTCGTGACGAACGCGACCCGGGTCGCCGTCCACGACGGCGGTCGTGAACTGAACTTCGCCGAGTACGGCGCGTTGGTGAACGCCTTCGCCGACATCCTGACCGACGCCGGTGTCGGCCCCGATGTGGCTGTCGCCGTTTGTGTTCCGCGTTCGGTCGAGATGCTCGTCGCCGTCCACGGCAGCGTGCTCGCCGGTGGACACCACGTGCCCGTCGATCCCGAGGCACCGGCGGACGTCGTCCGTCACCAGCTCGCGATGTCGGGCGCGGAGATCATGGTGGTCGCGAGCGAGGCGCCCGCCGTGGTCGCCGATCTCGATGACACCGTCACCGTCATCACCGTCGACCCCGTGTCCCTCGCGGCGTCGGAACCGGCCCCCGCCGCCGCTCGGCGGCGCGCGGCGCCGCACCTCGACAGCCCGGCCTACACGTTGTTCACCTCCGGCTCGACCGGGCGACCCAAGGGTGTCACCGTGACCCACCGCGGCCTGAACGCGATGCTGGGCTGGTTCGGGGCGCACGTCGGCGATCCCGCGCAGGAACGTGTGCTCGTCAAGACGCCGTACACCTTCGATGCCTCGGTGTGGGAGTTGTTCTGGCCCTTCATCGCCGGCGCGCGAGCAGTTCTCGCCGCCCCGGACGGTCACCGGGACCCGGCGCACCTGGCCCGCGTGATCGCCGACCAGCAGGTGACCAGCGTCCAGTTCGTCCCCTCGCTGCTCGCCGTCTTCCTCGACGAGACCTTCGACGCCCCTGCCTCTCTGCAGTCGGTGCGCCAGGTCTTCACCGGTGGTGAGGCGCTGACCCCGGCACTGACCCAGCAGACTCTCGCCGCGGCACCGCGTGCGGTGATCGTCAATCAGTACGGTCCCACCGAGATGACCGTCGACGCGACGGTCCGCACGTTCTCCGGACCGGTGGACGTCGTCACGATCGGCCGTCCCGCGCCCGGTCTCACGGCCCGCATCCTCGACTCCCGTCTACGTCCGGTCCCGCCGCGTGTGGCCGGCGAGCTGTACCTCGGCGGCGTCCAGACGGCGCGCGGTTACGCGTCTGCGCCCGGACTGACCTCCGCGTCCTTCGTGGCCGATCCGACCGGCCCGGCCGGCGCGCGGCTCTACCGCACGGGCGACCTCGCGCGCTGGCGGTCGGACGGCGAGATCGAGTACCTCGGCCGAAGCGACTTCCAGGTCAAGATCCACGGTCAGCGAATCGAACTCGGCGAGATCGAGGCCGTGCTCGGCGCGGCGCCGGGCGTGGTGCAGGCCGTTGCCGCGGTCGTGGCCACCGGAGCAGGCGACGCGCTCGTGGCCTACCTCGTGGGTCATCCCGGTACCGCTCCCGACACCGACGAGGTGCGCGCGTACGCCACCGAACGTCTTCTCGCACACCTGCGCCCGAGCCTGTGGATGGTTCTCGAGGACCTGCCGCGCAATGCCTCCGGCAAGGTCGACCGACTGTCCCTGCCCGCGCCGGTGGTGAGTGAGGCCGAGATCGTCGAGCCGGCGACCCCCGCCGAACGTGCCATCGCCGCCGTGGTGGCGGAGGTTCTCGGGGTGCCCGAGGTCTCCGTGGTCGAATCGTTCTTCGACCTCGGCGGCAACTCCCTCGCCGCCATGCGCGTCGCCGCCCGAGCTGGTGCCGCCCTCGGTGTCGAGGTCAGCGTCCGCGACCTGTTCGAAGCGCCCAGTGTGCGCGAACTCGCCCAGCGCGTGGCCGGCCGGGTCCCCGGTCTGCCACCGGTCACGGCGGTGCGCCCTCGTCCCGACGAGATCCCGCTGTCCTATGCGCAGCAACGGATCTGGTTCATCAACCAGTTCGACACCAGCTCGCCGGCCTACAACATCCCGATCGCCCTGCGGTTGCGGGGCAAGCTCGACCTGGCCGCGCTGCGCTCGGCGATGGTCGATCTGGTGGAACGCCAGGAGGTGCTCCGCACGGTCTTCCCGTCGGTCGAGGGATCACCGCGCCAGGTCATCGGTGACGCCACCACTGCCGCAGCCGATCTGGACTGGGCGACGGTCGATGCCGAGTCAGATCTGTTCGTCGCCGCCGCAACCGGTTTCGACGTCACCGTCGAACGGCCGATTCGCGTTCGCGTCCACCGCGTCGACGACCTCGAGCACATCGTCCTGATCGTCCTGCACCACATCGCCGGCGACGGCGAGTCGATGCGTCCGCTGGTGACCGATGTCGTGACCGCCTATGTGGCCCGTTCCCAGGGTCGCGCACCACACTTCGACGAACTCGACGTGCAGTTCGCCGACGTCGCCCTCTGGCAGCGGCGTGAGCTGGGTCTGGTGTCGGATCCGGAGTCCCGGGTCGCGGCGCAACTCAACTACTGGCGTACCCAGCTTGCCGGATTGCCCGACGTCCTGGCTCTGCCCACCGACCGTCCCCGGCCGCACGTCGCATCGATGCGGGGTGCCGAGGTCGAATTCGAGATCCCAGCCGCCACCGCCGAACTCGTGCGGAAGGTGGCCGCCGAGCGTGGCGTCACCGAGTTCATGGTCGTCCACGCGGCGCTCGCCGTGCTGTTCGCGCGTCTGTCGTCCACCGACGACATCGCGATCGGCACCCCGATCGCGGGACGCGGCGACGCCGCGCTCGATCCGCTCGTCGGCATGTTCGTCAACACGCTGGTCCTGCGGACCGCGGTCGACGCGGACGCCCGGTTCGCCGAGTTGCTCGACGCCGTCCGGGTCGTGGACCTCGACGCCTTTGCACACGCGGATGCGCCTTTCGAGGCTGTCGTCGACGCCGTGGCACCGGTCCGTTCGGAGGCCTTCGCGCCCCTCACCCAGATCCTGCTCACCTTCGATCCCGAGGTCACCGAACCGTCGGCACTGCTGGCCGACATCGACGATCTCGCCGTCGAACTGGTCGACACCCCGGAGACCTCGGCGAAGGTCGACCTCACGGTCGGACTCCGTGGTGGCCGAGGCGGAGTGTGGATCGGCCGCGCCAACTACGCCGAGGACCTGTTCGACGCGACCACCGTCGAACGCATGATGGCGCGTTACGCGATGCTGCTCCATGCGCTGGTCGCCGACGTGGACGTCGCCGTCGGTGATGTCGCACTCCTCGACCCCGCCGAGCACGCACAGCTCGCCCCGGTGGGTCGCGTCCCCGCGGCCCCGGCGCTGCCGCTCGCCCATCTGTTCGCCGAGACCGCCGCGCGTGTCCCGGAGAACCTGGCGGTCGGTGATCTCGACCGTGCACTCACCTACGGGGAACTCGACGCCGAATCCAACCGTCTCGCAAGGTATCTGCTCGCGCGCGGCATCGGCCGCGGAAGTCTTGTCGCGCTGGTGATCCCGCGCTCGGTCGACCTGATGGTCGCCATTTGGGCCGTCACCAAGACCGGGGCCGGTTACGTGCCGATCGACCCCGATTACCCGGCGGACCGCGTCACCCACATGATGACCGACTCCGGCGCAGGGGTCGGGCTCACCGTGTCCGGCGCCGCCGACGTCGAGGCATTCGGTGGCGAATGGACCTACCTCGACGCCCCGGATGTCGTGACAAGCGTTGCCCGGCACTCGGATACGACCATCGCCGACGCCGAACGCGGGGCGCGCATCGACGTGGCCGACACCGCCTACGTCATCTACACGTCCGGGTCGACCGGTCTCCCCAAGGGCGTCACGGTCACCCACGGCGGACTCCGCAACTTCGGGGTCGAGGCGGCCAAGCGGTCGGGGATCGTCGAGGCCTCACGGGTGCTCGGCTTCGCGTCGCCGAGCTTCGACGCCTTCGTCCTGGAGTACCTGCTGGCCTTCACCGCAGGCGCGTCGGTCATCTACCGCCACCGGGATGCGGTGGCGGGTGCGCCACTTCAGGAGTTCATGCGTGAACAGCACATCACGCACACCTTCCTGACGCCCACGGTGCTCGCGTCCCTGGACCCGGCCGAACTGCCGGACCTGTACACCGTCTACGCCGGCGGCGAGGCGGTGCCGGAGTCCCTTCGTGAGCGGTGGGCGCCGCTGATGCGGTTCCAGAACCTCTACGGTCCGACCGAGACCACCATCGGCGTCACCATCGGTGCGCCGATGCGGTCCGATGAACCGGTCCTCATCGGGCCGCCCATCGACGGAATCGACCTCCTCGTCCTCGATTCCCGGCTGCACACCGTGCCCGTCGGTGTCGCGGGTGAGCTCTACGTCAGCGGACCCGCTCTCGCGCAGGGTTATCTCAACCGCCCGGGACTCACCGCCGAACGTTTCGTCGCGAACCCGTTCGGGACACCCGGCGACCGGATGTACCGCACCGGCGATGTCGTGCGCTGGGTCGTCGATGCCGACGGCACGCTGTCGGTGGACTATGTCGGACGAAGCGACGACCAGATCAAGCTCCGTGGCCTGCGTATCGAACTCGGTGAGATCGAGAGCGCACTGACCGATCATCCCGCGGTCGCCTCCGCGGTCGTCGTCGGAGTCGGGGCAGACGGTCAGCTGGCGTCGAGCGGACAGTCCGTGGTGTCGGCGCTCGCGGCCTACGTCGTGCTCGCATCCGAGGTCGAACTCGGCTCGCTGCGTGACCATCTCGCGGCACGCCTGCCGTTGTTCATGGTGCCTGCCAGCATCGGTGTCCTCGACGAGCTCCCGCTGACCCCGGTCGGCAAGCTGGATCGCCGGGCCCTGCCCGCACCCACCATCGACGTCGAATCCGATCACGTCGAACCCGAGACGCCGACCGAACAGCAGCTCGCCGCGATCATCGCCGGCCTTCTCGGGCTCGAGCGGATCAGCGTCACCGATTCCTTCTTCGCCCTGGGTGGCGACTCGATCATGTCGATCCAGGTCGCCTCGGGCGCCCGCGCGGCGGGCATCGAGGTCACGCCGCGAGACATCTTCGAGCACAAGACCGTTCGCGGCATTGCCCGCGCGATCGGCAGCCGGACCGATCGGGTCCCGGCGCTCGAGGAACTGCCCGGCGGCGGGACCGGACCGATGGTCGTGCCCCCGGTGGTCTCCTGGGCGCTCGAGCTCACCGATCGTGTCGAGGATTTCGCCGATTTCTCCCAGTCGATGGTCCTGACCGCACCGGACGAGCTGACCGCCGACGTCGCGGCTGAGCTCCTCGCGCAGGTCGTCGCGGCTCACCCGATGCTCGGCGCAGCCGTCGAACCCGGCGACGAACCGGGTGCGTGGGCCCTGCGCACAGGCGTGGCACCGCTCGACGCCGCCGCGGTGACCGGGCGCACGAGTCCGGTCCGCATCGGCGAAGCCGGCTTCGAGGAGGTCCTCGTGGAGGCCTTCGAGGAGGCCTCGCGTCGTCTGGATCCCACGCGCGGACAGCTGGTCTCGGCAGTTCTGGTCGCCGACCCCGACGGACACCGACGACTCGTCGTCGTGATCCACCACCTCGGTGTCGACGCCGTCTCGTGGCGGGTGATCATCGAGGACCTGCTCACCGCCTGGGCTCAGCGCAACAGCGGCGTCCCCTACGAACTGCGGCCCGAGGGGACGTCGGCGCGCGCATTCGTCGCGGCGCTGGACGCCCAGGGTGCCGACCGCACAGTCGAACTCGGCTACTGGCTTGCCCGCTCGCCACGCACGGCGACCGATCTCGGCGGAGAACTCGATCGCGCCCGTGACCGGATGTCGACCACCGAGACCTATGTGCACACGGTCGACTCCTCGGTCACCGAGGCGTTGCTCACGACCGTTCCCACCGCGTTCCGCGGAAACGTCAACGACGCCCTCGTCGGCGCTCTCGCGCGCGCCGTCCGGGCGTGGCAGAAGGCCCGGGGTATCGCCGACGATCAGCCGGTGACCATCATGCTCGAAGGTCACGGGCGCTACGAGGAAGCGTTGCTCCACGGGCCCGGCGCCCGATCGGTGGACCTCTCCCGCACGGTGGGATGGTTCACCACCATCGCGCCGGTGGCCGTCGACGTCCACGGCACCGCCATCCGAACTGTGAAGGCCGCCAAGGAAGAACGGGTCGGCCAGCCCGACAACGGCATCGGCTACGGGCTGTTGCGCTACGCCGGCACCGAACTGTCACGGCGCCCGTTGCCGAGTATCGGGTTCAACTATCTGGGCAACGTCGCCGGGACCGGCGCCGACGCGGTCGGCGCCGAGAGTGACGTCGCGGGACTCGCCTTCCTGCCCGATCCGGCCGCGCCCCGTCTGCCCGGCACGGTGACCGGGGCGATGGTGGCGCCCAACGTCCTCAGCATCAATGCCGGCACCACCGTGTCGGCGCAGGGCCGCGAGTTCGTGGCCGGATTCTCCTTCCCGCGTGCGGTTCTCGATGTCGAGGCAGTAGCCGATCTGGCACAGCTCTGGGACGCCGAACTCGCCGACGTGGTCGCCGAGATCGCGCGCGTGGGCGACCCCGGACTGTCGCCGTCCGACGTCGTGGGTGCCCGCCTCACCCAGGACGACCTCGACACGCTCGCGCGCCGATTCCCGGGCGCCGATGTCTGGCCGTTGTCGCCGCTGCAGCGCGGCCTCCAGTTCCAGGCCGAGCTCGCC
The DNA here is from genome assembly GCF_009872315.1 of Gordonia sp. YY1. Lineage (NCBI taxonomy): Bacteria > Bacillati > Actinomycetota > Actinomycetes > Mycobacteriales > Gordoniaceae > Gordonia > Gordonia sp. YY1. The sequence goes on along the minus strand of NZ_WXYI01000003.1, from coordinate 260,178 downwards.
GCGGCGGGCCGTGATGCCGGTGCGGTGGACGTGTACACGGCGCAGGCCGTGCTCACCCTGAGGGGCGAGGTCGACGCGCAGCGCCTGTCCGATGCCGTGCGCGAGGTGTTCGCACACCACCGCGTCCTGCGGTCGAGCTTCGTCCGCGTCCCGAGCGGCGAGGTCGTCGCTGTGGTACCCGAGACCGTCGACATCCCCTGGCGCATCGTCGATCTCGACTCGACCGCCACGGACGGGGTCGAGGCTGTCGCCGAGTCCGAGCGCGGCGTGCCGTTCGACCTCGAGTCCGGACCGCTCATGCGGTTCGTGCTCGTGCGTCGTGGCGATACCTCGACCCTCGTGGTCACCAGTCATCACATCCTCATCGACGGCTGGTCGAGCCCGCTGATCCTCGCCGACCTGTTCGCGCTGTACGCGACCGGCCAGACCTACACCGGAACCGTTGCGGCGCAGTCGGGTAGCGAGGGCGACTACCTCGACTACCTGCGCCACATCGCGGCCTCCGACACCGAGGCCGGCCTCGCCGCATGGCGGTCGGTCCTCGAGATCGTCGAGGAGCCGACACTGGTCGGCGCCGGTCGCGAGGCGACCACCGATCAGCTGCCGCGCGACGCCAGCACGATGCTCTCGCCGGAGCTGACCGCAGCCATCGAGGACCTCACCCGGGCGAGCGGCGTGACCGTGTCGACCGTCATGCAGTTCGCGTGGGCGGTTCTGCTGTCGCGGATCACCGGTCAGCGTGCCGTGGTCTTCGGTGAGACCGTCTCCGGACGCCCGGCAGATCTCGACGGGGTCGAGACCATGGTGGGTCTGTTCATCAACACCCTGCCCGCGGTGGCGGACGTCGATCCGAACGCGACCGCCGCGCAGGTCCTGTCGGCCATGCAGGCTGCCAAGGTCAAGGTTCTCGACCACCAGCATCTGGGTCTACCGGAGCTGACCGCGCTCGTGGGACGCGGGCAGCTGTTCGACACCCTGACGGTCCACGAGTCGTATCCCGTGGACGCGCAGTCGCTCAAACAGGGCGCCGACGCCGGCGGCATCGGCGTCGAAGACCTCCAGGCGAGCGACTCGACGCACTACCCGCTCAACCTGGTCACCGGAGTCATCGGGGACCGGTTCGAGCTGAAGCTCAAATACCTTCCCGCCGCCTTCACCGACCGTCAGGTCGATGTCTACGCGCAGGCTCTGATCCGGATCCTGTCCGCCGTGGTCGCCGACCCGTCGGTCGAGGTCGGTTCGATCACGCTTCTCGACGAGGAGGAGTACCGGCGCGGCCTCACCCCGCCGCAGACGCGTACCCGCAACACCGATTCGTCGTTGGCCGAGTTGTTCGCCCGCAGTGTCGCCGCGTTCGGCCGGCGTCCGGCGGTGACCGACACGGTCTCGACCGTGGACTACGCCGAGCTCGACGTGCGTTCGGCCGAGATCGCGACTGCTCTTCAGGCGCGTGGTGTCCGTCCGGGCGATCTGGTGGCGGTGGCGCCGTCCCGGTCGGTGGATCTCGTCACCTCGATTCTCGGTGTGTTGCGTTGTGGTGCGGGCTATCTGCCGCTGGACACCACCAACCCGGTCGACCGCCTGCACTTCATCGTCACCGACGCTGCGCCGAGTGCGGTGATCATCGACGACTCCACCGTGGACTTCGAGCTGTGGTCACAGCTGGAGACGACGCCGGTGGTCTCGGTGGCCGAACTGGCGGCCGAGGGAGCCGGTGGGCGCCCGGCCCCGGTTTCGGTGCTTCCCGAGTCCCGGGCGTACGTGATCTACACCTCCGGCTCGACCGGGCGCCCCAAGGGCGTGGAGATCACTCATCGCGACGTGGTGACCCTGATGGACACCGCCGCAGGTGATTTCAGGTTCGACGAGACCGATGTGTGGACGCTGTTCCACTCGTACGCGTTCGACTTCTCCGTTTGGGAACTGTGGGGTCCGCTGCTGACCGGTGGCCGTCTGGTCCTCGTCGACCGCGACCTGGCCCGTTCCCCGGAGGAGTTCCTGGAACTCCTCGTGCGCGAGCAGGTCACGGTCCTGAGTCAGACTCCGTCGGCGTTCTATCAGCTGGCCGAAGCGCGCCGGCGTCGACCGGTGGCACTGTCGTTGCGCTACATCGTCTTCGGTGGTGAGGCCCTCAGCTTCGAGCAGGTCCGGCGCTGGTTCGACGACCATCCGGCCGAGACCACACAGTTGGTCAACATGTACGGCATCACCGAGACGACGGTGCATGTCAGTTTCCGTCCGCTGGATCCGGCATCGGTGGCCGCCGACGACGCGAGCTTCATCGGACGTCCGCTGGCCTCGCTGGGCATCCACGTGCTCGACGACCGCCTCCGGCCGGTGCCGGAGGGCGTCGTCGGCGAGATGTACGTGACCGGTGGCCAGTTGGCACAGAGCTACCTGAAGCGCGCCGGTCTCTCCGCCACCCGTTTCGTCGCGTCTCCCTACGGTGAAGCCGGGACGCGGATGTACCGCACCGGCGACCTCGCACGCCGCGTCGCCGGCGACATCGAATACCTCGGCCGTGGCGACGCGCAGGTGCAGTTGCGCGGCTACCGCATCGAGTTCGGTGAGATCGAGGCTGCCCTGCTGGCGGTGCCCGGGGTGAGTGCGGCGGCTGCACGGGTCGTCGAGATCCCCGGCCGCGGTGAACAACTCATCGGCTACCTGGTTCACGATGTCGAGGCCGGCGAGCCGGTCGACGCCGCCGAGGTCCGTCGTATCGCCGGCCGATCGGTGCCGGCGTACATGGTGCCCGACCAGATCGTCGGCATCGGCGCCCTGCCGTTGACCGCGAACGGCAAGCTCGACCGGAACGCGTTACCGATTCCCGAGACGGGGGCGGTCGTCGACGAGGTGGTGGCCCCGGCAACTCCGGAGGAGACGACCGTCGCACAGGTCTTCGCCGAGGTCCTCGGCCTCGATGAGATCGGCGTGACCACGAGCTTCTTCGACCTGGGCGGCAATTCGTTGTCGGCCACCCGTCTGGCCTCCCGGGCCGCCGATGCGCTCGGTGCCGAGGTGTCGGTGCGTGACGTGTTCGAGTCGCCCTCGGTCCGTGATCTCGTGCTTGCGGTCGCCGGACGTGGCGCCAGCCTGCCACCGGTCGTCGCGGCCTCGCCTCGTCCCGACCGGATCCCGTTGTCGTTCGCGCAGAGTCGTATCTGGTTCATCAACCGCTTCCAGCCCGAGTCGGTTGCCTACAACATCCCGGCGGTCCTGCGGCTGACCGGTCCGCTCGACATCGAGGCGCTGCGCGCCGCGTTCACCGACGTCGTCATCCGGCACGAGGTCCTGCGGACCACCTTCCCGGACGATGCCGGCGTGGCGTATCAGCTGATCCACCCGGCGGACTCCGTCGCCGACCGCCTCGACTGGGCGATCGTCGACTCCGCGGCCGACCTCGAGACGGCCGCCGCCACCGGCTTCGATGTCACGGCACAGTGGCCGATGCGCGTGCGACTGTGGCAGATCTCCGACACCGAGTCCGTGCTGGCGATCGTCATCCACCACATCGGTGCCGACGGTGAGTCGCTGGCGCCGCTGGTGGCCGATGTCATCACCGCGTATCAGGCCCGCCGCTCGGGTGGAGAACCTCAGTTCGCGCCGCTGGCGGTGCAATTCGCCGACTACGCGATCTGGCAGCACGCCGTCCTCGGCGACCCCTCGGACGCCTCGTCGATCATCGGCCGGCAGCTCAGCTACTGGACCGGACAGCTCGCCGGTCTCCCCGAGGTGATCGACCTCCCGGCGGACCGGCCGCGACCCGCGGTCGCCTCACACATCGGCGCACAGGTCGGCCTGCAGATCCCGGCCGACGTGACCGCTGCCGTCGAGGCGCTCCGCGCCGAGCGCGGGGTGACCGCGTTCATGGTCGTGCACGCGGCGCTCGCCGTGCTCCTGTCGCGCCTCTCGGCGACCGAGGACATCGCGGTGGCGACTCCGATCGCCGGTCGTGGCCAGCGCGAACTCGATCCGCTCGTCGGCATGTTCGTCAACACGCTCGTCCTGCGGTCGCACATCGACCCGAAGATGAGTTTCGACGACCTCGTCGCCGAGGTGCGGACCACCGACCTCGACGCGTTCGCACACGCGGACGTGCCCTTCGAGGCACTCGTCGAGAAGCTGAATCCCGTTCGTTCCGAGTCCTTCTCGCCACTCGCCCAGGTGATGCTGTCCTTCGACCCGGCCGCGTCGGCCGGTGCTGCGGTGGAGAATGTCGCCGAGCTGGGGATCGCTCCGGTGGAACGCGATTCCGTGGCGGCACAGATGGACCTCACGTTCACGGTCACCGCGGACGGTGTGGACAATCCGTGGGACGTCTCGGTCATCTACGCGACAGAACTGTTCGACGAGTCCACGGTCGCCGACTTCGGACGCCGTTTCGTCGACGTCCTGCGCGACCTCGTCACCAGGCCGGCCGCGCCGGTCGGCGACATCCCGCTGGTCGACGCCGAGCAGCTGGCGGTCATCTCCGCTGCCGAGCAGGGCGACCTGATGACCCTGCCGTCGTCGGTGTACGACGACCTCACGAACGTCGTCGCCGCGACGCCCGACGCGCCCGCGCTGCGTGTCGGCGAACGCACGGTCTCCTACGGCGAATTCGGTGCACGGGTGTGGGGCCTCGCACGCACGTTGCTCGCCTCCGGGGTGCGCCCCGGTGACGCCGTGGGACTGTGCCTCCCGCGGTCGGTGGAACTGCTCGTCGCCGTCCACGCGACGATCGCGGCGGGCGCGCACTATGTGCCGATCGATCCGGCCGCGCCGCGCGACCGCGTCGAGTACATGCTGACCACCGCCGGTGTACGACGTGTCGTGGTCGCCGCCGGCCGCATTCCCTCGGTCGTCGAGGATCTCGGCGAGGTCGAGATCGTCACCTACGACGCCGGTGAGGTCATCGATCTGACCGCCGCGCCGGTCACCGATGCCGAACGCGGTCGGGCGATCCGGCCGGACGATGCCGCGTACACGCTGTTCACCTCGGGTTCGACGGGTCGGCCGAAGGGTGTGACCGTGTCGCACCGGGCGATGATGAATCGTCTGGAGTGGATGCGGGACTGGTATTCGATCTCCGATTCGGATGTCTTCGTGCAGAAGACGCCGGTGACGTTCGATGTGTCGGTGTGGGAGTTGTTCCTGCCGTTCGCGGTGGGGGCGACTCTGGTGGTGGCCGAGCCGGATCGGCATGGTGATCCGCGGTATCTGGCGGATCTGGTTGTTGCGGAGCGGGTCTCGGTGATCCATTTCGTGCCGTCGATGTTGTCGGTGTTCCTCGATGTGCTGGGTGATCGGGTGGGCGAGTTGTCGTCGTTGCGGTTGACGTTCACCTCGGGTGAGGCGTTGACGGCGGCGGTGGCGCAGTCGTTGCTGTCGGTGTTGCCGGATGTGGAGTTGCACAACCTGTATGGGCCGACCGAGGCCGCGGTGGATGTGACGGCGCATCATGTGGTGGCGGGGGAGCAGTCGGTGCCGATCGGTGTTCCCGTCCCCAACACGGTTGTGCGGGTGCTCGATTCGCGTCTGCACCGAGTTCCGGTCGGTGTTCCGGGAGAACTCTATCTCGCGGGCGTCCAGCTGGCGCGCGGATACGCGTCGCGGGCGGACCTGACCGCCGACCGGTTCGTGGCCGACCCGTATGGTGAGTCCGGCGAACGCCTGTACCGCACCGGCGACCTGGTGCGCTGGAATGCGCGTGGTCAGCTGGAGTATCTGGGTCGCACCGACTTCCAGGTGAAGCTGCGCGGCCAGCGTCTCGAACTCGGTGAGGTCGAGGCCGTTCTCATGTCGGCGCCGGGCGTTCTGCACGCCGCCGCAACCGTGGCCGAATCACCTCGTTCGGGTCAGCATCTCGTCGCCTACCTCGCTCCGGACACCGTCGCGCTCGACGAGGTGAAGGCCGTCGTCGCACGCGAACTGCCCGAGTACATGCGGCCGACCGTGTGGATGCCCGTTGCCGACCTCGTCCTCAGCGCGTCCGGGAAGATCGATCGAAAGGCGCTGCCGCAGCCCGAGTTCGGCACCGGGGAGACCGTCGCGCCGACCAATCCCGTCGAGGAGACGGTGGCCGGTGTGTTCGCCGAGGTGCTCGGCGTCGACGACTTCGGCGTCACCGACAGCTTCTTCGATCTCGGTGGCAACTCGTTGTCGGCGATGCGGGTGGCCGCCCGCGCCGGCGACGTGCTCGGCGTGGACATCTCGGTGCGTGACCTGTTCGAGGCACCGAGCGTCCGCGAGCTGATCGCGGCGGTGTCCGGCCACGCCGACGGTCGCGCGCCGATCGTCGCGGTCTCGCCGCGTCCGGACCGCATCCCGCTGTCGTTCGCGCAGCAGCGGATGTGGTTCATCAACCAGTTCGATCCCAGTGTTCCGACGTACAACATCCCGGCCGTCGTGCGCATGACCGGCGCGCTGGACGTCGACGCCCTGCGCGCGGCGATCGGCGACGTGGTCGCCCGCCACGAGGTCCTGAGAACCACTTTCCCGCAGGACGAGCAGGGGCCCCACCAGCTGATCCACGACGCGGACCGGGTCGACACCGAACTCGACTTCTCGGTGGTCACCACCGCGGAGAACTTCGAGACCGCGGTCACCCGCGGATTCGACGTGTCCGTGCAGTGGCCGGTGCGCGCCTGCCTGTGGCGGGTCGACGAGCAGGAGCACGTCCTCGCCGTCGTGGCCCACCACATCGCCTCCGACGGCGAGTCGATGAACCCGCTCGTCACCGACCTGGTCACGGCGTACGTGGCACGTGTCGAGGGTGGCGCGCCCGCGTTCGCACCCCTCGACGTCCAGTTCGCCGACTTCGCGATCTGGCAGCACGAGGTTCTCGGCTCGGCCGACGATCCGGAGACGATCGTCGGACGTCAGCTCGAACATTGGACGACCCGCCTCGCCGGACTGCCGGACGTCCTGGAACTGCCGATGGACCACGAGCGGCCCGCGGTCGCTTCGCAGCGTGGCGGCCGTCTGGACTTCGAGGTTCCGGCGCACGTCGCCGAAGCCATCGCCGAGGTCGCTCGTACTCACGGGGCGACCCCGTTCATGGTCGTCCATGCAGCGCTCGCGGTACTGCTCGCGCGGTTGTCGGCGTCCGACGACATCGCGATCGCGACCCCGATCGCGGGCCGCGGTGGACGGGCCCTCGACCCGCTCGTCGGTATGTTCGTCAACACCCTCGTGCTGCGGTCGCGCATCGTCCCGCAGATGACCGTCGGCGAACTGATGTCGCAGGTCCGCACGACCGACCTCGACGCATTCGCGAATGCCGACCTGCCGTTCGAGACACTCGTCGAGGCACTGGACCCGATCCGGTCCGAGGCGTTCGCGCCGCTCGCGCAGGTCATGCTCACCCTCGACCAGTCGCTGCTGTCCGGTGGTCTGCCCGGCGCCGGACCCGTTGCCGCCGTCGGTGGGGAGTCCCTGCCCGAACTGGCCGGACTGTCGATCACACCGGTGGACCCGCCACAGGTCTCGGCTCAGCTCGACCTGGCCGTCGCGCTCGCCGCCGACGGCTCGGGCCGGCCCTGGTCCGGTTCGATGATCTACGCGCTGGACCTGTTCGAGGAGTCGACGGTCCGCACGCTGGCGGACCGGTTCGTCACCGTGCTCGCCGACCTGACCGGCGCCGACCGTTCGGATGCCGCCGTCGGCGATCTCGCCCTGATCTCCGGTGCCGATCGTGACCGGGTCGAGGACTGGTCCGTGGGCCAGGACGTCACCTACGCCGACCGGACCTACGACGGCACCGTCCACCGTGCCGATGTCATCTCCGACGTCATCGCCTCGCGGACGCTGTCGGATCCGTTCCTGACCGCCCTGGACTTCGCGGGACGTCGCGTCACCTACGGCGAATTCGGTTCGCGCGTCGCCACTCTCGCGCGCACCCTGATCGACATGGGTGTCGGGCCGGATGTCCCGGTCGGCGTCAGCGTCGACCGCTCGATCGAAATGGTCGTCGCGATCCACGCCGTCCTGGCCGCCGGTGGACAGTATGTGCCGATCGACACCGCGGCACCCACCGACCGCGTCGCCTACATGGTCGAGACCGCAGGTGTGCGGATCGTGCTCGTCGCCCGCGGCGAGAAGCCCTCGGCGGTGGTCGATCTCGACGACCGGATCACCGTCCTCGAGGTGGATGCGACCCAACCGGTGACCGATGCGTCACCGGTGACCGACGCCGAGCGACGCGCGCCGCTGCGCGGGGACCACGCCGCGTACACCCTGTTCACGTCCGGTTCCACCGGTCGCCCCAAGGGAGTGACCGTGTCCCATGCGTCGGTCATGAACCGCCTGTGGTGGGGCCTCGGCGAGTTCCCGTGGGGCGTCGGCGATCGTGTCGTCCAGAAGACGCCGTACACGTTCGACGTCTCGGTGCCCGAGCTGTTCGGCCCGCTCCTCACCGGCGCGACGATGATCATCGCGCGACCCGGCGGACACACCGACCCGGACTACCTCGCCGAGCTGATCAGCTCCACGCGCGCCACCTCGGTGCACTTCGTGCCGTCGATGATGTCGATCTTCCTCGACCTCGTCCCGGCCCAGAAGTTCGCCGAGTTCTCCTCGCTACGTTGGGTCTTCGCCTCCGGCGAGGCGTTGCCGCCGGCCGTCGTCGCACGTCTGCACGAGCGGCTTCCCGACGTGCGGATCGTCAACCTGTTCGGACCCACCGAGGCGGCCGTCGAGGTCGCCGTGGCCGACGTGTCGTCGGCACCCGCCCTGGTCCCGATCGGCGTGCCGGTCACCAACACCTCGACCTGGGTCCTCGACGCACGTCTGCGTCCGGTCCCGGTCGGTGTCCCGGGTGAGCTCTACCTCGGCGGTGTCCAGCTCGCGCGTGGATACGCAGCCCGGCCGGACCTCACCGCCGAACGCTTCGTCGCCGATCCGTTCGGTGCGCCCGGTGCCCGCCTGTACCGCACCGGCGACCTCGTCTGCTGGCGTGCCGACGGCACCCTGGAGTACTTGGGCCGCACCGACTTCCAGGTCAAACTGCGCGGTCAGCGCATCGAGCTCGGCGAGATCGAGTCGGTCATCGCCGCGGTTCCGGGTGTCGTCCACACCGCGGTGACGGTGACGAAGGCGCCTACGGGTGCCGATCACCTCGTCGGCTACGTGGCGCCGCAGAGTGTCGATCTCGATCTCGTGAAGTCCACGGTGGCTGCCGAACTCCCGCAGTACATGTGCCCGACGGTGTGGGTGAAGGTCGAGCAGCTCGAACTCAACACCGCGGGCAAGATCGACCGGAAGTCGTTGCCGGAACCCGACTTCGGGGTCCACGAAGAGGCGTACGTCGCCCCCGCGAACTCGACCGAGGAGATCCTCGCATCGATCGTGGCGCACCTGATCGGAGTGAGCCGGGTCTCGGTCACCGAGTCATTCTTCGCCCTCGGCGGTGACTCGATCATGTCGATCCAGCTGGCCTCCGCGGCTCGCGCGGCCGGCCTGGACCTGTCGCCGCGGGAGATCTTCGAACACCGCACTATCCGTGCGATGGCCGCGGCCGTCGGCGACTCGTCCGAGCGTCTGCCGATGTTGGAGGAGTCCGAGCCCGCCGGCGTCGGCGACCTCGACGTGTCCCCGGTCGTCCACTGGATGATCGAACACGCCCCGGAGACCGCCGATTTCGCCGACTTCGTGCAGGCCTCGGTGCTGCGTGCGCCGGACGAGCTGGATCTGCCGGCGCTGACCGAACTGCTCGCCGCCGTCGTTGCGCGGCACCCGATGCTCACCGCGACCCTCACGGAGGGGCCCGGCGGTTGGCGCTCGACCGCGGGCAACGACTTCGAGGCCGCCGCTGCCGTCATCGAGATGTCCAGTGCGGCAACGGTCGGCACCGAAGAGTTCGATGCAGACATCCGCGCCGCGTTCCGCACCGTCTCGGCCGGCCTCGACCCCGCGACCGGCCGACTGGTCCGTGCTGCCCTCATCCGTGATCAGAACGGTGTCGGACGGCTGCTCCTCGTCATCCATCACCTCGGTGTCGACGCGGTGTCCTGGCCGATCCTCATCGAGGACCTGATCACCGGGTGGGCGCAGCTGTCGCAGGGCCGGACCATCGAGCTGCGTACCGAGCAGACCAGCGCCAGGTCCTGGAACGCGGCGCTCGCCGCACTCGCCGAGTCCCCTCGCGACGAGGTCGCCCACTGGCTCGACCGGTTGCCGACCCGTCCGACCGATCTCGGTGTCGAGTTCGACCCGGCACGCGACCGCATGTCCACCGAGCGTCTCGTCTCCCGCGAGGTGGACGCCGACGTCACGGCGGCCGTCCTCACCTCGGTTCCGGAGGCGTTCGGGGGCAACGTCAACGATGTGCTCCTCGGTGCCTTCGCACGGGCGGTCCGCTCGTGGCAGACCCATCGCGAGATCGCCGACACCGCACCCGTCACCGTCCTCATGGAGGGTCACGGCCGGTACGAGGAGGTGCTGGCCGAGGGGCCGATGCCGCGTCGCGCCGACCTGTCCCGGTCGGTGGGCTGGTTCACGACCATCGCGCCGGTCCGCGTCGATCCGGGTCTCCACATCATCCACGCGGTCAAGGCCGCCAAGGAAGAACGCCTGGCCCAGCCCGACCACGGCATCCGTTTCGGTCTGCTCCGCTACGGCGTTGCGGGCGAACCGGGTTCGTCCGAACTCGCCGGGCGTCCGCTGCCGTCGATCTCGTTCAACTACTTCGGTGCCGGCGGTGGCCGCGAATCGGACGCCGATGCGCTCCCGTTCACGAACGCTTCCGACGCCCCCGTCCTCGGGTCATCCGCATCGGGTCGGATGACCTCGCTGAGCACCCTCGGGATCAGCGTGACGACCGCTCACCACGCCGACGGAGGCCGTAAGCTCGTCGCCGGCGCGAACTTCCCGGGCGCTCTGTTCGCCGACGAGGACATCGCCGACCTGCTCACCCTGTGGACGGCCGAGCTGAAGGCCGTCGCCGATCTGGTGACCGCGGGAACCGCCGTCGGCCTGTCGCCGGCGGATGTCCCCGGCACGCCGCTGCGCCAGGCCGACCTGGACGCTCTGGCCGCGGCACACCCCGGTGCGGACGTGTGGCCGCTCACCCCACTTCAGCGAGGCCTGCAGTTCCAGTCCGAACTGGCACTGAGTTCACGCTCGACCGACGCCGTGGACGTCTATGTCACACAGGCAATCCTGACCCTCGACGGTCACATCGACGTCGAAGGACTGCGGCATGCCGCCGAACAACTCTTCGTCCATCACCGGATCCTGCGGTCCGGCTATGTGCGGACCGCGAGTGGTTCCGTCGTGGCCGTGGTGCCGCCGAGCGTCGAGATCCCTTGGGAGGTCGTCGAAGCGGGTGTCGACGAGGTGGAGGCGACGGTCCGCCGTCTCGCCGACGAGCAGCGGATCAAGCCGTTCGACCTGTCGTCGCCGCCGCTGGTGCGGTTCGTCGTGGTGCGCGCCGACGACGCCACGCGGGTCATCGTCACCAACCACCACATCCTCCTCGACGGTTGGTCCGGTCCGCTCGTGCTCGCAGATCTGCTGGCCCTGTACACCACCGGGGCCACCTACACCGGACAGGTCGGTCCGGCACGCTCGGAAGACGGTCGTCCCAAGGATTTCCGGGACTATCTCGACCGCATCGCGACCGCCGACCGGGAGGCCGGGCTCGCCGCCTGGTCCCGTCTGCTGTCCAAGGTCGAGGGCCCGACACTCGTCGCGCCGGGGGTCGAGGCCACCGCGGACTCGTTGCCCAAGAGTCGCGACGTGGTCGTCGGGGCCGAGGCCAGCTCGGCGATCGACGCGATCTCGCGCGATCACGGCGTGACCACCGCCACCGTCCTGCAGGTTGCGTGGGCGATCCTGCTGTCGCGCCTGACAGGCAACCGTGTGGTCACCTTCGGCGAGACCGTGTCCGGTCGTCCCGCCGACCTCGAGGGCGTCGAGTCTATGGTCGGGTTGTTCATCAACACCCTGCCCGCCGCGGTCGACGTCGATCCGCATGCGTCGATTCTCGAGATCATCAAACAGGTTCAGGCCGACAAGGTCTCGGTGCTCGACCACCAGCATCTCGGCCTGCCCGAGATCGCTCAGGCGGCCCACGTCCCGGTCATCTTCGACACGCTCGCCGTCCACGAGTCGTATCCGGTGGACACCGACTCGATCACCGACGTCGACACCGGACAGGGTGTACGGGTGGTCGACGTGGAGACCACCGACGCCACGCACTACCCGGTGAGCTTCGTGACCTCGCGTCGCGACGAGCAGATCAAGCTCGGATTGTCCTACCTGCCTGCCGCTTTCGACGACGAGCAGGTCGAGGTGTTCACCGACGCACTCGCACACATCCTCACGGCGATGGCGAAGCGTCCCGACACGTTGTCGGCCGACGTGGCCCTGGCGAATGCGGCGGCGCTCGACAAGGTCCGCGAATGGGCCACCGGCGCGAGCACCCCCGTGCCCAGGGCGTCGTTGGCCGATCTGGTCGCCGACCAGATCGCGGCGACCCCAGAGGCGACTGCCCTCGTCGTCGGCGAGCGCGCCGTCACCTACGCAGAGCTCGGTGCCCGCATCGCGGTGCTGGCCCGTCAACTCGTCGCCGCCGGCGTCGGACCGGAGGTCGCGGTCGGTGTGTGCATCGACCGCTCGGTGGAGATGGTCGTCGCGATCCACGCGATCGTCGCAGCGGGTGGGCAGTATGTGCCGATCGACACCGCTGCGCCCGCCGATCGCGTCTCCTACATGCTCACGACGGCCGGGGCCCACATCGTCCTCGTCGCCGCGAATGCGGTGCCGGATGTGATCGCCGAACTCGGCCGCGAGCTCGGTGACGACCTGCACATCACCGAGATCGACTGCACGGCAACGGTCGATGGCACCACACCGCCTCTGACCGACGCCGATCGGGTGCGCCCGATCAATCCGGCCGACGCGGCCTACACGATCTTCACCTCCGGCTCCACGGGTCGTCCCAAGGGCGTCACCGTGTCGCATGAGTCGGCCGTGAACTTCCTGCAGTGGCGTAGTTCGCTCGTCGAGAACCCCGCCGAGCAGATCGCTCTCCTCAAGGCGCCGTACACCTTCGACGCCTCGGTGTTCGAGCTGTTCTGGCCCCTCATGGTCGGCGCCACGACGGTGGTGGCCGAGCCCGGCGGTCACACGGATCCCCGCTACCTGCAGCGTCTCATCACCCGGCACGGGGTCTCGATCGTGCAGTTCGTGCCGTCGATGCTGTCGGTCTATCTCGAAATCGCCTCGGGCATAGGTGATTCCGGTCCGTCTCCGCTGCGGTACATCATCACCGGTGGCGAGGCGTTGTCCGATGCCGTCGCCGCCGAGGTCCACCGGAAGGAGCCGTCGGCGACGCTGCTCAACCACTACGGCCCCACCGAGACGGCGGTCGACCTCACGACGAAGACGGTGTCGGTGGGGGACCGGGTCACCATGGGCCGGCCCGGCACCAACACCACGACGTGGGTGCTCGACGGCAGGTTGCGGCCGGTTCCGCCCGGTATCGCGGGCGAGCTCTACCTCGGCGGGGTCCAGGTGGCGCGCGGGTACACCGGTCAGTCAGGTCTGACCGCCGAACGATTCGTTGCCGATCCCTTCGGTGAAGCCGGCTCACGCCTGTACCGCACGGGAGACCTCGTGCGGTGGAACACCGCAGGTGAGATCGAGTACATGGGCCGTACCGACTTCCAGGTGAAGTTGCGGGGGCAGCGACTCGAACTCGGTGAGATCGAGTCGGTCATCGCCTCGGCGCCCGGCGTGGTCCACTCCGCGGCCACCGTCGTCGATGACCAGCTCGTCGCCTACGTCGCGCCGCCGGTCGACCTCGACCCCGTACGCGAGGTCGTGGCCGCGTCCCTGCCGGAGTTCATGCGTCCGACGGTGTGGATGCAGCTGGAGACCATGCCGCTGAACACAGCGGGCAAGGTGTCCCGGCGTGACCTCCCGCGTCCCGACCTCACCGCGGAAGAATTCGTCGCCCCCGAGGGCGATCTCGAACGAGCCGTCGCCGAGATGTTCGCCGACGTCCTCGGCGTCGACGAGATCGGTGCGACCGCGTCGTTCTTCGACGTCGGCGGCAACTCGCTGTCGGCGATGCGAGCCGCGGCTCGGGTCAGCGACGGCCTGGGTGTCGAGGTCTCGGTACGCGATCTCTTCGAGAACTCCTCGGTGCGCGCACTCGTCGCCGCACTCGACGGCCGCGAAGCCGGCCTCGAACCCGTGGTCGCGGTGTCCCCGCGGCCGGATCGCATCCCGCTCTCGTTCGCCCAGCAGCGGATGTGGTTCCTCAACCGCTTCGAGCCGGGTTCCGCGATGCACAACCTGCCCGCGGTCCTGCGGCTGCAGGGTGAGCTCGACGTCGAAGCGCTGCGTGCGGCGATCGCCGACGTGGTGCGTCGCCACGAGGTCCTGCGGACCACGTTCCCCGACATCGACGGCGCGCCATACCAGCTCGTCCACCCCGAATCGGTGGTCGACGAGCAGCTCGACTGGGAGGTCGTGGACTCGCAGGACGAGCTGATCACCGCCGCCGAAGCCGGCTTCGACGTCACCGGAGAGTGGCCCATCCGGGCACGGCTGTGGCAGGCAGCGGAGAACGAGTACGTCCTGGCGGTGGTCCTGCACCACATCGGTGCCGACGGCGAGTCGATGGCACCACTGGTCTCCGACCTGGTCATCGCCTACAGCGCGCGGGCGCAGGGTCGCGAACCCGAATACCCGCAGCTCGCAGTGCAGTTCGCGGACTACGCGCTCTGGCAGCACCGCGTCCTGGGCTCCGCCGACGATCCCGAGTCCGTGGTCGGTCGTCAGCTGGCCTACTGGACCGAACAGCTCACCGGATTGCCGGACGTGCTGGAGCTGCCCGCCGACCGTCCGCGTCCGCCGGTCGCCTCCGGCCGAGGCGCCCGCGTCGGGGTCGAGATCCCGGCCCACATCGGGCCGCGGATCGCCGAGACGGCCCGCGACGCCGACGTCACCCCGTTCATGGTGGTCCACGCCGCCCTCGCGGTTCTGCTCGCGCGCCTGTCGGCGACCGACGACATCGCGATCGGGACCCCGATCGCCGGACGTGGTCAGGCGGTACTCGACCCGCTGGTCGGCATGTTCGTCAACACGCTCGTCCTGCGCTCCCGGATCGACGGCGATGTGGCGTTCGGCGACCTGCTCGCGCAGGTGCGCGACACCGACCTCAACGCGTTCGCACATGCCGACATCCCGTTCGAGACCCTGGTCGACCGACTCAACCCGGTTCGCTCCGAGGCGTTCTCGCCGCTGGCACAGGTGATCTTCTCCTTCGATCCGTCGGCGAACGCCGCAACCGCTCTCGGCGATGCCGGGGGCCTCGTGGTGGCACCGTACGACGAGGTGGCGGTCGCGGCACAGGTCGATCTCTACATCGAGATGGCGTCCCGCCCGGAGGGCGAGCCGTGGGGTCTGTCGGTCATCTACGCCACCGACCTCTTCGACGAGCCGACGGTCGCGGAGTTCGCGGATCGCTTCATCCGCATCCTCGACGCGCTGACCGCCGACCCCGCCATTTCGGTGGGCGATGCGCCGTTCGTCGCCCCGGAGACCGTGGCCGCCATCGAGGCCGCGGAGTGGGGCGAGCAGGTCGAACTTCCGCCGGCCCAGACCGTCAGCGAGGCGGTCGCGGCGCAGGCACAGCGCACCCCGAGTGCGACCGCTCTCGTCTTCGGTGAGCGCGAGGTGTCGTTCGGTGAGTTCTCCGCACGGGTGAACACCCTGGCGCGCGAACTCATCGACGCCGGTGTCGGACCGAATGTGGCGGTGGCGCTGTGTATCCCGCGTTCGGTGGAGATGATGGTCGCCATCCATGCGGTGGTCGCCGCCGGCGGTCAATACGTCCCGATCGATCTGGCGGCGCCCGCCGACCGTGTGCGCTACATGTTCGACACCGCCGGAGTCGCCGTCCTGCTCGTCGCCGATCCGGATGCGGTCGGCAACGCGGTCTCCGCCGCCGATGAAGGCGGCGTCCGGGTGATGAGCGTCGACGCCGCGCAGCCGGTCGACGTCGATTCCGCCGCCGCGGCACCGGTCGCCGATGCCGACCGCACCTCGCCGCTGCGCGGTGACGATGCCGCCTACACGCTGTTCACCTCCGGTTCGACCGGGCGGCCGAAGGGTGTGACCCTGACGCACACCGCCGTGCTGAACCGGCTGTGGTGGGGTCTGGACGCACTGCCGATCGGTCCCGACGACGTGGTGGTGCAGAAGACCCCGTACACGTTCGACTGCTCGGTACCGGAGCTGTTCGCGCCGTTGACGATCGGTGCACGTCTGGTCGTCCTGGCCGACGGAGGCCATCTCGACCCGCGGTACGTCGCGGACGAGATCGCGCGCACGGGCGCCACGATGGTGCACTTCGTGCCGTCGATGCTCTCCGTGTTCCTCGAGGTGGTCGGCCGCGAGAAGCTCGAGTCGCTCGACACGATCCGCATCGTGTCGACCACCGGTGAGGCCCTGCCTCCGGCGGTCGCCGCACCGGTGCGTGAACTGTGGCCGGACGCCCTGTTCTTCAACCTGTACGGCCCGACCGAGGCCGCGGTCGAGATCACCTTCGAACGCATCCACCGTGTCGCCGCCGACGATCCGACCGTCCCCATCGGCATCCCGGTGTGGAATTCGTCCGCGGTCGTGCTGGATTCACGCCTGCGACGGGTGCCTGCCGGCGTGCCCGGCGAGCTCTACCTCGGCGGTGTGCAACTCGCCCGCGGTTACGCCGGCCGTCCCGACCTCACCGCGGAACGATTCGTCGCGGATCCGTACGGCGATCCGGGATCGCGGCTGTACCGCACCGGCGACCTCGTGCGCCGGCGCCCGGACGGTGTCCTGGAATATCTCGGCCGCACCGACTTCCAGGTCAAGCTGCGCGGCCAGCGCATCGAGCTCGGCGAGATCGAGGCGGTCATCGCCTCGGCTCCGGGTGTGGTCCATGCCGCGGCGACCGTCGCCACTGCACCGGGTGGCGGGGAGCATCTCGTGGGTTACCTCGCCGGCGCACCCGGTGAGACCGTCGACCTCGAGGCTGTGAAGGCAGTTGTCGCCGAATCGCTCCCGGAGTACATGCGGCCGACCGTGTGGATGCCGGTGGAGGACATCGCGCTCAACACCGCGGGCAAGATCGACCGTCGTGCGCTGCCCGAGCCGGTGTTCACCGCAGGCGAGTACGTCGAACCCGCCGATGAGACGGAGGCGGCGGTTGCCGCCGTCTTCGCCGACGTGCTCGGCGTGGACCGGATCAGCGTCACCGACTCGTTCTTCGACCTCGGCGGCAACTCGCTGTCGGCGATGCGCCTCGCGGCGCGGGTCGGCGAGGTCACCGGCACCGACGTCTCGGTCCGTGATCTGTTCGACGCCCCGAGCGTGCGCGAACTCGCGCTTGCCGGCGGCGGTCGGCAGGCCGCGCTGGCGCCGATCGTGCCCGTGTCGCCACGGCCCGAACGAATTCCGCTGGCCTTCGCCCAGCAGCGCATGTGGTATGTCAACCAGGCCGACACGTCGTCGGCGGCGTACAACATCCCGGTGGTGCTGCGCCTGTCCGGTTCAGTGGACACCGACGCGCTGCACGCCGCACTGATCGACGTCGTGGTCCGCCACGAGTCGTTGCGCACCACCTTCCCGTCCGCCGACGGGGTGCCGTACCAGAAGATCAATCGCCCCTCGGCGGTCGCGGCACGCCTGGACTGGCAGGAGGTGTCCTCGCAGGAGGAGATCGAGTCGGCGGTCACCGCGGGCTTCGACGTCACCCGGGACTGGCCCATCCGAGCCCGTATCTGGCGAGTCACCGAGGACGAGCACGTGCTCGCGGTCGTCGCCCACCACATCGCCGCCGACGGCGAATCGATGATGCCTCTGGTGAGCGACGTCGTCACGGGTTACCTCGCCGAGACCGCCGACGCCGATCCCGAGTTCGCCGAACTCGAGGTCCAGTACGCCGATTTCGCGATCTGGCAGCACGAGGTCCTCGGTACGCCGGACGACCCCGAGTCCGTCGTCGGGCGTCAGCTCGCCTACTGGACCGAGCGGCTCGCCGGGCTGCCCGACGTCGTGGAACTGCCCACCGACCGTCCGCGCCCGGCCCGGGCAAGCGGGCGCGGTGCCCGTGTCGACTTCACCATCGACGCCGAACTCGGTGCTCGGATCGAGCGGCTGGCACAGGAGACGTCGACGACCCCGTTCATGGTCGTGCACGCGGCACTGGCCGCCTTGCTCGCGCGGCTGTCGGCGAGCGACGATATCGCGATCGGGACCCCGATCGCCGGACGCGGGCAGCGGGTGCTCGACCCGCTGGTCGGAATGTTCGTCAACACCCTCGTCCTCCGCACCCGGGTCGAGTCGGACCGCGGCTTCGGCGCGCTGCTCGACGCCGCGAAGGACGCCGACCTGGCCGCCTTCGCCAACGCCGACGTCCCGTTCGAGGTGGTCGTCGATGCGGCGGGTGCCCAGCGTTCGGCGGCGTTCGCGCCGTTCACGCAGGTGTGGCTGACGTTCGACCAGTCCACTCTGCCCGAACTCGCGGGCGCCGACCTGACCGTCGGCGAGATTGCCGGTGTTCAGGTCAGTTCGGTTGCTCTGCAGCAGGTTCCGGCGCGCGTCGACCTGCTCGTCGGCGTCACGCAGGCCGAGGCCTCGACCGACTGGTCGGGCAGCATCACCTACGCGACCGACCTGTTCGACGAGCCGACGGTGAACCGCTTCGCCCAGCAGCTCGTCACGCTTCTCGGTGAGGCACTCACCGAACCCGAGACCCCGCTCGGCGGGATCAAGCTGGGTGAGAGCATGTCGGTCGCCCAACTCGCGCGGGCGGCCGCGCAACCCGAGCCGCAACGGGCGACCGTGTCGATCGCCGACTCCGACGCGATCGTCAGCGGGGGACCGGGTACCGGACCGGTCGTCCTCGGCGACCTCTTCGCGCAGGCCGCGTCGAAGTGGGGTATGCGTCAGGCCGTCGTCGACGCCGACAACGTGATGCTCTCGTACGCCGAACTCGACGCGCGGTCGAATCGTCTGGCCCGCTGGCTGATCGGGCAGGGGATCGGACCGGAGAAGCTGGTCGCGCTGGCGATCGGCCGGTCGGCACAGCTGCTCACCGCCATCTGGGCGGTCGCCAAGACCGGCGGCGGGTACGTGCCGATCGACCCGGACTATCCGGCCGACCGGGTGGCGAACATGGTCGAGGACTCCGGCGCCGTGCTGGGCCTGGCCGTGGGCGCATCGGGATCGCTGCCGGGCGAACGTTTCTCGTGGATGCGTCTGGATGACTCGGGCGTGGCCGCGGAGATCTCCGCGCTGTCCGATGCGCCCATCGAGGCCGCGGAACGTCTGGCGCCGGTGCACGTGAACAACCTCGCCTACGTCATCTACACCTCGGGCTCCACCGGACGGCCGAAGGGCGTCGCGGTGACCCATTCGGGTCTGGCGAACTTCGCGGCGGAGGAGATCCGTCGTTCCGGCGCCGACGAGTACTCGCGCGTGCTGGGCTTCGCCTCGCCGAGTTTCGATGCATCGGTGCTCGAATACCTGCTGGCCATGGTCTCCGGTGGCGTGCTCGTCTACCGCCCCGCCGACGCCGTCGGCGGAACGCCGCTGCAGGACTTGATGATGCGGCAGGCGATCACCCACACGTTCCTGACGCCGACCGTGCTCGCCACGATCGAGCCGCAGGCGGTGCCGGCGCTGCGCGTCGTGTACGCCGGTGGCGAGGCCGTGCCGCAGGCGCTGAAGGATGCGTGGGCACCGTTCCGCCGGATCCAGAACCTGTACGGTCCCACCGAGACCACGATCGGCGTCACGATCAGTGCGCCGATGGCCGTCGGCGAATCGGTGTCCCTCGGCGGCCCGCTCGCCGGCGTCGGACTCATGGTGCTCGACGCGCAGTTGCGTCCGGTCCCCGTGGGTGTCACGGGTGAGCTCTACGTCGCGGGCGGCGCGCTGTCCCGCGGCTACCTCGATCGTCCGGGTCTGACCGCGGATCGCTTCGTCGCCAACCCGCACGGCGCTCCCGGCGACCGGATGTACCGCACCGGCGACGTCGTGCGCTGGAAGCAGGACTCCACCGGCGCCCCGGTCCTCGAATACTCGGGGCGCAGCGACGACCAGGTGAAACTGCGCGGTCTGCGGATCGAGCTCGGCGAGATCGAATCCGTCCTCGCCGAGCACCCGGCCGTCCGCTCCGCGGTCGTCGTCGGTGTCGGCGGTTCGGTGGCGACCGCCCTGGCCGCCTACGTGGTCCCGGTCACCGGGGACACCGCGTCGATCGACACCGCCGAACTCCGTGCCTTCGTGGGAGAACGCCTTCCGGCACACATGGTCCCGGCTTCGGTGGCGGTCCTCGACGGCCTGCCGCTGACCCCCGTCGGCAAGCTCGACAAGGAAGCCCTGCCCGAACCGGTCATCGAGGTCGGCGAGATCGTCGAACCGGAGACCCCGGAGGAAGCCGCGGTCGCGGCGGTGTTCGCCGACGTCCTCGGACTCGAGCAGATCAGCGTCGTCGACTCGTTCTTCGATCTCGGCGGGAACTCGCTGTCGGCGACGCGTGTCGTCGCCCGCGTCGGGGAGGCGCTCGGCGTCGAGACCTCGGTCCGTGACCTCTTCGAGGCCCCGACCGTCCGCGCGCTGGTGACCGAGGTCGCCGGCCACGCTGCGGCACTGCCGCCGATCGTCGCCGAATCGGAACGGCCCGAACGCATCCCGCTGTCCTTCGCGCAGCAGCGGATGTGGTTCATCAACCAGTTCGACCCGTCGTTGCCCACCTACAACATCCCGGTGGTGCTGCAGGTCCGCGGGCCGCTCGACACCGACGCCCTGCGGCTCGCGCTGATCGACGTCGTCGAACGGCACGAGGTCCTGCGGACCACCTTCCCGTCGGACAGGGGCAGGGCGTATCAGTCGATCCACCCGGTCGCCGAGATCGCGGACCGGCTCGACTGGTCCGTCGTGGACTCGCAGGCCGAGGTCGAGACCGCCGTGCTGACGGGATTCGACGTGGCTGCCGAATGGCCGATTCGCGCTCGGGTGTGGCGGATCGACGCAGACCGGGCCGTCGTGGCCGTCGTCGCCCATCACATCGCCGCCGACGGTGAGTCGATGAATCCTCTTCTCGCGGATGTGATGTCGGCCTACGATGCGCGGGTCTCGGGCTCGCAGCCCGACTTCACCCCGCTCGAGGTCCAGTTCGCCGACTACGCGCTGTGGCAGCACGACGTGCTCGGCGACGGCTCGGACCCGTCCTCGGTGGTCGGTGCGCAGCTCGCGTACTGGACCGACAAGCTCGCCGGGCTGCCCGAGGTGCTCGACCTGCCGTCGGACCGCCCGCGTCCGCTTGTCGCGTCGCAGCGCGGCGGCCGCGTGGGGACGTCGATACCGGCCGAGATCGGTGACCGCATCCGCGATCTCGCCCGCGAGTCGGACGCGACGCCGTTCATCGTCGTGCACGCCGCGCTCGCGGTGCTGCTCGCGCGGTTGTCGGCGAGTGAGGACATCGCGATCGCCACCCCGGTGGCCGGTCGCGGGCAGCGGGTCCTCGACCCCCTGGTCGGCATGTTCGTCAACACCCTCGTGCTCCGCGCGCAGGTGGACCCGGCGATGCCGTTCTCCGAACTCCTCGGGCAGGCCCGCGAGACCGACCTGCAGGCCTTCGCCCACGCCGACGTCGCCTTCGAGATGCTGGTCGAGCGCCTCAACCCGGTGCGGTCCGAGGCATTCGCCCCACTGGCGCAGGTCATGCTGACCTTCGGCCAGACAGCACTGCCCGAGATGGGTGCCGACACCGCGCCTGCGTCGATCGCCGGTCTCGTGATCGAGCCGATGGCGCCGTCCGATCCGCCCGCCAAGCTCGACCTGACCGTGGGAGTGACCGTCCCCGAGGATGACTCGGACTGGCCGCTGGAACTCGTGTTCGCCCGCGACCTGTTCGACGAGGGCACGATCGCCGCGTTCGCGCAGCGGTTCGTCACCCTGCTCGACGAGCTCACGGCGGCCGTCGCGATGCCCGTCGCCGATGCGGCGCTGCTGGATTCGGCCGAGCGCGGTCGTGTCCTGGCGCAGGCGTCGGGTGCCGAGGTCGTCGTCTCCGGTCTGTCGGTGGCCGACGCGGTCGCCGCACAGGTGGCGGCGTCCGCGGATTCGGTCGCGCTGACGTTCGCCGGGCGCGAGCTGTCCTACCGTGAATTCGGTGCTCGCGTCGCCGAACTCGCCCGTGAGCTGCTGCGGCTGGGCGTGGGCCCGGACGTGGCGGTCGCGGTCTGCATCGACCGCGGCGTCGAGATGGTCGTGGCGATCCACGCGATCGCCGCGGCGGGCGGTCAGTACGTGCCCATCGACACCGCTGCACCCGGCGACCGCGTCCGGTACATGGTGGAGACTGCCGGAGTGGGCGTCGTCCTGCTCGGCGCCCGGCCGGTGGCCGCCGATCTGTCGGATCTCGGTGAGGGCGTTCGTTTCCTGACCGTCGACGCCGATCGCGACATCGACCCGTCGACGGGGCCGATCACCGATGCCGAACGGGTGCGGCCGATCCGTGGCGACGACGCGATCTACACGCTGTTCACCTCCGGCTCGACGGGCCGGCCCAAGGGCGTGACGGTGTCTCATCGTTCGGTGGCCAACCGTCTCTGGTGGGGACTCGCCGAGTACCCGTGGTCCGACGGCGACCGCATCATCCAGAAGACGCCGTACACCTTCGACGTGTCGGTGCCGGAGCTGTTCGGACCGCTCCTGGCCGGTGCGACGATGGTCGTCGCCGCGCCGGGTGGGCACGCCGATCCGCTCTATATCGCCGAACTCGTCGAGCAGACCGCAGCGACGTCGGTGCACTTCGTACCGTCGATGATGTCGGTCTTCCTCGATGTCGTCCCGGCCGAGAAGATCTCACGTCTCCGCACGCTGCGCTGGCTGTTCGCCTCCGGTGAGGCGTTGCCGTCGGCCGTCGTGGCCCGTGCCCACGAGTTGCTACCGCACGTGCAGATCGTCAACCTGTTCGGACCCACCGAGGCCGCGGTCGAGGTGGCCTATGCCGACGTCACCGAGGCCGAGTCGATCGTGCCCATCGGTGTGCCGGTGTGGAACACGACCACCTACGTCCTCGATGCACGCCTCAACCCGGTCCCGACCGGGGTGCCGGGCGAGTTGTACCTCGGCGGCGTGCAGGTCGCACGCGGATACGCGTCGCAACCGGGTCTGTCCGCGGAACGCTTCGTCGCCGACCCGTACGGGGCACCCGGTTCGCGGCTGTATCGCACCGGCGACCTCGTGCGCTGGAACGCCGACAGTGCGATCGAGTACCTGGGCCGCACCGACTTCCAGGTGAAACTGCGCGGGCAACGAATCGAGCTCGGCGAGATCGAGTCGGTCATCGCGGCCACACCGGGCGTCGTGCACACTGCGGTGACCGTGGTCGACGCACCCGGTGGCGCACAGCATCTCGTGGCCTACGTGGCGCCATCGACCGTCGAGAGGACCGTGCTGACGGATGCGGTCACCCGGGCGCTGCCGGAGTACATGCGGCCGACGCTGTGGATGCCGGTCGACGACGTGACCCTCAACAGCGCCGGCAAGCTCGACCGTCGGGCGCTGCCGGCACCGGACTTCGCCGGTCTCGACGCCGACCACGTCTCGCCGGTGGGTGCTGCCGAGGAGACCCTGGCGCAGATCGTCGCCGGACTGCTCGGACTCGAACGGGTCTCGGTGACCGAGTCGTTCTTCGCTCTCGGCGGCGACTCGATCATGTCCATCCAGCTCGCCTCCGCGGTGCGTGCCGCCGGATTCATGCTGACGCCGCGCGACATCTTCGAGCAGCGGACCGTCCGCGCGATGGCACGCGTGATCGCCGGTGAGGCCCACCGTCTACCGCCGCTCGCCGAGCTCGACGGTGCCGGGAGTGGCGGCCTCCCGCTCCTGCCGGTCATGTCGTGGATGGTCGACCACTCCACCGCGCCGGCGGATTTCGCCGACTTCTCGCAGAACGCGGTGCTGTACGCCCCGGAGGGACTGACCCCTGAGGTGTTCGACGAACTGCTCGAAGCGCTCGTCGCGGCGCACCCGATGCTGGCCGCACGACTCGAGCACGCCGACGGTTCCTGGACGCTCACGGCCGGTGCTCGCACGGCCGGACCCCGGCGCACCACCGCCCGGCGTTCGGCCGCACGGGTGGGCACGAGTGAATTCGACGCCGACGTCCGTGCGGCGCATGTCGAGGCGCTCGGACGACTGGACCCGGCTTCGGGTGAGCTCGTCGCGGCCGTCATCGTCACCGATGCGGACGGCGTCGGTCGGGTCGTTCTCGCGGTCCATCACCTCGGTGTGGACGCCGTGTCGTGGCCGATCCTCGTCGAGGATCTCGTGACCGCCTGGGCGCAGCGCGCCGCCGGTCAGACGTACTCGCTACGCGCCGAAGGGACCTCGGAGCGGACCTGGGCACATGCGGTGGCCGGGCAGGTCGAGCGGCGTCACGCCGAACTCGGCTACTGGCTGGAACGCTCACCACACCGGCCCACCGATCTCGGGGTCACCCTCGATCCCGATCGCGATCGCTTCGCGACCGAGGTCTCGGTGGCCCACACCTTCGATGCCGAGGTGTCCGAGGCCGTCCTGACCTCTGTCCCGGAGGCGTTCCGCGGCAACGCGAACGATGTGCTGCTCGGTACGTTCGCCCGCGCGGTCCGCGCGTGGCAGGGTGCCCGTGGCATCGCCGACGTCTCGCCGGTCACGGTGCTCGTCGAGGGCCACGGCCGAGCGGACTCGATCGACGTCTCCGGCGCCGGGCATCCCGAGGGTGGGGAACACAGCGTCGATCTCTCGCGGACCGTCGGCTGGTTCACCACCATCGCGCCGGTGGCTGTCGATCCGTCCGCGGATGTCGTCCACGCGGTGAAGTCGGCCAAGGAAGAGCGTCTGCGCCAACCGGATTCGGGCCTCGGCTACGGGGTGCTGCGCTACCTCGCGGACACCGAGTTGTCGCGGCGTCCGCTGCCGTCGATCGGCTTCAACTTCTTCGGAGCCGGCCGCGCCGGTCGGGCGTCCGAGGCGGAGGCCGAGATCGTCCCGTTCACCGGCGCACCCGACGCGCCGGCCCTGCCGGCGTCGGTGTCGGGGGCGATGGTCGCCTTGAACCAGTTGAGCGTCAACGTCGGTACCCGGCGGGACGAGCAGGGACGTCGACTCACCGCGAACTTCACGTTCCCGGGTGCTCTGCTGCGAGACGCGGACGTCAACGACCTGGCCGCCCTGTGGGCGGACGAACTCCGGGCACTCGTGGGGCGGGTCGCCGAGGACGGCGACCCCGGACGGTCGCCGTCCGACGTCCCGGGCAGCACGATCACCCAGGACGAGCTCGACGCGCTCGCGGTGCGGTACCCCGGGGCCGACGTGTGGCCGCTCACCCCGCTGCAGGCCGGTCTGTACTTCCAGTCGCAGGTCGCGACGGCCATGGCCGTCACGAACACCGACGACGGGGAACCCGGGGATGCCGGCGTGGACGTGTATGTCACGCAAGCGGTTCTGCATCTCGGTGGCGACGTGGACACCGGACGCCTACGGTCCGCGGCCGAACAGCTGGTCGCTCACCACCGCGTGCTCCGCAGTGCCTACGTCCGCACCCCGAGCGGCGCCCCGGTGGCCGTCGTGCCGCCGGAGGTGGAGGTCCCGTGGACAGAGGTCTCGGTGGGGACCGATCCCGCCGGTGCGGTCGCGGACGGACTCGTGCGTCAGATCGCCGATGCGCAACGCATCACGCCGTTCGATCTCACCGAACCGCCGCTGATCCGGTTCGTCTGTGTCCGTCGCGGGGACCACGACGACACCTCCGTGAGCCTGATCGTGACGAACCATCACATCCTGCTCGACGGCTGGTCGGGGCCGTTGGTCCTCGCCGACCTGCTCGCGCTGTACGCCGGGATGGGAACGTACACGGGCACTCTCGCGGGTGACTCGGACTTCGGCGACCACGTGCGGCGCCTCGCCGCGGCCGACCCGACGGCCGGACTCGACGCCTGGCGACAGGTGCTCGCACCGCTCGACGAACCGACGATGGTCGGCGGCGGCGACGAGGCCACGACGACGTCGTTGCCCCGCAACCACGAGGAGTGGCTCGACGCCGAGCTGACCGCGGGCATCAACCGCCTCGCCCGTGCGCGTGGCGTGACGGTCAGCACGATCCTGCAGTTCGCGTGGGCAGTGCTGCTCTCGCGGATGACCGGGAACCGGGTCGTCGCATTCGGCGAGACGGTGTCGGGACGCCCGGCCGATCTCGACGGTGCCGAGGGCATGGTGGGTCTGTTCATCAACACGGTGCCCGCCGTCGTCGATGTCGATCCGACCGCGTCGATCGGTGACGTGCTGACCGCCATGCAGGGCGACAAGGTCGCGGTGCTCGATCATCAACACATCGGTCTGGCCGACATCGCGGTGCAGGCCGGGATGGGTGCCCTGTTCGACACGTTGACCGTCTTCGAGTCGTTCCCGGTGAACACCGATTCGCTGGAGACCGCGGACGCCTCACTCGCCGGTGGTCTCCAGATCGTCGGGGTCGACGCCGACGACTCGACGCACTATCCGCTCAATCTCGCATCGTCACCGTCCGGCGACCGGCTCCAGCTGAAGCTGAAGTACCTCCCGTCGGCCTTCGGCGAGGAGCAGATCCGGATCTTCGGGACGGCGCTGCGGGAGATCCTGCGGACGACCGTCGCCGAACCCGATCTGCGGACCTCGGCCATCCCGCTGCTAGACACGGCCGCGGCAGCCGAGCTGGCGCCGGTCCCGGGACCGGCCACGCCGGCACCGCGCCTGCTGTCGGACGTCTTCGCCGACGTGGTCGCCGCGCACGGCGACATCGTCGCGGTCACCGATGCCCACGGTGCAACGCTGACCTTCGACGAACTCGACGTGGCGTCGAACCGGGTGGCGCGGTGGATGATCGGGCGCGGTATCGGCGTCGACTCAGTCGTCGGCCTGGCCGTCGGCCGGACCGCCGACCGGCTGGTCGCCCAGTGGGCGGTCGTCAAGCTCGGCGCGGCGTACCTGTCGATCGATCCGTCGCTGCCCGCCGACCGGATCGCACACATGGTCGCCGACTCCGGGGTCGAGCTCGTGGTCGGCGCCGGTCGCGATCTCGTCGCGGACACGGATGCGCTAACGGCCGGGGTCGAGTGGATCGAGGTCCGGGCGCTGGCCGCGGAGGTCGACGGCTTCGACGGTGCGGCACTGGCGCCCGCTGAGATGCCGGGGACCCCGCAGCTCGACGCGACCGCCTACGTCATCTACACCTCCGGTTCCACCGGCGTCCCCAAGGGCGTCGCGGTGACGTATCGAGGCGCGCACGCGTTCGCCGTCGTCGAGGTCGAGAAGTTCGGTGCGACACCCGGATCGCGGGTCCTGGGCTACGCGTCACCGAGCTTCGACGCCTCGGTGCTGGAGTGGCTGCTGGCGTCGGCCTCGGGGTCGACGCTCGTCTACCGTCCCGACGACGTGGTCGGCGGTCCGGATCTGACCGCCTTCCTCGCGGAGAACGAGCTGACGCACGTGTTCCTGACACCGAGCGTGCTGGCGACCGTCGAGGCCGCCGAGCTGCCCGCGTTGCGGATGCTCGCCTCCGGTGGTGAGGCGGTCTCGCAGGCGCTCGTGAAGCGGTGGGCCGGACAGGTGACGTTCCACAACGCCTACGGTCCGACCGAAGCATCGGTCGCGGTCGCCATCAGCGATCCCCTCGATCCGGACGAATCCGTGCACATCGGCGGACCGCTGGCCGGGACCGGCCTGGCGGTGCTCGATCAGGGACTCGCGCCGGTGCCCGTCGGGATGGCGGGCGAGCTGTACGTCACCGGGGCCTCCCTCGCACGGGGCTACCTGCGACGTCCGCGCCTGACCGCTGAACGCTTCGTCGCCTCCCCGTTCGGATCGCACGGGGAACGCATGTACCGCACCGGTGACCGCGTGCGGTGGGTGCGTAACTCCGGCGGGCAACTCGTCCTCGAGTACCTGGGACGGGCCGACGACCAGGTCAAGATGCGCGGTCTGCGCATCGAACTCGGTGAGATCGAGAACGCGCTTGCCGACCACCCCCGCATCGACACCGCGGTCGTACTCGGGATCGGCGGATCGGTGGCGACCGCCTTGGCCGCCTATGTCGTCCCTGCCCCAGGTGTGCCGGTCGCCGAGATCGACATCGCCGAGGTGCGGGACCGACTTGCGGAACGCCTGCCGTCGTACATGATCCCGGCGACCATCACGGTGCTCGAAGCACTGCCGCTGACGCCGACCGGCAAGCTCGACAAGCGTGCGCTGCCGGCACCGGAATCCGATGCCGGGGACCTCGTGGCACCGGAGACACCGGCCGAGGCGCAGGTGGTCGCTATCTTCCGTGAGCTGCTGGGCGTGGAGACCGTCTCGGTCACCGGCGACTTCTTCGCACTCGGCGGCAACTCGTTGTCGGCGACGCGACTGGCGGCACGCATCAGCGATGCGCTCGGCGCCGACATCGGCGTGCGCGAGGTGTTCGAGGCGGCCACGCCGCGGGCACTGGCGGCTCTCGCCGACGGGCGCGGAGGTCTGCGGGCCGCGGTGACTCCGGTGTCACCACGACCGGACCAGATCCCGTTGTCGTATGCGCAGCAACGCATCTGGTTCATCAACCGTCTCGACCCGGCTTCGGCGGCCTACAACCTGCCGATCGGTGTCGAACTCAGCGGTGATCTCGATGTCGAGGCTCTGCGGGCGGCGATCGGTGACGTCGTCACACGGCACGAGATCCTGCGCACCACCTTCCCGGCCGTCGACGGCCGGCCGACGCAGGTCGTCCACGACGCCGACAGCGCCGCGGCACGACCCGACCTGGCCGACTGTGGTTCGCAGGAAGAGCTGTTCGAGGCGCTGACCACCGGGTTCGACGTGACCACGCAGGTGCCGGTCCGAATCCGCTTGTGGCGCCGGGACGATCGGACCTGGGTCCTGGTCGCGGTGCTGCACCACATCGTCGGCGACGGCGAGTCGATGATGCCGTTGATGGGCGACGTGATCGGCGCGTACCAGGCACGGGTCGAGGGCCGGGCTCCGGAACTGCCGCCGCTGCCGGTGCAGTTCGCCGACTACGCGCTGTGGCAGCACCGGGAACTCGGCGCCTTCGACGATCCGACGTCGGTGGTCGGCCGACAGCTGTCCTACTGGCTCGACCAACTGGCCGGTCTGCCGGACGTGCTGGAACTGCCCGCGGACCGACCACGCCCGACCATCGCGTCCATGCGTGGCCGCCGCGTCGACTTCGAGATCCCGAAGGCGGTCGCCGCCAGGATCACCGGGCTCGCCCGCGACCGGGGACTCACGCCGTTCATGGTGTTGCATGCCGCGCTCGCGGTCCTGCTGGCCCGGGTGACGGCAACCGACGACATCGCGGTCGCGACTCCCATCGCGGGACGCGGCCGGGCGGAGATCGATCGGCTGATCGGCATGTTCACCAACACCCTGGTGCTCCGTACGAGCATCGACCCGGGTATGACGTTCGAGGAGTTGCTCGACGACACGCGCGTCGTCGACCTCGACGCGTTCACCCACGCCGATGTGCCGTTCGAGACGCTGGTGGACCGCCTGAATCCCACCCGCTCGCGCGCGTTCTCACCGCTGGCCCAGGTGATGCTCACCTTCGCCCAGCCGGACGGACCGGCGGAGGCGCCGGGTGGGGCAGTGCTGTTCGAGGCGAACGGCCTGACGGTCGCGCCGCTGGAGACGCCGGTCACCTCGGCCCAGCTGGACCTGACGGTCGCGGTGGGGATGCGACATGACCGGTCCTGGTCGGCCAGCATGGTGTACGCGACAGACCTGTTCGACGAGCCGACGGTCGAGCTGTTCGCGCAGCGCTTCGTCACGCTCCTCGACGGGCTCACCGCTCGACCGGACGACGCGGTGGGCGAGAGCCCGCTGGTGACGCCGGCCGAACGGGAGCGGGTGCTCGACTGGTCGTCGGGTGGACGGGGGCCCACGGCCGGGACCGGCACCCTGCCGGGCATCATCGGTCACCGGGAACCCGGGCGCGATGATTGACGGACGTGACACGGGGGGACACTCAGCACGGCGAAGCAGACAGACATGCACCGAGATGGAGGCACGAACCGAGATGGAGGCGAAGCGATGACCGATGTGGTCCACGTGGCGACGAGATCGGATGTCCCCGCCATCGTGTTCGGGACACGTCGCGTCTCCTACACCGAGTTCGGTGCCCGTGTCAGTGTCCTCGCCCGCCGGTTGATCGACGCGGGCGTCGGTCCCGACACCGCGGTGGGTGTCGCGATCCCGCGATCGGTGGAACTGCTCGTCGCGATCCACGCCGTCGTCGCCGCCGGGGGCCACTACGTGCCCCTCGACCTCGACGCACCGACCGACCGGACCCGGTACATGCTGGAGACGGCCGGGGTTCATCTGCTCCTGGTCGGTCGTGACGGTCAGATGCCGGATGTCGCCGATGCCGTCGAGATCCTCGTCGTCGATGCGGACACCGACATCGACCTGGCGACACCGCCGGTCAGCGATGCCGAACGCCGCGCTCCCTTGCGGTCCGAGGATGCCGCGTACACGCTGTTCACCTCGGGTTCGACGGGTCGGCCGAAGGGTGTGACCGTCTCCCATGCGGCGATCGTGAATCGTCTGGAGTGGATGCGGGACTGGTATTCGATCAAGGATTCGGATGTCTTCGTGCAGAAGACGCCGGTGACGTTCGATGTGTCGGTGTGGGAGTTGTTCCTGCCGTTCGCGGTGGGGGCGACTCTGGTGGTGGCCGAGCCGGATCGGCATGGTGATCCGCGGTATCTGGCGGATCTGGTTGCTGCGGAGCGGGTCTCGGTGATCCATTTCGTGCCGTCGATGTTGTCGGTGTTCCTCGATGTGCTGGGTGATCGGGTGGGCGAATTGTCGTCGTTGCGGTTGACGTTCACCTCGGGTGAGGCGTTGACGGCGGCGGTGGCGCAGTCGTTGCTGTCGGTGTTGCCGGATGTGGAGTTGCACAACCTGTATGGGCCGACCGAGGCCGCGGTGGATGTGACGGCGCATCATGTGGTGGCGGGGGAGCAGTCGGTGCCGATCGGTGTGCCGGTCCCGAGCACGACCACCTTCGTCCTGGACTCCCGGTTGCAGCTCGTCCCCTCGGGTGTGCCCGGTGAGCTCTACCTCGGCGGCGTCCAGCTCGCCCGCGGATATGCGTCCCGGTCCGGCTTGACCGCGGAACGTTTCGTGGCCGACCCCTTCGGCGAGAACGGTGAGCGGTTGTACCGCACCGGCGACCTGGTGCGCTGGAACGCGCGTGGTCAGCTGGAGTATCTTGGCCGCACCGACTTCCAGGTGAAGCTGCGCGGCCAGCGTCTCGAACTCGGTGAGGTCGAGGCCGTCCTCATGTCGGCGCCCGGTGTCCTGCACGCTGCGGCGAATGTCGCCAAGGTGTCGGGCGAGTCCCACCTCGTTGCCTACATCTCGCCCGAGACCGCCGATCTCGATCAGGTGAAGGCCGTTGCCGCACAGTCGCTGCCGGCCTACATGCGGCCCACGGTCTGGATGAGTCTCGAGCGTCTGCCGCTCAACAGCGCGGGCAAGGTCGCCCGGCGGCAACTGCCCGCACCGGAAATCGCCGTCGCGGAGTTCGCCGCTCCCGAATCCGACGTCGAGACCTCGATCGCCGCGGTCGTGGCCGACGTACTCGGCACCGATCGCGTCAGCGTGACCCAGTCGTTCTTCGATCTCGGCGGCAACTCGCTGTCCGCGGCGCGGGTCGCCGCACGCGTCGCAGATCTGCTCGATGTCGATGTCTCCGTCGGCGACCTGTTCGACGCGCCGTCCGTACGCGAGCTGGCCGCGCTGGTGGCGGGCCGTGGACGCAGCGTCCCCCGCGTCACCGCCATGCCGCGTCCCGACCGGTTGCCGCTGTCGACCGCTCAGAGCCGCATGTGGTTCATCAACCAGTTCGACACCTCATCGGCTGCCTACAACATCCCGATGGCGCTGCGGTTGACCGGCGAGCTCGATCTCGACGCGCTGGCCGGCGCAGTCGGCGACGTCGTGGCCAACCACGAGATCCTGCGCACCACGTATCCGAGTGACGACCAGGGTCCGCTGCAGCTCGTCACCGATCCCGAGACCGCGCGCGAACGCCTCGACTGGCGGGTCGTCGACACTGACGGAGACCTGTTCGCCTCCGCGACAACGGGTTTCGACGTCGCGAGGGAGTTTCCGCTACGCGTCCGGGTGCGGCGCCGCGACGAGGGCACCGTCGACCTGGTCATCACGGTCCACCACATCGCCTTCGACGGCGAGTCCACCCCGGTCTTCGTCCGCGACCTGCTCGCCTCCTATCTGCACCGCACGCAGGGCGGTCCGGCGGTGGCCGCGCCGGCGATCCAATACGCCGATTTCGCTCTGTGGCAACAGGAGTACCTGGGCGCGGCCGACGATCCCGGGGCGCCCATGGGGCGTCAACTCGACCACTGGCGCGACGTGCTCGCCGGACTCCCGGCCGTCACGGATCTGCCGATGGACCGGCCCCGTCCCGCGGTGCTCGACACCGCGGCGGCGGTCGAGACCGTCACCGTCGACGACGCGCTCACCGAAGCGCTCGAACGACTCGCGCGGGAACGCGACGTCACCCTGTTCATGGTTCTCCACGCCGCGCTGGCCGTGACCGTCGCGCGTCTCGCGAGCACGACCGATGTCGTCATCGGCACGCCCATCGCCGGCCGGACCGATGCCGCGCTCCACGACCTCGTCGGCATGTTCGTCAACACCCTCGTGCTGCGGACGGCCGTCGATCCGGCGTCGTCGGCGAACGACCTCATCGGCGCCGTCCGGGCCGTCGACCTCGACGCGTTCGCCCACGCGGACGCCCAGTTCGACGACCTCATCGAGGAACTCGCACCGGAGCGTTCGACCTCCTACCCGCCGCTGGTCCAGATCGCCTACACCCTGGTGTCCGGGAGCGGACGGCCCGAGGACCTCGACCGCGTCGAGATGTCGGGACTCAGTGCCGAACCGCTCGGCGTCGCCGAACCGGTCGCGAAGTTCGACCTCACCGTCTCGGTGGTCGAGCGCACCGCGTCCTCGCCGATGCGGGCCGACTTCCTCTATGCCACCTCGCTGTTCGACGCCGCCACCATCCGGCGGTTCACCGACGTCTTCCGTCAGGTGATCGCCGCGATGGCCACCGATCCGGCCCTGCCGGTCGGTGACATCGACATCGTCGGCATCGATGCCACCGCGCTGTCCGCACCGAGCCGGAACTCGGTCGGCGGGCTCGAGCCCGCCGCCGACGGCGGTGTCTCGGAGCCGGTGGCGCTCACCGAACTGCTGGCGCGTCGAGCTCTCGATCCGCAGCGCGCGGCCCTGGTCTTCGACGGCATCGAGGTCTCCTACGCCGATTTCGAAGCTCGCACGGACCGTCTTGCCCGGCAACTGATCTCACGCGGCGTCGGGCCGGGCGACGTGGTCGCGGTGGGCCTCGAGCGATCGATCGGTTCGGTCGTGGCCGTGTTCGGCGTGATCAAGTCGGGCGCGGCGTACGTGCCGATCGACCCCGCTTATCCGGACGACCGGATCGCCTACATGGTCGCCGATTCCGGTGTGCGACTGGGCCTTACGGACTCCGGGACGCGTCATCGCCTCGGCGAGTCCGCCTGTGACTGGCTGTCGCTCGACGACCTCGATGATCCCGCGGTGACCGCGACCCCGCTGACCGACGCCGACCGGCGCGCCCCGGTGGGACTGGACGACCTGGCGTACCTCGTCTACACCTCGGGCTCCACCGGCCGTCCCAAGGCGGTCGGCGTGACGCACCGTGGCATCGCCAACTTCGTCGACGCGCTGACCGAGGTCACCGGCACGCCCGAACAGGCCCCGGACACCCGTGTCCTGCACGTCGCCTCACCGAGCTTCGACGCATCGGTGCTGGAGATGATGTGGTCGATCGCGATCGGTCACACGCTCGTCATCGCGCCGGCGTCGGAGTACGCCGGCGAGGCGCTGGGTCGGGTCCTCGAACGCGAGCGGGTGACCGACACTCTCATCACTCCGACAGTGCTCGCCACCGTCGACCCGCGACACGGGCGCTTCATCCGCAACCTCGTCACCGGTGGTGAGGCGTGCCCGCCGGAACTGGTGGCGCGCTGGAACTCGCCGGCGGATGCGGAGTCCGGCCGCACGATGTACAACTTCTACGGTCCGTCGGAGGCGACCGTCTGGGCCACCACGGGCCTCTCGGAGGTCGGTCGTCCGGTGACGATCGGCCGACCCGTTCGGGGTTTCGCCGCCTACGTTCTCGACGCCCGGCTGCATCCCGTACCGCAGGGAGTCGTCGGCGAACTGTATCTGTCCAGTGCGGTCTCACTGGCACGCGGATATCTCGGCCGGCCCGACCTCACCGCCACGTCGTTCGTGGCCGACCCGTTTGCCGCCGAGCCGGGCCGCCGGATGTATGCCACCGGCGACCTCGTCCGGATCACCGCCGATGGCGAGATCGAATTCGCCGGTCGTGCCGACCATCAGGTCAAGATCAACGGCCAGCGGGTGGAACTCGGCGAGATCGAGTCCGTCCTCGGGGACCAGCCCGGAGTCGGTTCGGTCGTCGTGCTCGGTGTCGACGACGAGCACGGGCGCACCCGCCTGGTCGCGTACCTGGTGGGCGAGTCCGACGGGCTCGACGCCGACGCCGTCCTCGCCGGTGCCGCGGATCGTCTTGCCGGACACATGATCCCGCACCATGCGATGGTGCTGGACGAACTCCCGGTCACGCCGGGCGGCAAACTCGACCGCCGAGCACTGCCGGCGCCCGAGTTCATCGCGCCGGCGGACGGCCTCGTGGCCCCGGCGACGCACGCCGAAGAGACGCTGGCCGCGATCGTCGGCGGCCTCCTGGGCGTCGACACCGTCTCGGTGACGGAATCGTTCTTCGCCCTCGGCGGCGATTCGATCATGTCCATCCAGCTGGCCTCCGCCGCGAAGGCGGCCGGGCTACCGCTGTCGCCGCGAGAGATCTTCGAGGAGAAGACCGTCCGGGGTATGGCTCGGGTGGCGTCGGCCTCCGGGGCCCGTGTCCCGATGCTCGACGAACCCCAGGGCGGGGGAGTCGGCGACGTCGTGTTGCCGCCCATCGTCTCCTGGCTCGTCGAGGCGGCGCAGACGCCTGCGGACCTCGCGGACTTCAACCAGTCGATGGTGCTGTCCGCGCCGGCGGGCCTGACGGTCGAACATCTCGGGGAGATCCTCGCCGCGGTCGTGACGGCTCATCCGATGCTCTCGGCACGGTTGCAGCGCACCGACGGACGCTGGACCCTGCAGACCGGCGCGCCCTTCGATGCCGGGACCGCCGTGCGCGCGGTCGGTGTCGACGCAGGAGTGGGGTCGGACGACTTCACCGACGCCGTCGTCGCCGCGCACGCCGATGCCGCACGCCGCCTCGACCCGGCAACGGGCCGGCTGGTGGCCGCCACCATCGTCACCGGCGCCGACGGCGCCGGTCGGATCGTGCTCGTCATCCATCACCTCGGTGTGGACGCCGTGTCCTGGCCGATCCTCATCGAGGACCTGCTGACCGTTCACGCACAGCTGGACGCCGGTCAACCCATCGCGGTCCGCGCCGAGGAGACCTCGCAGCGAGCGTGGCAGCAGGCGCTCGCGGCGCAGACCGACGCACGACGGGCCGAGCTCGCGCACTGGGCGGACCGGGCCCCGCTCGTGCCCACCGACTTCGGTGCGCCGCTCGATCCGGTCCGTGACCGCTACGGAAACCTGACGACGATCGTCCACCGGGTCGACCCGTCGATCACCGAAGCCGTGACGACGATTGTGCCCGAAGCCTTTTCGGCGTCCGTCACCGATGTTCTGCTCGGTTCGCTCGCCCGCGCGGTGCGGTCCTGGCAGCATGCTGCCGGCATCGTCGACGAGTCGCCGGTGACGGTGCTGTCCGAGGGTCACGGACGCTATGAGGAAGTCCTCCTCGACGGCGAGGACCCGCGACGCGCCGACTTGTCGCGCACGGTCGGCTGGTTCACGACCATCGCACCGCTGACCGTCGACCCGGCGGGCGACATCGTCCACGCGGTCAAGGCCGCCAAGGAAGAACGCCTCGGCATGCCCGGGCAGGGCGTGGGTTACGGCCTGCTCCGGTACCCGGTCGACGGCGCCGGCGACGGGCTCGATGCCCACCCGCTCCCGTCGATCGCCTTCAACTACCTCGGCAACCGGGGTGGGGGCGCCGGTGACCAGGTCGAGGCCGGGCCGGGCACGGCGGCGGAGACCGCCTTCCTCCCGGCGCCCGACGCACCATTCCTGCCGGCCACGGTGTCGGCCGGGGTGGCCGCCATGAGTGCGCTGACCATCAACGCCAGCGTCACCGGTTCATCGGCGGGTCGCGTGCTGTCGGCGAGTATCCAGTTCCCCGAGGCGATCCTGTCGCCGGCGGACGCGCAGGCGATCGCCGACCGGTGGTCGGCCGAACTCGAGTCGGTGGCACGTCTCGTGGAGTCGGGCACCGACGTCGGCCCCTCCCCGGCCGACGTCCCGGGTGTCGAACTCACCCAGGCGGACCTCGATTCCGTCGTCGAGCGGTTCCCCGGTGCCCGAATCTGGTCGCTGTCGCCGCTGCAGCGCGGCCTGTACTTCCAGTCCCAGTTCGCCGGCGACGACCAGCTCGACGTCTATGTCACGCAAGCGGTTCTGCACCTCGAGGGCGATGTCGATCTCGATCGTCTCCGCAACTCGGTCGTTGCCCTGCTCGATCACCATCCCACCCTGAAGTCCGGCTTCGTCCACGTCCCCGGCGGTGCGGTCGTGGCCGTCGTGCCGCCCACCGTCCCGCTGCGGTGGCGAGTCGTCGACATCGCCGACGATGCGGGGCGACTGCGGGAGGTCGAGGACGCCGACGTCCGCGTCGCCGTGGAAGCGGTGGCGGCCCAGGAGCGCACCGATCCGTTCGACCTGTCCGACCCGCCGCTGCTGCGCGCGGTGATCGTGCGACACGCTCGTGGGTCGAGTGTGGTCATCACCAACCACCACATCCTCTTCGACGGCTGGTCGGGGCCGCTGGTGCTGGCGGACCTGCTGGCCCTGTACGCCACGGGCAGTCCGTTCACCGGTCAGGACGCCGGTACCCGCACCGACTTCGGCGACTACCTGGCGCGCATCGCCGAGACCGATCAGGCCGAGGGGCTTGCGGCATGGGCGCGCGTCCTGCAGCCGATCGAGAGTCCGACCCTGGTCGCACCCGGGCTGGCGCCGGTCGTCGTCGACGGGGACCAGGACTCCACGGAACACCTTCCGCGCGAGCGTCGTTGGGTCCTCGACACCGATCTGGTAGCCGGTCTCGAGCGCACCGCACGTACCTCCGGGACGACGATGGCGACGGTGCTGCAACTCGCCTGGGCAGTCCTGTTGTCGCGACTCACGGAGAACCGGGTCGTCAGCTTCGGTGAGACGGTGTCGGGTCGACCCGCCGACCTCGACGGCGTCGAGTCGATGGTGGGCCTCTTCATCAACACGCTCCCCGCGGTGGTCGACGTGGACCCGGACGCGACGATCGCGGAAGTGCTCGGTGCGCTGCAGTCCGACAAGACCGCGGTCCTCGACCATCAGCACATCGGGCTGCCGGAGATCCTCACCCACGTCGGCCGTCCGGCGCTGTTCGACACGCTGACCGTCCACGAGTCCTATCCCGTCGACAACGAGTCTCTCTCCAGCGGCGCCGCGAGTTCGGCTGTCGGACTGGTGATCCGAGACGTCGAGGTTTCGGACGCGACCCACTACCCGCTGAACCTGGCGACCTCGCCGAGCGCGGGCGGGATCTCGGTGCGGCTGACCTACCTGCCCGACGCCTTCGACGACGACCAGATCGCGGTGTTCGCCCGCACCCTCGAGACGATCCTGCGGTCGATCGCCGCCGAACCGCAGACCCGGATCGGCGACATCGAACCGATGTCGGCCGAGGACATCGCCCGGATCGACGAATGGTCGACCGGTGTGGAACTGGTTCTGCCCGGTTCGCATGTGGCGGATCTCCTGCTCGATCGAGTCGCCGCTGCGCCCGCCGACCCGGCCGTCGTGACCGTGTCGAAGGAACTCACCTTCGGGGAACTGGGTGGGCACGTCAGCGATCTCGCCCGCCGGCTGGTGGCGCTCGGCGTCGGCCCGGACGTGGCCGTCGGTGTCTGCATCCCGCGTTCGATCGAGATGATCGTCGCCGTGCACGCCGTGCTCACCGCGGGCGGGCAGTTCGTGCCGATGGATCCGCAGACCCCGGCCGACCGGATCGACTACCTCGTCGACACCGCCGCGGTGGCGGTCGTGCTCGTCGGTCCGGGTGCGGTACCGGCCGGTGTCGAGGTGCTGGGTGACGACGTGCGGGTGCTCGGCGTCGACGCGTCCGTGCCGGTCTCCGGAGACCTCTTCGTCCCGACCGAGCGTCTGGCCCCGGTGCGTGCGGAGAACGCCGCGTACACGATCTTCACGTCCGGCTCGACCGGGCGTCCGAAGGGCGTCACCGTCAGTCATCGTGCGTTGCGGTCGCACCTCGAATACGATCTGCGCCGTTACGGATTCGGCCGCGACGACGTGATCCTCCAGGTGCTCGAGCTCACCTTCGACCCGTCGGTGGGCGAGATCCTGCGGCCGTCGCTGTGCGGCGGCCGGGTCGTCGTCATGGCGCCGGGGGAGCATCGCGATCCGGTGGCCGTCCTGCGCTACCTGACCGATTTCGGGGTCACCTCGGCGACGCTCGTGCCGTCGATGCTGTCGGTGTTGACCGAGGTCGCCGATCCGGCGGACCTGCGTCGCGTCTCGTCGTCCTTCCGGTTGCACACCGGCGGTGAGGCGTTGCCGCAGAGCGTGGCCGACACCGTCCACACGCTGCTGCCCGGCGTCGGTCTGCACAACCAGTACGGTCCGACCGAGACCACCATCTACGCGACCGTGTCGCGGACCGCGGCCGTCGGTCAGGAGGTCTCCATCGGTGTTCCGGTCGCCAACACCGAGGCCCTCGTCCTCGACGAACGACTCCGCCCCGTCGCGCCGGGATTCACCGGCGAGCTCTACCTCGGCGGCGCCCAGCTCGCGCGCGGCTACGCGTCGCGCCCGGTCCTCACCGCCGAGCGTTTCATCCCCGATCCGCACGGCGAGCCGGGTGCGCGTCTGTACCGGACCGGCGATCTCGTGCGGTGGCGCGCGGACGGCGCCCTGGAGTATCTGGGGCGCACCGACTTCCAGGTGAAGCTGCGTGGACAGCGCATCGAGCTGGGCGAGATCGAGTCCGCGCTCGCCTCGGCTCCGCACGTCGTGCACGCCGCGGCCGCGGTGGTCGAGACGCCGGCGGGGCAGCAGCTCGTCGGCTACCTCGCGCCCGCGACCGTGGACCTCGATGCCGTCAAACACCATGTCGCACAATCTCTGCCGGAGTTCATGCGGCCGGGTATGTGGGTCCTGCTGGAACAGATGCCCCTCAGCACCGCGGGCAAGATCGTCCGCCAGGAGCTACCCGCGCCGGAGATCGACCTGTCGGCGGTGGTCCCGGTCGACGGACCACGTGAGGCGGCGGTGGCCGCCGTGTACGCCGAACTCCTTTCGGTGTCCACCGAGGCCGTCGGCGCGACCACGAACTTCTTCGAGATCGGCGGCAATTCGCTGTCGGCGATGCGCGCCGCGGCACGTATCGGTGAGGCACTCGGTGCGGACGTGACCGTCCGCGATGTATTCGAGGCGCCGACGCCGCGGCTCCTCGCCGAGCTACTCGGTGGACGTGGCAGCGGGCTCGCCCCGATCGTCGCGGTTCGACCGCGGCCCGAGCGAATCCCGCTGTCCTTCGCGCAGCAGCGGATGTGGTTCATCAACCGCTTCGACCCGTCGCTGGCGGCCTACAACATCCCGGCGGTCCTGCGCCTGACCGGCGACCTCGACCCCGAGGCGCTCGGGTCCGCGATCGCGGATGTGGTTGCCCGACACGAGATCCTGCGCACGACGTATCCCGAGATCGAGGGAGTCCCGGTGCAGGCGATCGCCGGGGTCGAGCAGATCCCCGGTCACCTCGACCACGCGTTCCTCCCGCTCCTCGCGGACGCCGGCGAGAACAGCTGGAACGACGAGGTCGCTCGGGCCGTCACCACCGGGTTCGACCTCTCCGTCGACTGGCCGGTGCGGACGCGTCTCGTCCAGATCGGTGCGGACGAGTACATCCTCGTCGTGGTGCTGCATCACGTGGCGTCGGACGGGGAGTCGCTCGGTCCGCTCGTGACCGATCTGACCACGGCCTACCTCGCTCGTGCGGCAGGCGGGGCGCCGACGTTCGCCCCGCTGCCCGTCCAGTACGCGGATTACGCGCTGTGGCAGCGTGCTGTCCTCGGCGAGGTCGACGACCCCTCGTCGCCGGTGGGTGCCCAACTCGCCTACTGGACGTCGCGACTGGCCGGGCTCCCCGATCTGCTGGAGTTGCCGACCGACCGCCCGCGGCCGGTGGTCGCCTCGCAGCGAGGCGCGCGTACCTCGTTCACGATCCCGGGCGAGGTCACCGCGCGCGTCGCGCAGATCGCCGAAAGCCGCGGCATCACACCGTTCATGGTGGTGCACGCGGCGTTGTCGGTCCTGCTCGCGGATCTGGCGGGCACCGACGACGTCGCGGTCGGCACGCCCGTCGCCGGTCGTGGCGCCGAGGTCCTCGACCCGCTCGTCGGCATGTTCGTGAACACCCTCGTGCTGCGCACCGCGCACACGCCGGGCGACACCTTCGACGCGGTTCTCGAGCAGGTCCGCACCATCGACCTCGATGCGTTCGCGCACGCCGACGTGCCCTTCGAGACGCTTGTCGACCGGCTCAACCCGGTGCGGTCGGAGTCGTTCGCGCCGTTGGCGCAGGTGTGGCTGACGTTCGACCAGAGCGCGGTCGCGGAACTCGCGGGCCGCGATCTGAGCGCCGACCTCGGTGGCATCGCGGTGACCGGTGTGGACGCCGGGGAGGTGCCCGCGAAGGTGGACCTGCTGTTCTCGGTGGCGAAAGCCGATGCGGGCCAACCGTGGTCGGGGGCTCTGCAATACGCCACCGATCTGTTCGACGAGTCCACCGCGGCCGGATTCGCGGCGCGGCTGAACCAGTTGCTGGACTCTCTGACCGCGAACCCCGCATCGCCGGTGGCCGCGTCGTCGATCCTCCTCGACGGCGAGGCGGACGTGCTCGTGCCGGTGGGCGCGGTCGCCGCGGCCGACCCGGTGACGCTGGGCGACATGTTCGCGACCGCCGGTGCACGCTACCGGCGACGCACGGCCGTCGTGGACGCGTCGGGGGCCAGCCTGTCCTACGCGGCGCTCAACGAACGGTCCAACCAGCTCGCGCGGTGGCTGATCGGGCGCGGAGTGGGCACCGAAAGCCTTGTCGCCCTCGCCATCCCACGCTCGGTGGAGTTGCTGGTGGCGATCTGGGCGGTGGCCAAGACCGGTGGTGCCTACGTGCCGGTCGACCCGGACTATCCGCCGGAGCGCGTCGCGACGATGGTCGAGGACTCCGGCGCCGGCCTGGGACTGTCGGTGTCCGCGGCGGGTGACCTGCCGGAGCAGGGGTTCGGCTGGACTCGGCTGGACGACGAGTCGATCGCCGAGGAGATCGCCGGTTTCGACACGGCACCACTGGAACGCACCGAACTCCCGCTTCCGGTCCGGCCGGAGAATGTCGCCTACGTCATCTACACCTCGGGCTC
The DNA here is from genome assembly GCF_009872315.1 of Gordonia sp. YY1. NCBI lineage: Bacteria > Bacillati > Actinomycetota > Actinomycetes > Mycobacteriales > Gordoniaceae > Gordonia > Gordonia sp. YY1. The sequence continues at coordinate 218,509 of NZ_WXYI01000003.1, read as the reverse complement.
GACCGGGCGACCGAAGGGCGTCGCGGTCTCGCACGAGGGGTTGTACAACTTCGCGGTGCGCAAGTCCGAGGCGCTCGGTCTCGAGGACGGTGTCGTGGTGATGGGATTCGCCTCACCGAGCTTCGACGCGTCGGTGCTCGAATACCTGCTCGCGACCGTCAACGGCGGAGCGCTGGTCTACCGTCCGGCAACCGCTGTCGGCGGAACCGAACTGCAGGACTTCATCATCCGGCACGAGATCGCCACGACGTTCCTCACGCCCTCGGTGCTGGCGACCCTCGACCCGGCGGGCCTGCCGAGTCTGGCCGCGGTGTCGGTGGGGGGCGAGGCCGTGCCGCAGTCGCTGATGGACGAGTGGTCCCCGCACACGCGTATCCAGAACGGATACGGGCCGACCGAGACCACGATCATGGTTGCCGTCGGCAGGCCGGCAGCGCCCGGGGAACCGGTACGTCTCGGCGGACCCCTGCCCGGTGTCGAACTGCTCGTGCTCGACGCGGCACTGCGGCCCGTGCCCGTCGGAGTGGCCGGTGAGCTCTATGTGCTCGGGCCCGCCGTGTCCCGCGGTTACCTCGCCAAGCCCGGGCTGACGGCCTCGCGGTTCGTCGCGAGTCCGCACCCGAGCCGCCATGGCGGAACGGGCAGCCGGATGTACCGCACGGGCGACGTCGTGCGCTGGCGGTACACCGCGACCGGAGAGCTGACGCTCGAGTACTCGGGACGCAGCGACGACCAGGTCAAGCTGCGCGGCCTCCGGATCGAACTCGGTGAGATCGAGGCGGTGCTGCGGTCGGCTCCCGGTGTGACGTCGGCGGTCGTCGTCGGCGTCGGGGGATCGGTGGCCACGTCGCTCGCCGCCTATGTGGTCGGAGACCGCATCGAGACCGAATCGGTACGTGAACATCTCGTGGGACGGTTGCCCGCGCACATGGTGCCGTCGTCGATCACCGTCCTGGACGAGTTCCCGCTGACCCCGGTCGGCAAGCTCGACCGCGCGGCACTCCCGGAACCGGACGTCACTGCCGCCGAGTTCGTCGCACCGGAGACGGCCATCGAACAGGCCATTGCCGACGCCTATGCGGACGTGCTGGGTCTGGGCGAGGTCGGTGCGTCCGACAGCTTCTTCGACCTCGGCGGCAACTCGTTGTCGGCCACCCGGGTGGCGGCCCACCTGCGCGAGGGACACGGTCTGGACATCGAACTGGCCTGGCTGTTCAGTGACCCGACGGTGCGCGGTCTCGCCCGGCGCATCGCCGCGGACAACGAGGTCAGCAGTGACATCGTGATCACCCTGCGTGCGGAGGGGGCACAGGCACCGCTGTTCTGCGTGCATCCCGCGGGCGGTCTCGCGTGGTTCTACGGCGGCCTCGCCCCGTATCTCACCGATCGCCCGATCCACGGTCTGCAGGACCCGCACGTGGTGACCGGCGAACCGAGCATCACCGACGCCCGTGAACTCGCGCGGCGCTACGTCGAGGAGGTCCGGCGGATCCAGCCGCACGGGCCGTACCACCTGCTCGGGTGGTCGGTCGGCGGTGTCATCGCGCACGCGATGGCGACCCACCTGCGCGAACTGGGGGAGTCCGTGGCCTACCTGGGGATCATGGACTCCCGACCCGAGGACGAGCCGGTCGTCGTCGGCCACGACCGGCCGGTGGCTGAGGAGGCCGTGATCGAACCCGACGCCGCGACCGTGGTCGACGTCCTGGGCGGCTGGCGAGATCTGTTCGACCTCGGTGACGACGTGCAAGCCAGTACGTCCGAGGAGGTCACCGCGATCATCCGGGCGCAGATCGCAGGCATGGGACTGCTGGCCGAGGAGCAGGTGGAGCGGATCATGGACAGCTTCGATTCGTCGACGCAGGTCGTGCTGGACTACCGCCCGGATGTCTTCGACGGCGATGTGCATGTCTTCACCGCCACCGAGGACAAGGACGACCCGGCTCAGCTGGCCGCCGCCTGGCGGCCCTTCGTCGGCGGGTCCGTCGACAACGTCGACGTGCCCACCCACCATCTGGGAATGGCCAACGCCGAGGCCCTGGCCGTGATCGGCCCGGAACTCGACCGGCAACTGGCCGCCGTCGACCCCTCGATCGAAGACGGTCGAAGGACGACCGAGTGAGGAGCTCGCCATGACATCATCGTCATGACGACGACCAACGCCTGGGAGCGGGTCCTGAGGGACCCGCGGGCCCGGGAACAACCGAACGACGAGAAACGGGCGACGCCGTCGCCCACGGAAACAACTGGCCGGGTATCCGGCCGATGGAGAAAGGATCCACATGACGAATCCATTTGACGACGAAGACGGCCGCTTCTACGTGCTCGTCAACGACGAGAACCAGCACTCGCTGTGGCCGACCTTCGCCGACATCCCGGCCGGCTGGACAAAGGTGTTCGGTGAGGACAGCCGTGCGGCGTGCCTCGAATACGTCGAACAGAACTGGACCGACCTCCGGCCCAAGAGCCTCATCGAGGCCATGGAGGCCGACAAGGGCGCCGGCTCCTAAACCGCTTTGTCTGGTATCGATCTACCGGAATGTCGGGACGATCGCTTGTGAATAACAAGTTAAGCAAGGACTCGCAGTGAACTTCCGTAACTGGAGTCACAGCAGTAACATCAAGTTACATTTTCCTTGCAGGTTTGCTTGTGGAATGTGCCACAGATGCTGAAGCAAGAGTCCTCAAATTCCATGAGGTAGGGCACACTGTGTGGAAGGGCCGCAACGTACCAACGTCTGGGGAGGCGGGGACGCCGCGGTCACGCCGGTTAGGCGGGGGGAAAGGTAGTTGACCATGGACGATCTGCTGCACGACATCCAGAATCGTGGTGCGATCACGCCGCACCTTACTGCGGTGCGGCTGGGCGATACGGCGCTCACCTACGGTGAGTTGGCCGATCGCATCGAGGACTATGACATCGTGCTCGCCGAGCAGGGTCTGTCCCACACCGCTGCTTTCTACGCCGCGCTGCTGCACTGCATGCCGTCGCTGGCGGAGATCCGGCCGGTAGAGGCACGGCTGCAGGTCATCGGCGAGATCCAGGCGTGGCTCGGACGCGAGCGCGGAGAGGTCGCCGCGATGCGGCCCCGCCTTCGCGCCGTCAGCTAGACCGCGTACGCACGTCTCGACGGCGAGACCCGCCTGGCGCACACCGGGCGGGTCTCGTCGTCCTTGTGCTCTCGTACGTCCGGCGGCGATCCGCGCTTCTGCTGTCTCTGCCCGGCGGTGTCGGGTCAGAGGCCTATGAGCAACGCCAGGAACAGCAGGATCGGACCCCCGACCGCAACGCTTCCGGCACCGCACACGATGCCGGTGATCGCACGACCCTTCCCTTTACGCGCGGCGGGTTCACGGTTGATCTGCTTGATCGCCACGGCGCCGGACACGACAGCGATCATTCCCAGAACGGCACCGAGTCCGAGGGCGAGCGTCATCGGGACCGCGAGCAGGCCGGTGGTCAGCGCGAGCGAAGCGGCGGGCGCAACCGTGCGACGCGGGGCCGGCGGGGCGTAGGGCGGCAGGGAGACGGCCGAGGACTCTCGAAGACTCGTGACCGGCACCGGCCGACGGACCGATGGCCGAGCGGATGTTCCTGCGGTGAAGTTGTCCGCGGGCCTCTGGAGAGCGGCGTTCTGTAGTCCCCAGAAGTCTCCGACCGGTGGGAGGGCCGCATATTCCTCCGGATGCAGACGGGTGCCTGTCGTGACGCGCGTGGACGGATGCGCCGACGCCACCACGGGCGACTCTCGTGCCGGTGGTGGCGTCGGATCGTATGCGTCCCCCAGGCTCGGGAGGACGTTGTCGTCGAGATCGTTGACCGCCGGCCACAGTGCGTGGCGATCGGTGACGGCCGGCGGGAACGGCTGGGTCGAATCGTCGATGCGCATTCCCACCTCCTCACCCGTCGGCCCGGGCATCGGGCCGTCCGGGCAAGTCTACCGAGGAGGTGCGTCCGCTTCGGTGTGTCAGTTCCCCTGCTGCCCCTGAGCCATGCTCGCGAGCTGGGTGACGGCGTCGCTGCTGAGCTTCCAGTCTCCGTCGACCTTGACGTAGGCGAGCTGGATGTCGACCGGTGCCGTGGAGTTGGGGCTGGTCACCGCGACGGTTGCGGTCGCCTTCGTGTCACCGTCCTTGGCGACGTCCTTGACCTCGAACTTGTCGGGCGTGTAACCCGCAGCCGAGGCGCCCTTCGCGAAGGCGATGACGGTGGTCTTGGTGACCGGGTTCGAGACGTCCACGACCTTGTCGATCTCCTCGGCCGGGGTGGCGGGGTCGATGGCCTTGCGCAGGATGTCCTGAGCCTTGGACTCGTTCAGGCCGGTGACCTGGTCGATGGCGTCACCGGCGGCGGTGGAGACCTCGGACGCGGCCGACTGGACTGCGGTCGACACCTTGCTCGTCGCTTCGTCGACGGTGTCGGACGAATCAGAGCAGCCGGTGGCGACGAACAGCGCGGCTCCCGCGAGAGTGATGGCGGCGACGGACTTCCGGATCTTCATTGATTCCCCTTCACGACGCCCCCGCGGATCGGTACCGCGGAGTAGTGAGCCCACACTAACCCAACTCCTCGACCACTCGGTTCAGGCGGCGGGGCCATCGGAATTAATCGGACCGCGGTCCGGTTATGGTGGACGAGGCTGCCACGGCAGCGCTATCGGCAGGAAACGGAAGGCGCGACATGCAGTTCGGAATCTTCAGCGTCAGCGACATCACGACGGACCCCACCACGGGCAGGACGCCCAGCGAGAACGAACGGATCAAGGCGATCGTCGAGATCGCGAAGAAGGCCGAGGACATCGGGCTCGACGTGTTCGCGATCGGTGAGCACCACAACGAGCCGTTCTTCTCGTCCTCGCCGACGACGACCCTCGCCTACATCGCCGCGCAGACGCGACGTCTTCAGCTCAGTACCGCGACCACGCTCATCACCACGAACGATCCGGTGAAGATCGCCGAGGACTTCGCGATGCTCCAGCACCTCGCCGACGGCCGGGTCGACCTGATGCTCGGACGTGGGAACACCGGGCCCGTCTATCCGTGGTTCGGGCAGGACATCCGCCAGGGTATCCCGCTCGCCATCGAGAACTACCACCTGCTGCACCGGCTGTGGACCGAGCACGTCGTCGACTGGGAGGGCCGGTTCCGTACGCCGCTCACGTCGTTCACCTCGACCCCGCGTCCGCTCGACGGGGTGGCCCCGTTCGTGTGGCACGGGTCGATCCGCAGTCCGGAGATCGCCGAGCAGGCCGCGTATTACGGGGACGGCTTCTTCGCCAACAACATCTTCTGGCCCAAGGAACACTTCCAGCGGCTCATCACGTTCTACCGCGAGCGATTCGAACACTACGGCCACGGCAAGTCCCACCAGGCCATCGTCGGCCTGGGCGGCCAGTTCTTCATCCGGCCCCGCTCACAGGACGCGGTGCGTGAGTTCCGTCCGTACTTCGACAACGCACCCGTGTACGGCCACGGTCCGTCGCTGGAGGACTTCACGTCGCAGACGCCGCTGACGGTGGGCAGTCCGGCCGAGTTCGTCGACAAGACACTGTCGTTCCGCGAGAGCTTCGGGGACTACCAGCGCCAGCTGTTCCTCGTCGATCACGCGGGACTGCCGTTGAAGGTCGTGCTCGAACAGCTCGATCTACTCGGCGAGGTCCTGCCCGAGCTGCGCGAGGGGTTCGCTCAGGGCAGGCCCGCCGATGTACCCGACGCGCCGACCCACGCGTCCCTGGTGGCCGGTCGCCAGGAGTCCGACGAAGTGGGGAAGGTGGAGGTGCGGTCATGAGCGAGGGTGTCCTGCGCGTCGTTGCGGTGAACGCCGGGCTGTCCGAGCCGTCGTCGACGCGGATGCTGATCGATCGGATGGCGACGGCGGTGACCGGCGTGCTGAGCGGTCGCGGGGTGGCCGCCGACGTCGAGGTGATCGACCTGCGGGATCTGGCCGTTGATCTCGGACGTTCGACGGCCGTCGGCTTCGCCTCCGGGGAGACCCGTGCCGCGCTCGACGCGATCGAGTCCGCCGACGCGCTGGTCGTCGCGTCGCCGGTGTTCAACGCGTCCTACAGCGGCCTGTTCAAGATGTTCTTCGACCTGGTCGACGTGGACGCGATGGCCGGTAAGCCGGTGCTGATCGGCGCCACCGGTGGTAGCCCGCGGCACTCCATGGTGCTCGATCACGCGCTGCGCCCGCTGTTCTCGTATCTCCGAACCGTCGTCGTGCCCACCGGGGTGTACGCGGCGTCGGAGGACTGGGCGGGCGCCGAGAGGCCCGGGGACACCGGGCTGAACCACCGGATCGACCGTGCGGCAACCGAACTCGCGTCCCTGATCCGGCCGCGTGCGTCGACTCCGCGTCCGGGAACCGAGGCCGCACCGGCGGGCGCGCGCGTCGGGGGACCCGGCGCGCGACAGCAGGCGATCGAAGCGGCGGGGATCGCCAACTTCGCGAGGTTGCTGGGTGGCTCCTGATCAGGCGCTGCCCGGCGTGTTCTTCCGCGGGCGCAGCCGGGAGTGCGGCAGTGCGGGTGCGGGTAGGTGCTGGATCGGTCCCTCGTATCCCTGCACCTGCCCGAACCGTTCGCTGTGGGCCATCCACTCCTCGCGGAACCCGACGATCTCGTCGTGCGTGCGACCGATGAAGTTCCACCACATCACGATGTCCTCGCCGAACGGGGTGCCACCGAGCAGGATCATCCGCGCGGCGTCGTCGGAGGTGTTGGTGAGCGTCAGTCGTGAGGCACCCACCCCGAGGTAGCCGAGTTCGGTGCGTTCGAGAGGCGCGGCGCCGGTGTCGGCGACCTCGATGGTCCCGACGTCGACGAGGATGCCGTGTTCGAAGGCGGGATCGACGTCGATGTCCACGGTGGCGGCGGGGGCGAAGTCGAGTTGGGCACCGAGCAGCGGGGTGAACGTGTGAACCGGTGAGCGGGTGCCGAACAGCTCGCCGAGGAACACCTTGGCCGTGACCCCTTCGAGCACCACGTCGTGCGGGCGATGATGGGCGAAATCCCTTGGGGTGTCGGCGGCGTGGGCGGGAAGCGCGGTCCACAACTGGACGCCGTGGAGGATGGTGGTCGGTGGGGTCGAGACCTCGGTGTGCGCGATGCCGTGTCCCGCGGTCATCAGGTTGATCTCGCCGGGCCGGACCATCGCGTGGTTGCCCATCGTGTCGCGATGCTCCACCTCGCCGGTGAACAGCCAGCTGACCGTCTGCAGGCCGGTGTGCGGATGCGGCGCCACATCCATCCCGCCGGTGCTCGCCACGTCGTCGGGTCCGTAGTGGTCGACGAAGCACCACGCGCCGATGAGTGATCTCGAGCGTTGGGGGAGGGTTCGGTGGACGGTCATCGCGCGAGGGCCGCCGAGGGGCACGTCGCGGGCGGTGAGAACCTCCATGCGGAGGTGTCCGGCGCCCGTCGCCCGGCCGGTGTCGGTGTGGCATTCGACCTCGGCCGGATGGGCTTCCAGATTGCTCATGGCGACCATTCTCCCCGGGGTGGGGGGCCGATGTGGCCAGACGCGTGTCCTCAGACGAGTGTCGGGTTCTCGAACAGCATCGTGATCTTCTCCACCGAGCTGGTCATCAGCGCGCGTCGCCCGAGTCGGAGCGACCGGAGTTCGGCGGCGATCGGGTGGTCGCCGAGCTCGAGATCCGCCCCGCCGAGACGGGTGCGGGTGCCGGTCACCGATGTCAGCCGCCAGGGAGTGAGCCTGGTGATGCCGTCGAGTTGCGAGTAGGCGTGCAGGACGGTGTCGGCGGTCGTGTCCGGGACCTTGATGCCGGGCTTGATCCGCAGGTCCGCGATCAGCGCGCCGTCGGCCTCGAGGCGGCCGTGCCGGACCGATGAGCCGTGATCGACGTCGAACTCGGCCAGCGTCTTCGGGAAACCCCAGATCCCACGTCCGGCGGCCAGGGTGAAGTCGCCGTCCACCGGTAGCCGGTGGACGAGGGCCCGCGCGTCGCCCTTCGCAAGAGCGCGGAGCGCTCGGACGGGTGAGGCCGGCGGTCGGGAGGGGTCGTCGACGAGGAAGCAGACACCGAACTCGTTGTACGGCCCGAGGTCGCCGTCGATGTAGTCGACGAAGACGAGCATGCACATCGCACGTCCTGGACGGATCCGCAGCGGACGCAGTGTGCCGGGCCGTCCGGACTCGCTGTCGATCGCACGCTGGACGGCTGCGGCGTCGGCGGTGAAGCCGGCGACGAAACACCGCGCATGCCGGATCTCCACGGGCATGGTCACCGTGGTGCCGAGGATGTCGTGGGACGAAGGTGCTGTCACCGGTACTTCCTTCTTCTGGTCGGATGCGGGTGGTCGGCCGCATCGACGAACACTAGAACGTGTTCTAGTCTGGCATGACCGGGGTGCGGAGAGGTCGAAGAAGGCGGATGTCCCCCATCCTGTGGACATCGACGGTGGAAAACGTGACGGGTTGTCGCTGGTCCAGGCAATCCAACGGTCGATGTCCGACTTGTCGTATACGGTTCGCCCAGTGTGTGGCCCCGGAGCGCTGTGTAATTGCTGAAGGCGCGAGAAGGCTGCACGGTGAGCCGACGAAAGGGGGCACCGTCGATGCCCGAGGGGAACGTCGCGTCGCCACACCGGAGGAGTGCGGCACCGGGCCGGGTGCCGATGACGTGGTGCGCGCGATGACGGCAGACGAGGCTCCGGTGGATCGCGTCATCCGGGTCGGGATGGTCGACGATCACCGTTCGCCGATCTGGGGGATCGAGCGGGTCCTGGATCCGGTCGACGACATCTCGCTGGTCTGTTCGGCATCCACGGTCACAAGTGTGCTCGCGGGGATGCCCCTCGACGTCGTCCTGCTCGATCTGCGCCTCGACGACGGGACCACGCCCAGGGAGAACGTCAACGCGCTCTCCGCTGCCGGTGTCGCCACGGTCGTGTACACATCCGGTGAACACACCGCGCTGCTGCGTTCGGCGGCTCGGGCAGGCGCGCTCGGCGTCGTGCTCAAGTCGGCGGATGAATCGGTCATCATCGACGCGATCCGAGCGGCTGCCGAGGGTCGGGCGGTGCTCACGACCGAGTGGGCCGCGGCCATCGACGGCGACCCCGAGCTGGCCGCAGTCGATCTGTCGCCACAGCTGCAGAAGGTTCTGGCCCTGTACGCGTCGGGGGAGACGTCGGCTCGGGTGGGAGCTGCTCTGGGTGTGTCCGCGGAGACCGTGAACGAGTACCTGAAGCGGATACGGCAGAAGTACGCCGACGCCGGCAGGCCGACCCGGACCAAGGTCGACCTGTTCAAGCGTGCGGTGGAGGACGGGTGGCTGCCGGTGCCCCAGCGGAACCGGAGTCGCGGCACCGATCCCGGTCGGTGAAAGTCACTGATAATAGGGAACTTCGGCCCTAGCAAAGGACGACTCAGGTGCGGAATCAGTAGGCAGAAAAGGGGAACGGTGGGGAATCGGCAGTCGATCGACGTCAGAACAGTAGAAGTCCCCAATTCTGGGTCTACCGGGTCATCGGCAGCAGCACTACTTTCAGAATCATTGGGAATGATGCGCGGAGCGTACGGCGTCGGGGGACGTGAGCATTGCGCCAGAAATTAGGGGATGGACCAGTGACGGCCACTTCAGAGTTCTATCGAACCGCACAGTCCCGGGGGGCCGTGGACCAGCGTCGCGTCGGCTCGCCGGAAACGATGCTACACAACGGAATCGCCCGGCTTTCCGACTACCGCACGGCCGGTGACCGCGCACCGTCGGCGCTGCCGCGACCGAGCCTGTCCGACCGTGAGGTCGAGGTTCTGCTCGCCTGGCTCGCCGCCGAGTCGAAAGAAGAGGCGGCAGCCCGACTCTTCATCTCGGCGTCGACCGTGAGCACCCACCTCGCACGAATCCGTGCCAAATACACCGCGGTGGGCCGTCCGGCCCCGACCAAGACACATCTCTTCGCGCGCGCCCTCCAGGACGGGTACACCAGCCTCGATCGCTGGTGATCATCACCACGCGTGGTCTGCGGTGATCCTCGGAGAAGGGGGTCAGCGCAGGTCGCGCGCCAGGTTGGGCCAGGTCGCGTACAGGTCGTCCTGCCAGTAGCCCCATGAGTGGGTGCCGGTCGGCCGGAGATTCACCTGAACGGGCAGTCCGAGGGACCGCATCCGCTGGACCATCTGGCGGGTGCACATGTCGATCGCGACCTCGATCCCGCCGCCCACGATGGCCTGATTGGCCAGATCGAAGGCATTGCCGTCGATGCCCGGGTCCCCGAGTTGCTCATGCACACCGGGCGCGCCGGTCCCGCTGGTCATGTACACCTTGGTCCCGCGCAGTTTCTCGGCATTCAGATAGGGGTCGTTCGCACGCCAGCCGGGACCGTTGAGCGGACCCCACATGTTCACCACGTTCCCGCCGCCACGATCCTCGACGACCATCCGGATGTACTGCTGGCCGGCCGGATCGCTCGTCCGTGCACATCCGCTGAACGCAGCGACGGACCGGTAGAGGCCGGGTGCGGCGATGGCCAAGTTGAGCACCGAGGTGCCCGCCATCGAGATTCCGGCGATGGCGTTCGCGCCCGTCGTCGGGAACTCGGCGTCGATGACGGGCGGGAGTTCCCTGGTCAGGAACGTCTGCCACTTGTTGCGGCCGAGTACCGGGTCGTCGCGCTGCCAGTCGGTGTAGTAGGAGAAGGCGCCGCCGATCGGCGTGACGACATAGGCGTTCTTGTCGGCGAAGTACCGCTTGTAGGTGGTCCGCGCATCCCAGGTCGCCGAGTCCTCGCCACCGCCGGCACCGTTGAGCAGGTACAGCACCGGGGCCGGACGCGACCGGTCGCGTGGGGTCAGTACGGTCACCGCGACCGTGCGATTCATCGCCGCCGAGTGCACCAGCAGAGTCGTCTGCTGGGGATCGTCGACGTACCTGTCGACGACTCGAGATCCCGGCGCCGCGTCGGCGGCAGACGCGGGTACCACGACGAGCGCACCCAGCATCGCCATCGTCGCCAGCATGGCCGACCAGAACCATCTACCACCGTGCACGTACACCACGTCCCCGCCTGTCATCCTCGATCCGTCCCAACGATGTGTCGCGACGCAGAACGCCGCAGTCGTCCCGCGGAGTACCCCCGTCGTCAGTGTAGGCGTGCGTCTGCTCGGTGCCGTGGGCTCAGAGTGGGACCTGTACCAGGATCGGCGTCGTCGGCTGCGCGGAGCCGCTCGCTGGTTCGATGGTCACCGCCAGGACCTGCGCGTCGCCGAGTCCGTCGACGACGACCGGTTCGGTGTCACCTCCCGGGATCAGGCCGGCGGGTACCGGGTTCTCCGCTCCGCCCACCAGCCAGAGCTGGAACGCGCTGTCCGGCGAGATCGGACGGCGCTGGTTCCGGATGAGTGTCACCGCGCGGCCGACCGTCTCGGAGGCGATGACCGTGATCGTCCCGTGGCCGTCCGCCAGGGTTTCTGCGGTGACGGTCGAGTCACCGGCCGCGAGGACCTCGAGGACCTCCTGCTGCCCCCCGCCGACCGCCGTCGCGGACGGCGAGGGTTCCGGTGCCGTCGTACGGCCGATCAGGACGCCGGCGCCGAGTGCCACGGCGACGGTCACCGCGGCCGCCGCGAGCACGGCCGTCTTCCGCCGTGGCCCCTGCGTGCTCCTCTGACGGTGTCGATCCACGGGCTCGGGTGTCGTTGTCTGTGCCGATGGCGACGAGCCGAACCGCGCGGTGCCGTCGAAGATGTGCGACAGCACGCGGCGTCGGAGATCGGACGGCGCCTCCAGGGCGTATGTGCTGGCGAATCCGGCCATGGCGGTGTGGATCTCGACGATGCGTGCCTCGTAGGACGACCGCTTCGCCGCGGGAAGCGCGGCGAGTTCCCGTTCCGCGCGGAGGGTCTCCTCGGGAGTCAGGGCGGATACGGCGTACAACTCGATGTGGTCATCGAGCCAGGCGGACATGCCGTCGTCGGGGTCCGCGTCGGTTCTTGTCATGGTCAGTTCAGACATCCTCCTGCGTCCCCAAGCACTTTTTCAGGCGGCGCAAGCCATCTCTGATCCGGGACTTGATGGTGGGCAAGGGGGTCTCGGTCTGTGATGCCACCTCCGGGTAGGTCAGGCCGCCGAAGTAGGACATCTCGATACAGCTCCGTTGCAAGTCCGTGAGCTCGCCGAGACATGTTCGTAGCGTACGCGCCTCGTCGGCGTGGACAACCACCTCGAGCGGAATGTTGCGCGGAGTTTCGACGGAAGCGGCGCCGTAATCGGACATCCGCTCCTGCTGGAGCTGTTCGGTGCGCACGCGATCGACGGCGCGACGGTGGGCGATGGTCATCATCCAGGTGATGACCGAACCACGTGCGGGGTGGTAGTCGCTCGCCTTCTGCCAGTACTGCAGATACGCCTCCTGCACGATCTCCTCGGCGTACTCGCGGTCGCGGATGACACGGAACGCGAGTCCGTAGATGCGCGAGCTGGTCAGGTCGTACAGACGCGTGAACGCGGCTCGGTCCCCGGTGGAGGCCGATTCGAGAAGATCGCGCAACAAACGAGATTCGTGTCCACGTCCGTGGTCCGCATCGGGGGTCGCGCTGCCGTCGTCCGATGTCACTGGTCCACGGTAACCAAAAGAGGCGGGAGTTCTCCGGCGATCTGCAATCACCGATTTGCTGAGCGTCGGTAAAGAACAAGGGAGACAGGGATGCACACCGCGAGGATGGCCAGAGACGAGCCCACCGCATACCCCACGGCATGGTCGGCCACCCACCCGGTGGCGGCCGGGAAATTCGGTGGCGCCTCGTTGGCGAAGAGTTGCCGGCATGCGGTCGCCACCGCGGTCACCGGGTTCCACTCCGCGATGGCGCGTAGCGGGCCGGGAAGGCTCTGTGCGGAGATGAACGCACTCGACAGGAACGTCAGGGGGAACATCCAGAGAAAGCCGATGCTTTGTGCCGCTTCGACATTCGGGGCTCCAAGACCGGTCACGGCGCCGACCCAGGCCATCGCGACAGCGAAGAGTCCGATGATGCCGAAGGCGATCGCGGCGTCGGCGGCGCTGCCCTGAACCCGCCATCCGATGGCAAGTCCGCAGGCGACCATCACCACCAGCCCGACGGCGCACAGGAGCATGTCGGAGGAGACCCGGCCGCTGATGACGCCCAGTCGCGACATCGGTAGCGAGCGGAGGCGGTCGATGATTCCGTCGGAGGTGTCGTTCGCCAGGCCGACAGTGGTGAAGGCGGCGTTGAACACGACGGTCTGCGTGAAGATCCCGGCCATCAGGAACTCGCGGTACGAACCGCCGCCGAACGTCGCGCCGAAGACATAGGCGAAGAGGAAGACGAACATCAGCGGCTGGATCGTCGCACTGATGAGAAGCGTGGGTATGCGTTTGACGGTCAGCAGGTTTCGCTCGACCAGTACCGCGGTGTCAGTGAACACTAGCGCGCTCCGTTCGGTTGGGGAGAGTGTCCGGTACGTCCGCCTCGGTGTCACCTGTTCCGATGACAGCGTGATCGATCGACCCCCCAGAACCGTTGACCGCCTTACCATTAATGCCCGATTTGGCGACCGTGATGTCCGAATCGCTTGATATGTCCGCGATCTCGACATCGACAGCCGTATCCGAATCGGTGGTGCCGGCGCGTTCGGTGAGCGTCAGGAAGACGTCGTCGAGGGTCGGTGTCGTGACGGACGCGTCGACGACCTCGATCCCGGCCGACGACAGCGCCCGGACCGCGGCGACCGCACTGCGGGTCCCGTCGGCGACGGGGACCGACCAGCGCACGGATTCGGCATCGGCGCCGCCACTTTCGCCGCCCGATTCGAGACGTTCGGGTCGCCCGACACCGATCTCGGTCAGGGAGGCCGAGATCTGCTCGTCGTGGGGGTCGTCCGTGTGGGGGACGGCGAGTTCGACGGTGAGGATCGATCCGCCCGTCGAGGCCTTCAGATCGGCCGGGCTTCCCTGGGCCCGGATCGTGCCGTGGTCGATGACCGTGATCTCGTCGGCCAGCGCGTCGGCTTCCTCGAGGTACTGCGTCGTCAGCAGAACCGTCGCACCGGAGCCGACCTGTTCGGCGATGACCTCCCACATCTGGCGTCGCCCGCGAGGGTCGAGTCCGGTCGTCGGCTCGTCGAGGATCACCAGCGACGGGCGGTTGATGAGTGCCCCGGCCAGGTCCAGTCGACGACGCATCCCGCCCGAGTAGGTCCGCATCGGTCGATCCGCGGCGTCCTCGAGGTTCAGTTCCGCGATCAGTTCACGCGCGCGTTCCGACGCAACGGCCCGTGGTTGCCCGTACAACTGACCGACCATGCGCAGGTTCTCGAAGCCGGTGAGGTTTCCGTCCACGGCCGCGTACTGGCCCGACACCCCGACGATCTTCCGGACGGCGCCGGGATCGGCGATGGCGTCGACACCGTCGACGAGCACCGAACCCTCGTCGGGGGTCATCAGGGTCGCGACGGCGCGCACCGCGGTCGTCTTCCCGGCACCGTTGGGGCCGAGGAGGGCGTGCACCGTTCCGGTGGGGACCGTCAGGTCCAGCCCGTTGAGGGCGTGAACACGTGGCCCGCGGCCGAACAGTCCGGTACGGAAGGTCTTGTGCAGTCCGCGCAGTTCCAGCGCGTAGCCGGTGTCCTTCCCGGCCGGCGTGTCGTCAGCGATACTGTGCCGCCCCACGGGTGACCTCGCTTTCGTCGTCCGGTGAACTCTCCATCGTCCGGATCAGGCTGGCGGGCCTCATGTCCCGCCAGTTCTGCTCCACGTACTCGAGGCATTCGTCGTGACCCGACGGGCCGAAGACGGTGCGCCAGCCGTCGGGCACGGGTGCGAAGTCCGGCCACAGCGAATGCTGGTTCTCGTGGTTGACGAGCACCCGGAAGGTTCCGTCGGTGTCGTCGAAGGGGTTGGTCATCGCTTCTCCTCTCGTGGGGCGGTAGCCGGCGTTGCCGGCGGTTCACTGATCGCGTGTACCCAGTCGGATACGTGCTCGGGCAGCATCATTCGTGCATGCGTGCTGCGTACCCCGACGTCGACGACCCGTCCGGTCACCTTCGAATGCCAGGCCTCGACGGCGGGCGCTCCGGGCTCGGGGTCGACGGTCGCGGTGACGAAGGTCAGGTCGCCGTCGTAGAGACGTGGCCGCCACCCTTCCGCCAGTGGTGAGGCGTGGCGGAAGACCTCGTGGACCGTGCCCAGCGTCTCCCGGCTGAGACCGGCAAGTGCGCCCCCGATCGAGGAGATGATGCGATACGCGTCGTCGACGGTCAGTTCGGCGGTGCCGGAGGGGAGCTCGGTGTCGACGTCGAGTCCGAATTCGCGCATCAGAGCGGTGATCGAGACCCCGACGTCGAGGTCGGGTCGCTCGGAGATGACGTAGCTGTCGAGCAGGACGAGCCGGGCGACCTCATCGCCGGCCTCCCGCAGCTGTACGGCCATCTCGTGCGCGATCAGACCGCCGAGTGACCAGCCCAGCAGGTGATAGGGGCCCTCCGGATACACGGTGCGGATCTGTGCGACGTACTCGGCGGCGAGGTCACCGATCGAGCGCGGACACGGCTTTCCGGACAGTGCCGGATGCTGCAGTCCGTACAGCGCCCGACCGGAGGCTAGATGGGGTAGGAGCGAGGTGAAGCTCCAGGAGAGGCCGATCGCCGGATGGACGACGAACAACGGTGGTGCGTCGGGACTCTCGGCGGTCGTACTGCGGCTGCGACGAAGGGGAAGGAGTATGTCCAACCCCGGCGTGCCGGCCGGCTCCGACGGGTCCGGGTTCTCTCCGTCCATGCCCAGCGCCGCAGCGAGTTCCGCGGGGCTCGGCGCGCCGAACAGGGACTGCGCAGACACCTGGCGACCGATGAGTTCGGTCAGCCGCGACGTCACGGTGGTGGCCAGTAGCGAGTTGCCGCCGAGGTCGAAGAAACCGTCGTCGGCGCCGATCGTGTCCGGACGGACCTCCAGGACCTCGGCGAAGACCTGCGCGATCGTCGTTTCCCCACCCGGGCTCGGTGCGCGCCTGCTCGCGTCCTCGGCGGGCGCGGGCAAGGCCTTGCGATCGAGCTTGCCGGTGGGGGTCAGCGGGATGGCGTCGAGCAGGGTCACCGAGGTCGGCACCATGTGCCGTGGAAGCCTGCGGCTCACCCGGCGTCGTAGGTCCGCGGGTTCCGGGGTGGCTCCGTCGGCCGCGGTGACGTAGCTGCGGAGCGTGGCCGTCGCGCCGGCACCGTCGACGAGGGTCGCCGCGAAATCGACATCCGGTTCGGTTGTGAGGGCGTCGTCGATCTCGCCGAGTTCGATCCGGAAGCCGCGCACCTGGACCTGGGTGTCGCCGCGGCCCGCGTAGACCAGACGGCCGTCCTCGGTCCACCGGACCAGATCGCCGGTGCGGTACATGCGACGACCGGCGAACCGCGGACCGCTGACCATCGGCACCGGCAGGAACCGGGTCGAGGTGAGGCCCGGCCGTCGGTGGTATCCGCGGGTGATCTGCGGCCCCATGAGATAGAGCTCGCCCACGACGCCGGCCGGGACCGGGTGCAGGCGCTCGTCCAGAACGAGCGCACCCACCCCGTTGTTCGGTGTGCCGATCGTCAATTGCCGCTCGGGCGTGAGGGATTCACTACCGGTGATGATGATCGTGGTCTCGGTGGGGCCGTACACGTTGATCAGGGTGCGTCCGGGTGCCCACCGCCGCACCAGATCCGCGCCGTAGTCCTCGCCACCCACGGCCAGTGCTCGTAGCGAGGGCACCGCGGACGGCGACATGCTCGCGACGGCTGCCGGAGTGATGAACGCATGGGTGACCTGCGCGGAGTCGATGACCGAGCTGAGCGCATCGCCGCCGTACACCTGCGATCCCACGATGACCAGGGTTGCCGAACCGGCCAGTGCGAGCAGCATTTCCAGGACCGAGGCGTCGAAACTCGGCGAGGCGAAGTGCGATACCCGCGACTCCGGCGCCGGTGCCAGGCGATGAGCCAGTTCGTCGTGTACCGGGCGCAGTCCGGAGTGAGGTACCAGTACACCCTTCGGGCGACCGGTCGAACCGGAGGTGTAGATGATGTACGCGAGCTGATCGGGCCGGATCGTCGACCCGCGTTCCGCGTCGGTGACCGGCGCCGGAGACGAGTGCTGCATGCGCGTGGCCGTCGCCGCGTCGTCGAGGACGAGCATCGGCATCGGGTCCCCGGCCATACCCGCGGAGATCGACTCCCTTGCGGCCGAGGTGGTCACGACGAGTCGCGCGCCGCTGTCGCCGAGCATGTGGGCGATCCGGTCGGCGGGATAGGTCGGGTCGATCGGCACGTAGGCCGCACCGGTCTTCACGATGGCCCAGATCGCCACGAGGGACTCGATCGAACGCTGCACCGCCATCGCCACCACATGTTCAGCGTCCGGGGCGCCGACGCCCCGACCCAACAAGACGCGCGCCAGCCGGTTCGAACGGGAATCGAGCTCAGCGTAGGTGATGGTCTCGGGAGCCTCCGGCGATCCCGCCATCGCGGCCACGCCATCGGGGTTCCGCTGCACCGCCTGCGCGAACAGTCGGTCGAGCGTGGTGGGCATCTGGGCCGGAGGGCCGAGCGCTGGTGTGCGCTCGACGATCTCGAGCGGGTCGGTGACCCGGATGTCGCCGACCGACCGGCCCGGGTCACCCAGCATGCCGCGCACGACTCGCATCAGGCGGGTGGCGAGGAGTTCGGCGTCCTGGTGACGGTAGCGGGCAGTGTCGTAGGTGACCTGGAGGGCGGCGTCGCCGTCGCGCATCCCGGTGACGGTGAACTGGAGATCGAATTTGGCGGCCGGGGATTCGAATTCGGTGATCGAAGCGTGCAGTCCGGGAGCCATCTCGAAGGTGGTCTCGGGCAGGCCGCCGGTTGGCTGCGAAGTGGTCCCGGCCGCGAAGTCGTGGACCGACAGCGCCACCTGGAACAGCGGATGACGCCCGGGTGTGCGCGGGGGGTTCAGCGACGAGACGATGTCGTCGAAGGGCAGACCCCGATGGTCGAGCGCATCGATGTCGGCGTCACGAACCCGGCGGACGAGCCCCGCCACCGTGTCGGCGGCGTCGAGTCGGGTCCGCAGGGGCACGACGTTGACGAACATACCCACGACACCGCTGTAGTCGCGGCCCGCGGCGGAACCGTCGCGGTTGGCGACCGGGCTGCCGACGACGAGATCGTGGCCGATACCGAGGCGGTGCAACAGGATCGCCAGCGCCGTGTGCAGAACCGAGAACGGCGTGGTCGACTGTTCGCGGGCGAAGGAGAGCAGGCCCGCCCGGGTGTGCGCGGGGAGCGCGAGACTCACCGAGCGCGCGCCGGCCGCGGACGGCGGTCGATCGATCGCCGGCGATGCGACGGTGGTCTCGGCCGGGGCGTCGGCGAGGGTCTCCTCCCAATAGCGCAGGTCTGCGGCCAGACGAGCCACATCGTCGCTCTCGAGCGCATGGTCGCGGTAGTCGACGGCGGCCGGGGCCCAGTTCCCGGTACGACCACGCCGCCGCTCGTCGTAGGCGCGCGCCAGGTCGGCTACCAGGATCGGCAGCGAGGCCCCGTCGGCCGCGATGTGATGCAGAACGAGCACCAGGAGGTGTTCGGTCTCCGGACCCGGGGCCGGACGGTCCACGACGAGCGTCGCGGTGATCGGTGCCTGGCGGCTGACATCGACGGGGCGCGTTGCGCACCGGGCGATCTCGGCGTGGACGTCGTCGGTCCGCTGGACCCGGAGGTCGCCGATCACCACATCCGGGTCGTCGAGAACGCGGCCCACCGGGCCGTTCGCGCCGGGTTCGAAGACCGTGCGCAGACTGGTGTGCCGGGCGACGATGTCGACGAGCGCGCCGCGGAGGGCCGGCACATCGAGTTCTCCCCGCAGGCGCAGCACGAACGGCATCAGGTAGTCGGTGGACTCCGGATTCGCCGTGGCCATCGAGTGGAGCCGTCGCTGGATCGGTGCCAGTGGGAACTGGGCGGGACGATCCGAGATGTGTTCGGCGCCCGGATGTTCGGACGCCGCCTCGGCCGAGTCGGCTTCGTTCTCGTCCAGAGCCGTGACGTCCCAGCCCGCCGGAAGGGTGAGGAGCGGCGCAAGCGATTCGGGCGTCGGGTGGTCGAAGACATTGCGGACCAGGAGTCGTTCGCCGACGTGGACCCGGTTGATCCGGCTGACGAGCGTGGTCGCCTGCAGCGACGTGCCGCCGAGGAGGAAGAAGTCGTCGGTGGCGCCGACGTCGTCGGGGCGGAGGTCGAGAACGTCGGCGAGGATCCGCGTCAGCGCAGACTCGGCGACGGTACGCGGAGCTCGGCCGGTCGACGGCTGCGCGGTCGTCGCGGGATCAGGCAGCGCGCGATGGTCGAGTTTTCCGTTGCGGGTCAACGGGATCGAGTCGAGTACGACAACCGCGGACGGGACCATGTGGCGCGGCAGCCGTTGCCGGGCGGCGTCGAGGATGGCCGCGGAATCCGGTGCGTCGGTCGGTCCGGTGAGGGTGACGTAACCGACGAGTACCGCGTCGGCGCCCTCGCCGCGGACGACGGTCGTGGCGAAGTCGACCCCCCCGGCGGCGGTGAGCGCCGCGGTGACCTCGTCGAGTTCGATGCGGAAACCGCGGACCTTGACCTGGTTGTCGCTGCGGCCGTGGTAGATCAGCGCGCCGTCCGCGTCGCGCCGGACGATGTCGCCGGTGCGGTACATGACCTCACCGGACCCATCGGGCCGGGCGACGAATCGCGCGGCGGTGGGTCCACGACGATCGAGATAGCCGCGGGCGACGCCCGGACCGCTGAGGTACAGCTCACCGGGGACATGGTCGGGGACCGGGAGCAGGCGATGGTCGAGGACCAGTGCGGTGCAGTCGGTGACCGGTGTCCCGATGGTGATCGGCATACCCGGCCGGAGCGGCGACGACATGACGGCGACGATCGTGGTCTCGGTCGGTCCGTAGGAGTTGACGTACCTGCGGTCGGAGCCCCAGCGCGCCACCAGGTCCGGCGTGGAGGCCTCCCCGCCGACACCGAGCGTGCGCAGATGGGGAAGGGGATGCGGCGCGGCGGTGGCCAGCGCGGCCGGGGTGATGAATGCGTGGGTCACCGCGTGCAGGTCGAGGAAGTCGACGAGTTCGTCGCCGCCGTAGATCGCCGGCGGGACGATCACCATCGTCGCGCCGACCTCGAATGCGAGCAGGAACTCGAGCATGGCGGCGTCGAAGGACGGCGACGCGAAGTGCAGTGTGCGGTCGCCGGCAGACACCCGGTAGCGGTCGCGCTGCGTCGTCGCGAACGCTGCGAGCCCGCGGTGGGTCACGCTGACGCCCTTGGGCTTTCCGGTGGACCCGGAGGTGTAGACGATGTAGGCGAGCGAGTCGGTGTGGCGGGGACTCGTTCGCTCCTCCGGGGCTCGGCTCTCCCCGGGGGTGCCCAGCGTGCCGGGGGTCACCCACCGGACGTCCTGGGGCACGTCGGCGAACCGATCCGCGGTCGTGATGCCCAGCGACGCCCCGGAATCGGCGATCATGTGAGCGATCCGGTCAGCGGGGTAACGGGTGTCGACGGGGAGGATCGCGGCGCCGCTCTTGGCGACCGCCCAGGTCGCGATCACCGACTCGAGGCTGCGGTCGAGGGCGACGGCGACGACGTCGTCGCTGCCGACCTCGAGGGCTCGCAGGTTGTGCGCCCAGACCGTCGAGATCTCGTCGATCTCGCCGTAGGTCAGCCGGCGGTCGCCGTCCTCGACGGCCACCTGATCCGGATGCCGGCGCGCGGTGGCGGTGATGATGTCGGCGAGGTGGCGCGGGGTGATCGTGGGTTCATCCGCCGGTTGCCGGGAGTGGATCGTCGACGTGGCCAGCGGGAGATCGTCCACCGGGACCTCGGGGTGTGCCGTCACGGTCTCGGCGAGGTCGGCGAACATCCGGGCCAGGGACTCGACGCGGTCGCGGGAGTGCACGTCGGTGGCGTAGGTGAACAGCGCGCGGCCGTCCCGGATGCGCAGCTCGAGATCGAAACGGGCTGCGCCGGTGTCGATCGCCTCCGCCTCGATGCGGAGATCCTCGAGGTCGGCAGGGTCGAGGAGCCCGGATGTCCCGGACGCGGACGTCCCCGAAGCGGAGGCATCGGAAGTCTGGGCGTCGAAGACGAGAGCGATCTGGAAGATCGGATGCCGGCCGTTGCGAGGCGGGTTGACCATCGAGACGATCCGCTCGAACGGCATGTCGGACTGAGAGAGCGCTTCGAGGTCGCGATGGCGGACGGAGTCGAGGAGCTCGGTGAAGCTCGCCCGACCGTCCACCGGGGTCCGCAAGACCACCGAGTTCACGAACATCCCGACGACGTCGGCGAGTCGCGGATCGTTTCGCCCGGCCACCGGGGTGCCGATGACGATGTCGGAGGCGGCACCCGCGACGTGGGTGCCGGGATCGGCGTGCAGACGGTGGAGGAGTGCGGCGAACAGTGCGTGAACGCTCATGAATTCGGTTGCGCGCCCAGCGGAGACAGCCGTCAGACGGCGTCGTACGTCGGTGCTGAACTCCACCTCGACGACCTCGGCGCGTCGTGTCCGGCCGGCCGGGGCGTCGGGGATCAGGATGGGACCGGTGTCGACTCCGTCGAGCTCGTGTCGCCACCAACGGCCGAGCTCGTCGTCGTCGGCGAGGTTCCCGGCCTGCCACCGCAGGTAGTCGAGGTAGTCGATCGCGGTGCTGGGCTCGTCGGCATCCGCTTCCGCGTTCGTCGCAGCTCCACTCCGGAGTTCGCCATAGGCGAGGATGATGTCGCGATGCAGCGGGATCATCGACCACCCGTCGGCGGCGATGTGATGGATGACGACCGACAGCCGATGGTGCATCGGATCTCCGTCGAATCGGTGCAGCGCGGTCCGCAGGGGCAGGTCGGTGGTCAGATCGAACGGTCGGGCGGCCAGAGCGCGGGCAAGCTCCGGCCACCGCGCCGCCGTGGTGTCGGTGACCTCCAGGTCGAGAGTGACCTCCTCGGCCGGGCGCACATCCAGAACGGGCCTGCCGTCGACGTCGGGATAGACGGTTCGCAGCATCACATGGCGCTCGACGGCTCGGCGGATCGCGGAACCGAGCGCGTCGACGTCGAGTCGACCGCGGAGGTCGAGCGCGAATGCGATCGCGTAACCCGCGGTCGCCGAGTGGTTTTCCTCGGCGACCGCGCCGAGGGCGAGTTGGTTGAGGAACCAGAGTTGCTGCTGGGCGGCACCGGGCTCCGCAGGTGCGTCGGGGTCGTGGATGAGTCGGGGGACACGAGCCTCGTCCGCACCCGGGCGGGCGAGGCCGCCACCGTCCGCGAGCCGGGCGATGTCGGCGACGGTTGAATGATCGAAGATCTCACGTACCGGTACCCGGCGACCGGTCAGGTGCTCGAGAGCCCCGACGATCTGGGTCGCCAGCAGGGAGTTCCCGCCGAGGTCGAAGAAGTCGTGGTGCCGGCCGACCGTGCCGGGTGAGAGGTCGAGGCGTTCGGCGATGAGGTCGGCAACAGTCTGTTCGATCGGCGTGATCGGTGCGACGAACACGGTGCCGTTGTCGTTCGGCAGGGTGTCCGGAGCGGGCAGCGCCCGTAGGTCGATCTTCCCGATCGGCGTGGTCGGGATCTCGTCGAGTTCGACGATCATCGACGGGATCATGTGTCGGGGAAGACGATAGGCCAGTCGTTCGCGGACGTCGGAGACCGCGTCGGAGGTGTCGTACCCCATCGTCACGTACGAGACGAGGTGGGCGCGGTCGCCTTCGCCGTGAGTGGTGGTCACCGCCCCGCGGACAGCGGCGTCGGCGACCAGAACGGCATCGATCTCACCGAGTTCGATGCGGTGGCCCCGGATCTTGGTCTGGTGGTCGGCACGTCCGCGGAACTCGAGTTCGTGATCGGTCGTCCATCGCACCAGATCGCCGGTGCGGTACATCCGCTCGCCCGGATCGCCGAACGGGTTGGCGATGAACCGCTTCGAGGTCAGCGGCCGCACCCCGTGATACCCGCGGGCGAGATGCTCACCGGCGATGTACAGTTCGCCGATCGCGCCGGGAGCGACCGGCTGCAGGCGTTCGTCGAGTACGAGTGCGGAGACGCCGCGGATGGGTCGGCCGATGGTGAGCGTCGTGTAATCGGGTTCGATGGGTGCCGACACCGCCGCGACGACCGTCGTCTCGGTGGGCCCGTAGGCGTTGAACAGTTTCGGCCCGGTCGACCACGTACGCACCACTTCCGGATTCGGATGCTCGCCGCCGATGACGAGGGCCTCGAGGTCCGGGACATCGTCGGGCGCCATGGTGGTCAGGACGGAGGGAGTCAGGAATGCGTGGGTGATGCGACCCTCCCGCATCAGCCGCGCCAGTTCGGCTCCACCCACGACGCCGGGCGGGATGATGTGCATGGTCGAACCGGCCGCGACAGCCATCAATATCTCGAGCACGGAGGCGTCGAAGCTGGGCGACGCCATGTGCATGGTCTGGCTGTCGGCCGTGATCCCGTACTGCGTGACCTGTTGTGCACCGAAATCCGCGAGGCCGCGATGGCTCACGACCACGCCCTTGGGCCTGCCGGTGGTGCCGGACGTGTAGATCAGGTAGGCGGGCTGGTCGACATCCAGTGGGCCGGGCCGTTCCGACGGCGACACCGGTGCGGCGGGCTTCCGGGCGATCAATTCGACGACCGCGTGATCGTCGAGGACGACGGTCCGCGGGACCACTGCGGCGGATTCGTCGACCAGCGCCGCCCGAGGATCCGACGACTCGTCGGTGAGCAGAAGGCAGGAACCGGAGTCGGTCAGCATATGCGCGATGCGCGCCGCCGGGTAGGCCGGGTCCACGGGCACCCACGCAGCGCCTGATCGGGCGACCGCCCACATCGCGATCATCCAGTCCACGCCGCGGGGAAGTGCCACCGCGACATGGCGTTCGGGTCCGGCGCCGCGGTCGATCAGCAGACGCGCGAGCCGGTTCGACGCCTCGTCGAGTTCCCGGTACGTCAGCGACCGATTGCCGTCGGTGATGGCGATTCGATGCGGAGAGGACTCGGCCGCCGTGGACAACAGCGTCGTCAGATGTTCGACCGGACGGCTGCCCTCGCCGACCGCAGGGACGAGATCGAGCCGTTCGTGGAGATCGAGAACCGGGAGATCCCCGACCGCCGAATCCGGGGCAGCGGTGGCGGCCCGGAGCACCCGGTCGAGACGTGAGGCCAGCGCGCTCACCGTGGACCGGTCGAAGAGGGCGATGGCATAACCGATTTCGAGATCGAGCCCGGCCGGCTCGCCGTCGGTGTCGTGCAGCTCGGTGAAGGTGAGTTGGAGGTCGAAGGTGGTGTACCCGGTGTCGACCCGCGACGCGGTGGCGCTCAGTCCGGCGAAGTCGAGTCGGATGGCCGAACGGTCCTCCAGGGCGAGGGACACCTGGAAGAACGGGTGCACGTGGGACGACCGGTCCGGATTGAGTTCGGTGACCACCCGGTCGAAGGGCAGGTCGGCGTTGTCGAAGGCGCTGAGATCGGTGTCACGCACGTGCGCCAGCAGGTCGACGAACCCGGCATCCTTGTCGACGGACGTGCGCAGCGCCAGCGTGTTGACGAACATGCCGACGACGCCGTCGAGGTCGGCGTCCCCACGTCCGGAGACCGGGGTCCCGACGACGATGTCCGATGACCGGGACAGCGAGCGCAGGAGTGCGGCCACCGCGGCGTGCAACACCATGAACACGGTCGTGCCGGTCGCACCCGCCAGCTCCCGGATGGCCCGGTGGGTGTCTGGTGAGAGCGTGCGGGTCACTGCGGCGCCCGTGGCGTCTCCGCGACCGGTGCGCGGACGGTCGAGCGGCAGATCGGTCTCTTTCGGGGCGCCGGCGAGAGTGTCCCGCCAGTGGTCGAGTTCGGCGGTCGCGTCGGCGCTCTCGGAGAGCCAGGTGTGGCGTTCGGCGCTGACCTGTGAATAGGTGACCGGCAGTGCCGCCCAGTCGGGTTCGGAGCCCTCCAACCGGGCGCGGTAGGCCGTCGCGAGATCGGCGGCGAGCGGTGCCAGTGACCATCCGTCGGCGGCGATGTGATTGACCACCAAAGTAAGCCGGTGATCGTCGGCGGAGGTGCGGACGAGGCGCGCACGGATGGGCAGTTCGGTATCGAGATCGAATGTGCGCGAGGCGAAGTCGCGATCGGAGGTCAGGTTCGGATCCGGGGAGTCCAGGACGGGTAGGTCGATGTCGACCCGGTCCGCCGGGCGCGGTGACATGCACGCGACACCGTCCTGCTCGACGACCACGCTTCGCAGTGGTTCATGCCGGGCGATGACATCGACGAGCGCCTGCCGGAGACCATCGGTGTCGAGTGCGCCGACCAGGCGGACCGTGAACGGCATGTTGTAGGTGGCGGCGGCGGCCGGATCGAGCCGCCCCGCGAGCCACAGCCGGTGCTGTGCGGGGGAAAGCGGGACCGCGGAGTCGACAGGGGAGGCCGTGCGGACCTCCGCGTCCGGGTGGGCCGGGGTGGACCGGCCCGCCTCGTCGCGGTCGACGCCCATCTCGACCAGCGCGTCGACGATACCGCCGATGTCGTCGGCATCGAAGATCGTCCGGATCCCGATGCGCTTGCCGGTGGCCCTGGACAGACGGGACGCGACGCGTGTCGCGGACAGGGATGTCCCCCCGACGTCGAAGAAGCGGTCGCGCATGGAGATGGAGGATGGATCGGCATCAGAGCCCGGACCCAAGGCGTCGTCCGCGAGCTCGTCGGCGCCCAGGACGTCGGCGACGGTGCGGACGACGAGCCGGTCCAACGCGGTTGCCGGCCCGACGAATTCGCGGTCGTTGCGAAGTTCGGGGCGGGGGAGGGCACGGCGGTCGAGCTTGCCGTTCACTGTCGTCGGCAGTGCGTCGAGCGCCATGACCACCACCGGGATCATGTGCTCCGGCAGGGCCGTCCGGAGTTCGGCGCGGAGGTCGCGATCGTCGAGGCCGTCGCCGGTGACGTAGCCGGCTATCGCGGGTTCGTCGCCGGCGAGGTCGTTGCGGACGGTCGCTGCCACCGACGTGACCCCGTCGAGGCGGGAGAGGGCGGATTCGATCTCACCGAGTTCGACTCGCTGACCGCGGATCTTGACCTGCGAATCGGTTCGACCCAGGTATTCCAGTTCACCGTCGGGGAGGATGCGCGCGAGATCGCCGGTGCGGTAGAGCCGTTCACCATCTCCGTCCGGAGACGCGACGAAACGCGCTGCGGTGAGGTCGGGGCGGGAACGGTATCCGCGAGCGAGTTGTACACCGCTGAGGTAGAGCTCGCCGACCGCGCCGACCGGTTGGGACCGTAGGCGATGATCCAGTACGTGGACGCCGGTGTTCCAGACCGGTGATCCGATGGGGGTGAGTGCCGCATCGGGACGGCAGGAGTCGTGATGGGTCACGTCGATCGCGGCCTCGGTGGGACCGTACAGATTGTGGATCGGCGCGGAGGTGAGCCGTGCGGTCGCGCCGACGGTCGAGGTTGTCAGGGCCTCGCCGCTGGTGAAGATCCGACGAAGAGATGTCAGCCGGGAAGCGTCCGCCGAATCGAGCGCGGCGGTGAACGCAGCCAGCATCGATGGGACGAAATGGACAGTGGTGACACCGTTCTCGGCGATCACGTCCCGCAGGTACCACGGATCGCGGTGTCCGTCGGCGCTCGGGACGACGAGGCCGGCACCGGCGATGAACGGCCAGAAGAACTCCCACACCGAGACATCGAAGGTCGACGGTGTCTTCTGCAGCACCCGGTCTTCGGTGGTGAGCTGATAACGCGACTGCATCCACGCGAGCCGGTTGACGATGGCGCGATGGCTGATCACGACACCCTTGGGCTTGCCCGTCGAGCCGGAGGTGAACAGCACGTAGGCCGCCTGGTCGGCGGAGGGGACCGCGTCCGGCGCAGGGCGGCCGGCGATGTCCTCGCCTGCTGCGTGCAACTCGTCGAGGACTGCGTCGGTGATGATCAGGTCGGGTTCGGCGATCTCGAGGATGTGCGCGAGGCGGTCGGCGGGTTCGGCGGGGTCGATCGGCAGGAACGCCGCACCCGCGCGGACGACACCGTGCAGGGCCAGCACCTGGTCGACGCTGCGCGCGAGCTGCACTGCGACGACACTCTCCGGGCCGACGCCACGATCGGCGAGAGCTGCTGCAATGGAGCGTGTTCGGGCCGCGACCTCGTGATGGGTCAGCGATTGTGCGCCGTCTGCGTCGACGACGGCGGTGGCATCGGCGTGTGCGGCCGCTGCCTGGTCGAGCAGATCGACCAGGGTCGTCTGACCGAGGTCGACCTGCTCGCCGGTGGTGTGTTCGGCGAGGGCTGTGCGCTCGTCGTCGGTCAGGATGCGCAGCTGGGAGATCGGGGTGCTCACCGGGGCGGTGACCAGCGCGGACACGAAGTCGACGAGACGGCGGTGGTGCCTGGTGATCTCGTCGGGGGAGTAGATGTCGGGGTTGGCCTCGAGATCGAGGCTCATACCGCCGTTGAAGCTGTCGTAGACGTTCACAGACACGTCTTCGATGGGGCCGGTGGACAGGACGTTCAGCTCGCCGTGGAGCGGACCGAAGTCGATGTGTTCGAAGAACAACATGACATTGACCAGGGGCCCGAAGAAGCCGCGCCGTGCGCCGGCGGCACCGAGAATCTCCGAGACGATGTCCTCGTGCCGGAACTTCTGGTGACGCACGGCGGATTTGATCTCGCAGTTGACGGTCTTCAGCAGTTCGGCGATGGTGGCCGAATCGTCGAGCGGGATGCGTAGGGGCACGACGTTCGAGATGAGTCCCGCCGACGTGCGCAGGATGTCGCGATCACGTGCGGCGACCGGGAGGCTGAGCGTTGCCTCGTCCCGGTCGGTGAAACGGGCCACGTAGGCGGCGACCGCCGCGGCGATGATCGACGCCGGACGCACGCGAAAGTCGTGGCCCAGGGTGCGGATTCGCGCCACCAGGTCGTCGTCGAGCACTGCCGACCGCACATCCGACAACGGAGACGCCGGGCCGGAGAGGCTCGTCAGGGTGGTGATCTCGGGGAGATCGGCGAGGTGCCGGGTCCAGTGCTCACGGTCGGCGGCGAACTTCTCCGAGGAGCGGTATACCCGGTCGAGTTCGGCGATGTCGGCCATGGTGGCGGTGTCGGCCAGCGGCGGCTCGGTGCCGTTGGCGATCGCGGTGTAGTGCGAGGCGACCCGCAACATCAGGTACATGGCGGCATATCCGTCATAACCGATGTGATGCCCACGGCAGTACCAGATCGAGTGCCCCGGGCCGACTTTCAGCAGATGGGTCTCGAGTAGGGGATCGGCGAACAGGTCGGTCGCCTGCGACCGGCGGTGATCGATCCAGGCGAGCGCGGCCGCGCGCGGATCGGTCTCGTCGGAGAAGTCCTGCCGGCCCAGCACGACCAACCGCGAATGGTCGATCGTCATCAACGGCTCGCCGTCCTCGGTGGGGACGAGGCGCAGCATGGACGCCTCGGTCTCCATCTCCGTGAGTGTGGCAGCACGCTGCATGATCTCCGGGTCGACGTCGACCAGCGGGTTGTCTCCGTCCGCACCGCCGTCACGCGCAGTGTCCCCACGGAACTCGATGAATGCATCGATGGTCATCGGCACGTCTGGTTCGAGCTGCTGCGCATAGAAGACACCGCGTTGTGCGGCTGTCATCTGAATCGCGAGATCGGTGTCGGTGATGTGCCGGATCGCGTCGTCTGTGGTCACACATGCCTCCCCTGACTGCGGTGCGCCCCGTACTCGGCATCGACGAACACGGGGCATGGCCCCACGTCGAGTGCTTTGCTTGCTGCGGTCGGGTTGCGCTGAGCGAACTGACCTTCTTCAGCTCCGGGAGGACGTCGTGATCGTTCGGCCCGCAAAGGGGACTGCTCTCCCCCGACACGTCACGTCCCCGGTGGTGAACCGCCGGATCTTTGCTTGATCCGGAACAGGCTCACCAGCTGATAGGTCTTGTCCCACGGGTGCTTCGTGTGGCGAGGGGCACCAGATGGGTCTGTCCCCGAAAAACCTTCCCCCGAGCGGGATACCTGAAACCGTTCAGAAGCATCATCGGCGATTCTTCCGGCGCCCCGGTCAGGGTCGCCGGACCGCGGATTTGGCCTCGACCAGGGCGTTCCCCTACACTTGTGGGGTTGCCTGCGGCACTGCTGTGTCGCAAATCGGCTCACGAACCCACTGGGCGATCCGTCCAGGTGTCACAGCCTGGTGGAAAACCCCAGGCAGGCGTGTGTTCGGTGGCAGCGGACCGTGTGCGTCGGGTCGGAAATCCGCCGTACATAAGAAGCCAGGTCAAGGAGACTAACGAGTGATTCAGCAGGAATCTCGCCTGCGGGTCGCCGACAACACCGGTGCCAAGGAAATCTTGTGCATCCGCGTGCTCGGCGGTTCCTCGCGGCGCTACGCCGGCATTGGTGACGTGATCGTCGCCACTGTCAAGGACGCCATCCCCGGCGGCAACATCAAGAAGGGTGAGGTCGTCAAGGCCGTCATCGTGCGCACCACCAAGGAGCGCCGGCGTGCGGATGGCAGCTACATCCGCTTCGACGAGAATGCCGCCGTCATCCTCAAGGGTGAGAGCGACCCCCGCGGTACCCGCATCTTCGGCCCGGTCGGCCGCGAGCTGCGAGAGAAGAAGTTCATGAAGATCGTGTCGCTGGCACCGGAGGTGATCTGACATGAAGGTGCACAAGGGTGACACCGTGATCGTCATCTCGGGCAAGGACAAGGGAGCCAAGGGCAAGGTCATCC
The DNA here is from genome assembly GCF_009872315.1 of Gordonia sp. YY1. Classification (NCBI taxonomy): domain Bacteria; kingdom Bacillati; phylum Actinomycetota; class Actinomycetes; order Mycobacteriales; family Gordoniaceae; genus Gordonia; species Gordonia sp. YY1. The sequence goes on along the minus strand of NZ_WXYI01000003.1, from coordinate 188,777 downwards.
AGGCCTTCCCGAAGACCCAGCGTGTCCTCGTCGAGGGCGTCAACCGAATCAAGAAGCACACCGCCGCATCGGCCAACGAGCGCGGTGCCTCCTCCGGCGGCATCGTGACCCAGGAAGCCTCGATCCACGTCTCGAACGTGATGGTCGTCGATTCCGACGGCAACCCGACCCGCGTCGGCTACCGCGTCGACGAAGAGACCGGCAAGAAGGTCCGGATCTCGCGCAAGAGCGGGAAGGACATCTGAGATGACCACTACTGAGAAGATCCAGCCGCGCTTGAAGACTCGCTACCGCGAGGAGATCAAGGATGCGCTGAACAAAGAGTTCGAATACTCCAACGTGATGCTGATCCCCGGCGTCGTGAAGGTCGTCGTGAACATGGGCGTCGGCGACGCCGCCCGTGACGCGAAGCTGATCAACGGCGCTGTCGAGGACCTGGCCAAGATCACCGGTCAGCGTCCGGAGATCCGCCGCGCTCGCAAGTCCATCGCGCAGTTCAAGCTGCGTGAGGGCATGCCGATCGGTGCCCGCGCGACCCTGCGCGGCGACCGCATGTGGGAGTTCCTGGACCGCCTCGTGTCCATCGCCCTCCCGCGTATCCGCGACTTCCGCGGTCTGTCGGACCAGCAGTTCGACGGCAACGGCAACTACACGTTCGGTCTGAACGAGCAGTCGATGTTCCACGAGATCAACATCGACAACATCGACCGCCCGCGGGGTATGGACATCACCGTCGTGACGTCTGCCCGCACGGACGAGGAAGGCCGCGCACTGCTTCGTGCCCTGGGCTTCCCGTTCAAGGACAACAACGTTAAGGACAACTGACATGGCAAAGAAGGCTCTGGTCAACAAGGCCAACAAGAAGCCCAAGTTCGCCGTGCGGGGCTACACCCGGTGCAACAAGTGCGGCCGTCCGCACTCGGTGTTCCGCAAGTTCGGCCTGTGCCGAATCTGCCTGCGCGAGATGGCGCACGCGGGCGAGCTCCCGGGCGTGCAGAAGTCCAGCTGGTGACTTTTCCCCGAGGCTGACGCTTTGACGAACGGCCCCGATCTCCGTCTGGCGGAGATCGGGGCCGTTTCGTGTCTGTGGTCAACCTTTCCGGGCCAGCCACTCCTCGATGAGATCAGGGACGCTCTCGATCGACGCGGTGAGTGAGCGCTGATAGATGCGCATGACGATCGGGTCGGCCATCTTGCCGAAGACACCGCCGAAACCGTTGGCGGACTCGACGTGATAGGTCATACGGACGCCGTGGGAGGTCTCCTCCAGATTCGAGTGCGTCTTGTGGATGTGTGCTCATCCGTTTCGGTGCGGCGAAGTCGTTGCCGCGCAGTCTAATCGAGTGGATCGAGGGTGGTCGCGGGCATGATCGGGACGCGCACCGAGATCACTGTGGAAGACCCCGACGCATCGGAGACCAGAACGGCGAAATCGTGTGAGGCCGACCCTGTGGTCCAGTGGCGCTGCGCCGTGGTAGGCGTGAAAACGAATGTGCCGCTGCCGGAATCGAGTATCACCTGGGAGTCGGTGGTCAGATAACGGAGAGCGCAGGTCTGGCCGGTCGTCTCGGCCACCGAACCCGACACGGCGCCCGTTTTCGGGTTGATGGCCGAGATGGTAGGTCTGAGTTCGACAACCAAGGCGGGGGCCGGGTTCTCGACGCTGTGACTGTTGTGGGCGGTCGTCCTGATCGGACGGATCGTCGTGGTACCGGCGTCGTGCGTGAGAAGGATGACGTCGCCATCGGGTGAGATGACCGGGCCGTGCGTCGAATGGCCGTGGAACTCCCCGGCCTCGACGACCGAACCGTCGGTGTGGAAAACGACCAGAGTCGTTGTCGGTCGCCGGGTTTGGGGACAGAAGCGGGTCAGCGGCAGATATGTCCGGCCGTCGTGGGCGATCGCCGGGGTGCCGGCCGGCTCCCCGAAGACCGGAGGGGACACCACGGTCGTGGCGTCCGGGCGTATCACCGCGAGGGAGATGAGCGGGGCCCCGCTGACCGGGTCGGTGGCGAGCATCGGGATATGCGCGGCGCCGGTCCGGTCGAAGTGGACCGAGACCGGGGTCCCGTGGACGACGTACCCGTCGTCCACGATGCCGTCACCGCGGATGACGGTGACCGTCGTGGTGTCCTCGCCGGCCGGCGTGGTGGTCGTCGCCGTCAGCAAGACCGCGCCGGACTCGTCTGCCTGGACGGACGCCGGCCCGATTCCCGTTGCGATCATCTGCGCGACGCCGTCCGGTGAGATCCCGACGACGGTGCTCATCCCGGTTGAGGGGTCCGTCAGCGCGAGGAAGAGGTGGTCGCCGGGTCCGGCAACGGCGCCGCCGTCGTCGGTGCCGGCGAGATCGACCGTCGAGATCTGGCCCTCGGAACGGACTGCGGTGACATGAACCGATTCGGGAGACCGTGAGACCACATACACGGCGGCATCGGTCGGCACCACGGAGGACACGAGCCCGGGGATCTCTCCGACGGTGGTCATCGAACCCCCGAGGTCGCGGATCGCGAGGGTGGCGACCGGCCGGCCGACGTGATCGCCGTGATGGCGCACGAAGTACAGCGTGTCCCCGCGCCGCGCCCAGATGTCGCCGCCCTCGCCGTCGAACACCGGCCCGACGGGCGAGAGTCCAGCAAGGCCGGCCTCGTAGAGACTGGTTTCATCGGCATCCGACGTCGAGACGAACACCTTTCCCGACGAGGACAGGACAAGGCGGCTGCCGGCGCCAGGGATACGCGGGAACGTAAAGGCGGTGCCGTCGTGGTCCAGGGCGGTCAGGTACGTGTAGGCCCGGCCGTCGTCGTCGGACCACGTGGTCAGCAGGTAGCCCACGCCGGCGCCGTCGAACAGTAGGTGATCTGCGGGTTGGCCGAGGATCGGTCGGGTGGTCGACGCGGCGCCGGACGGATCCACTCGAGTGACGCGCACCGATGTCCTGAGGGTCTCGTCGGCGATCTCCGCGAGTTCTGTGAGCTGATGGGCGCGGCCGTCAGGGCCGAGGACGACGCCACGGTTCGGCTCCGCCGGCGACCCCGCGATGGGGACCGTTGCCACCGTCATGGTCTTCGGCCGGACCACGGAGACCTGGGTGCAACCGTCGCCGCGTCGGGTGGTCACGAACGCGGCGTCGTCGTGGCCGATGACCACGTCGTCGATCTGGCAGCCGGGTACCGTCACCTGCCCGAGGGTGTACGGACTCGTGATCGGCAGGGCGACGGTGATCGGTGTCGTACCGCCCCGGCCGTCGGCCGCCGTGATCACCACGGAGTCGAAGCGAGCGGATTCCGGGGCATCCGGTGCGGCTGCTGCGACGCGGGCCGGCAGGCCGGGCGTGTAGGTGTACGTGCCGGTCGACGCGTCGTAGGCGAGCACGCTGCCGCTCGCGGTGAGGAAGGTCTGGTCGCTCGTCCGTGTCACGCCGTGCAGCGTCGTCGGGATCGGGTTTCCGTCCGGATCGGTGAACCGCAAGGAACCGTGCAGGACGCCGGAGGGAGCGGGTGCTGCCACCGTCTTTGCATGAGTGTGGCGTGGTACCGGGATCGTCGACGCAGGGTCGTTCGACGTGACCGTCACCGCGGCCGCCATGCGCTTTCTGGTGAGGAGCGCGGAACCGAAGACGAGACCGCCGACGAGCGCGGACTGTGGGACGGGACTGTTCGATCCCGACCCCTCGGCCGAGCCGAGGAACTGGTCGGGACCGGTTGTCACCAGGCCGGTTGTGTAGGGGGTGAGGGGAGATTCGGCGGTGGCGACCGGGCCGGGGGTGCCGAAACGCCGTATCCACCACAGGAGGGTCCACGGTGCCGGGCTGACTGCGCCGGTGCTTCCTCCTCCGAGGATGTGGATCCCCAGGAACGTCAGGAGCCCGAAGGCGCCGGTCTTGTACGGCTGCGGGGCCACGGCGACCGGCGGGGTGGAGGTCTTGAGCATGGGGGCCCACGGAGGCGGGTCGCCGGATGGCGACACGCGACGATCGAACTGTGATCCGGTGGCCCCGGCCGATCGTGCGGCAAGCGGAGAGTCCCCGGGCCGGCGTTCGGCTCCGGGCGGCGGAGTGCCGTCGGCGCCGTCGCGATCGGCGTCGTCGGGTTGGTCCGGCACCGGATTTCGGTGGATGTCGACGTCGACGTCCGCGACTGCGGTGTTCGGGGCGGGGTCGGAGGAGGGTTCCGGGTCGGGCTCGGTCACCTCGGCGGCAGGTGGCGCGCTGGGCTCGCCCGCGCTGGACCCCTCGGTCTCGGATGGTGGGGTGGGGTCCACCGGGACGACGTCGTTCTCCGAGAGGGAGCTCGAGGGTTCCGCTGGGGAATCGCCGGCATCGGAATCCGTGCTCGACCCGGGGTCGGGTGTGCTGTCGGCGGAGCCACCGCCGGAGTCGCCGCTGCTGGAGTCGCCGCCGGATCTGGTGCCGCCCGAACCGCTGCCGGTGGAGTCTCCACCGCCCTCCGCGCCGCTACCGCCGGAGGCGCTGCCGCCCGAGTCACCACTGCCCGACTCGCCACCGCTGCTCGAGTCCCCTCCGGAACCAGGGGCGTCCACGCTGTGCGAGCCGCCGCCGGAGTCGCTCGGTTCGGCCGTCGCGGGTGCCTGCCCGCCGAAGCAGAGCGCCAGACCCACGGCAGCTGCGACCGCGAGCACCCGGACGCGGCGGGGTCGCGCAGTGGTCATGGTCATCTTCGGGAGACCTTCGATACGAAGCAGCACATATCGCTGTGAACGACGATGGCTGAACAGATCACCACCGCGGACCCAGCCGACGTCTCTGACGGTAGTCGTTCGCGGCGGCGGTCACGAACAGTTCCGCGAACGATTCACCTGGTCGGAGTCCCGCGTGTGATGGACCCGCCGCCGGGCTCGCGGCGTCCCCCGAACGGGGGCCATCCGGGTTGTGCTGTGGTGCAGTGCATCCGGTGCTCGGCGGGGCCACGGCTCAGTTCGACGACCGGCGACGTGACCGTTGATGCGACCTCCGATCGCTCCGGCGTGCGACACGAAAACCGTCCGAGCGGACGACACCCGAATCGTGTCGTCCGGATGGTCTCGCGACAGAGATCAGCGTCTTGCCGCCCAGTTGTCGACGAGGCGCGGCAGCTCTCGGGCGCTGGCCGACAACGAGCGCTGAAAAGCACGGATGGCGAGCGCGTCGGCGACCCGGCCGATGGCTCCGCCGCCGACACCATCGTTGTGGACACGGTAGGTGAGTCGGACTCCGTCCAGCGCGTCATCGAAGGTGGCGGAGATGGTGAACCCGACGGGCGACTCCGTGGAGGCGAACTCGGTCGCCTCAGCGGGGTCGACGCGGATGAACTCGCCGACCCAGCCGACCGTGCGCCCCAGCGCTTTCATCTGGCCCTTCCACGTGGTGCCGACACGGATGGGCCCGTCCGACACCGGCACGATGCCGACGACACCCGGAGTGAGTGCCGCGACGTGCTCGGGGACCAGGCAATACTCCCAGACGGTCTCGACCGACTGCTTGATCACGACGGAGGCGGAGGCAACGGGCATGGGCGCGACGTTACCCGTGACCCCGGAATCCGTAGCGAAAGTTGGGATATGGCGCGCATTTTCGCGACGGATACCGCAGCGAGGATGGTGGGAATCGGGACAGCTCCACACCCGCTCGTCGTGCGTGATCGCGGGCATTGGATATGCTCCGACGACGGGATCATCACCGCAGTGTGTGGTGGCGGAATGTTGGAGCTCGAAGGTGATGTTCGCGTTTTCGGAGATCGGCGCGGCCGCGTTGCGCGGAACCACCTGGGTCGACCTGTTTCCGTGGCTCGACACCTACGAGTCATCGGACGCTGCGCACCTCGAAGCCCTCGTGCCGAACGTCCCTGACTGGTGGATCGCCGATTCCCCGCGCGAGACCGCGGCGGACACCTCACTCGACGAACTGGTCGCCGGCCTGGCACGTCTGGCCGTCCGTCGGCACCGAACCGCGACCTTCGGCGAACTCGCGCCGGGGATCGACCCGTCGGCGAGCCTCGTCGCACTGCGTCTGGGTCCGCGAGCCGAGACCGTCGTGCGGAGACTCACCGACCGGGACCGGGTGGAGGGCTTGTTGTCGACGACCGTCGGGTCGTTGTTCGACCTCAGGGGCACGAGTCCAGAGACCGTGCAGGACGTCGCCACCGGCGTCCTGGGTGCCTCGATCCTGGTCGACCCCGAGGACGGTCTGCCCGAGGACGAGAACACCGTCGATCCCGTCGTCACCCAACTCGTCGACGACCTGCGGGTACTGGCGCGATGGCGTGGGCTCCGCGGTGCGCAGGACGCACCCCTGATCCGCATCGACATCGAGGACGAGACGCCCGAGCAGGTGCAGGAGGTCGCTGCGCGTATCTCGGCGATCACCGGGCGGGACTTCGCGCGCACGGTTGAGTCGAATCCGGTCGACGAACTCGAGAACCTGATCGAGCAACTCGACGAGCGCGAGACCCTTGCCCTCACCGCCTTCGTGATGGCCACCGACCCGATCACGATCGGCGAGCTGAGCGTACGGCTGCACGTGAGCAAGAGTCGTGCTTCGGGGATCGTGGCGAAGCTCAGGCAGGACCTGGCCTCGGCCTGTGAGTACGAGACCACGGCCGGCGGTCTGTTGGCGAGCATGCGAGGGCAGATCCGGCCGGTGACCCCGTTGATCAGGCTGCTCGAGATGCAGCCCGTGCTCCGGACCGAGGTCCCGTCACTGGGCGTGCCGTTGTGGCTGGCGCTCGATCGGCTCGACGACGGATTCGAGGTCACCGGGCCGTGGGCGATCGCACCGGACCTCCGTTCGGCCACCGGGCGCACGATCGTCATGCTCGAGCAGTTCGAATCCGGCAACGGGGTCGTCCCTGTCGACGATGCCGCCGAAACGCTGCAGCTGACGCCCGACGAGACACGACAGTGGTTGGAGTACTGCGGGATCCCGGTCCTCGACGACCATGTGCTGCTGTCCACCCGACGCCTCGTCGACCATGCCGCAGCAGTCCTGGAGGTGGTCGGCGGACCCGTCGACATCCGCACACTGGTCGACCTGGTCGACACCGATCGTTCCGAACAGTACGTCGCCCGCCGGCTCTCCGACGACGAACGGTTCGAGACCACCGCTTCCGGGCTGTGGCGTCTGGCCGGACGGGAAATCGCTGCCGGCGGCGTGGGGTCCGTGCCCAGGCGGCCCGCCCTCCTCGACGTCGCAGGTGAACCCGGTGCTGTCGACGGAGTCGCCGGCATGGACTCCGTCCGTCCCACGCGACGCCTCTACCGAATCGGCGACACCTGGTGCTTCCGGATGCGGGTCACCACCGAGCACCTGCGCGGATCGGGCTTCACGATTCCGGTTGGCGTGGCACAGGCATTCGGCTGCAACAGGGGTGAGACGCGTGAGCTGCGAAGTCCGCTCGGTCCACAGATGATCCGGTGGACCGGAATCAACCCGACGTGCGGGACCATCCGGCGGTTTCTGGTGGAGGAACAGGTCGCGCCCACGGACTACGTGTTCCTCACTTACTCGGCCACCGGTGGATTCGGGGTTGTTCCCTGCGTCGCGACGCTCGAAGACCCCGTCCGGGGTGCGCTGGCACTCGTCGGTGTCGCGCAGCCGGACACCGTGTCCGACAACGAGGCGGTTCCGTTGCTCGCGAGCGCGATCGGGATGGAGGCCTCCGCCAAACCCCGCCGAATCCTCAGTCGCTACCAGGCACGGGACGACGCGGTCGCCACTCTGCTGGAGTCTGCGTGGACGGTGGCCGTTCGATGACCGCAGAATCGGCGGAAACCCCGACCATCCGCGCGCTCGGGCTGCACCACACCCTGCTCACGGCAGTGGCCGATCTGATCGACAACAGCGTGGATGCCGGGGCGCAGCATGTGCTGGTGCGGTTCCTGCAGTCCGGACAACGGGTCAGCGGACTGCGGATCGTCGACGACGGACTCGGCATGGATCCGGTCACCATCGACGCCGCCATGCGGTACGGCACCCAGCGTGCCTACCGCGGGGACGAACAAGGCCACTTCGGAGTCGGTCTGAAAGCCGCATCCCTCAGCCAGGCGGACCAGGTCACGGTGTATTCGCATGCCGTACAGGGTGATCCGGTCGGCCGGCGGCTCACCGTCGAGGCTCGCCACGATGCGCCCCGGCTCGATGTCGTCGACGATGCCGACGCGGCCAGGGTGATCGACACGGCCGCACCGCGGTTCCCGTTCCGGTCGGGAACCATCGTCGAATGGCGCGGGATTCGGACCTTTCCCAACGGCGTCGCCACCGAGGAACAGGGTGCCTGGCTGGAGGTCACGGTCGCCGATCTGCAGGCGTGGCTAGGCCTGGTGTTCCACCGTCTGATCGCCGACGGCCTCACCATCACCGTCGATGTCGCCGACGAGTTGGCCGGGCGGGCCGGTGTACCAAGGTCGGTGCGGCCGGTCGACCCGTTCGGTTATCGCACCAGTGGCGGCACGGGCTATCCGAAGTCCGTGTCCGTTCTCGGCAGCGACGTGGTGACCGCACACATCTGGCCCGCACGCAGTACCTCGCCCGACTACAAACTCGATGGGCGACCCGGCCGGGATTCCCAGGGGTTCTTCGTGTATCGCAATGGCCGACTGTTACAGGCCGGTGGATGGCTGGGCGTGTTGCGTCCACGACCCGAGTGGGCGCTGGCGCGGGTTGCGATAGACATCGACCCCCTTCTGGCCGAACACATCACGATCAATCCGGAGAAGGCCGGGGTGACGCTCGACGCCACACTCGCCACGGCGCTTCACGACGCATTGGGCAACTACCTCGACGACGCGGCGGCGACCGCCGTCGCCGCGCGGCGGGTTCAGCGTCGTCCGATCACCGTGGTCGAACCGGGGACCGGGCTGCCCGATGAGGTGGCAGACGAGTTCGCGGACACCTTCACCTTCGTGGAGACCGCAGAACCCGTCCAGATCGGATGGCGGGTACTGCCGCAGGATCGCTTCTTCGAAATCGATCTCGAATCCCGTGCACTGTGGCTGAATGCGCGTCTCCGCAGGAAGCTGGGCGGCCGCCGACGTTCGAACGGCGCTGACCTCCCGGTATTGCGGACCTTGGTGTTCCTGCTGGCACAGGACATGTTCGACGCGGTGCGGCACAGTGCCAGGCAGGTCGAGCAGATCGACGCCTGGCAACGGGTGCTGATCGCTGCACTGGCTGCAGAGGATGGGGGTGACGAGTGATCGACGTGGTGATCGACGCTCTGGTGCGCGAGTTCAAGACCGATCTCGCTCCGGCTCGCTTCCTCGGTGCCGTGGCCGGACGTGTCCTGGACGCCGGCGGAGGTCCGGTCACGATGGAAGCCCTGATCGACATCATCGTCGACGACCGGGCTTCGGCGGTGCGGTCGGCCGTCCGATCGTCGCTCACACGCTGGGACGCGGAAGGAGCCGCGGAGTGGACTGCGGCAACCGCACCGCAGACCGACGGGCGTCGGACGCTGATCTACACACTCCTGGGCATTCCCGAAGTCGCTTTCGAAGCGCTCACCGCCGCGTTCCCGATCGCGGTCGGCCCCACTGTGATCGCCGCCCCGCAGCCATGGGAACCCTGGTATGTGCCCGAACGTCGTGTGGCACAGAACTTCTACTGGTCGGCCTATCGACGCGTGCTCGCCGTTAAGGGCTGGGAACCCGAGGTCATCACCGGTCTCGACGTCGCGACCACCGCCGTCGTCCAGCGTCTCGCCGATCCGACCCGTGACGAGCCCTACCAGTCCAAAGGACTTGTGGTGGGTCACGTCCAGAGCGGGAAGACCGCGAATTTCACCGGGGTGATCGCAAAGGCGATCGACGCCGGCTACCGGCTGGTCATCGTGCTGACCGGCACGATCGAGTTGTTGCGCAGTCAGACTCAGCGCCGACTCGACATGGAACTCATCGGCATGCAGAACATCGACGACGCCGAGTACGAAAATGACGAAGACTGGCATGCCGGTCGGTTCCTCGATCATGTGCTGGACCCGAACCACTCCAACGAAGCCCCGGCGATCCGCAGGTTGACCGGCCGCGTCGACGATTACCAGGCTCTGGCCAAGGGGATCGGCACCCTGCACTACGAATTCGCTGATCATTCACGGCCGCTCTTCGATCCGGTCAACCTGTACTCGAGCAACGTCCGGGTGGCGGTGGTCAAGAAGAACGCTGCCGTGCTGCGCAAACTCGTCGCCGACGTCGGGAGAATCCCGACGCCTCTGGAACAGATCCCGACCCTCATCATCGACGACGAGGCCGACCAGGCGTCGGTGAACACCCAGAATCCGAAGAACTTCGCCGCCGGCCGGATCGAACGGACCGCCATCAACGAGCAGATCTCGCGTCTACTCGACACCCTCAAACGCAGCCAGTACATCGGATACACGGCAACGCCGTTCGCGAATGTCTTCGTCGATCCCGACGACTCGGTGAACATCTTCCCGAACGACTTCATCGTGAGTCTCGACCGGCCCGAGAAGTACATGGGCGGAGCCGATTTCCACGACGCCGATCAACTCGACGACGGGGTCGAGAAAACGCCCGCGAATTCCAACGAGAAGGCGTTCGTCCGGGATCTACGTGCGCAGAGCGATGAGGATCGCACCGCCGAGATGCGGCGTGCGCTGGACTCGTTCGTCCTGGCCGGCGCGATCAAACTGTACCGGCAAAGTCGAGGTGTACCAGGGGATTTCCACCACCACACCATGCTGGTCCACGAGTCGGTGAAGCAGGCCGAGCACAAGGCGCTGGCCGACGACTTCGAAATGGTGTGGAAGAGAGCCGGGTACAGCCAGCCGCACGGATTGGCGCGGCTGGAGAACCTGTGGGACGACGACTTCCGTCGGGTGTCCGCGGTGCGAGCCGACCCGTCGACGGCAAGTCCGGCGTCATTCGGTGAGCTCGAGGTGTTCATCGGCGCGGCGTGTGACCGGATCGGTTCGGGCGTCAGCCCGGTCATCGTGGTGAACGGAGCGGCCGACAAGGACTACATCCAGGAGCCGCTGGACTTCCAGGAGCATCCCGTGTGGAAGATCTTGGTCGGCGGAACCAAGCTGAGCCGCGGGTTCACGGTGGAGGGGCTCACGACGACCTACTACACCCGGCGAACCGCGCAGGCCGACACGCTGATGCAGATGGGACGCTGGTTCGGCTTCCGCCCCGGCTACCGAGATCTGGTGCGGCTGTTCATCGGCCGGGAGGTGCCGGGACCGGGCGGCCGGATCGTGGACATGTACGAGGCGTTCGAGGCCGTCGTCGCCGACGAGGAGGAGTTCCGCGACGAACTCCGTCGGTTCAAAGGCGTGAATGAGGCCGGTGAGCCGATGATCACCCCGCGCGATGTACCACCGATGGTGTTCCAGCGGTTGCCGTGGCTGCGGCCGACCGCGACCAACAAGATGTACAACGCCGAACTGAGCTATCGCAGCGTCGGCGGCCAGAGTTTCAGCTTCACCATGCAGGCACCCCGCGGCGACGGCTCGTACAACGCCACCCATTTCGCGGCGGTGCGGCCACTGCTCGATGCCCTTGACGAGTCGGGCGAGTTCTCGTTCATCGACAAGGATTCCACGTCACGGATGTTCCATGCGCGGTACGGGATTGTCGACGCCGAGGTCGTTCTGGAGACGATCACCCGGTTCGTGTGGGATGCCAACTGGGACTTCGAACCGCATCGTCGGGCCTTCGAATCGGCGATGAAACGCGGGGCGCTGGAGGACATGGCGATCCTGCTGCCGATCCCCAAGACGAAGAAGCCTGCGACGATCGGCGACTACCCGACGGAACTTCCGCTCGTCAACCGCAAACGCGAAGAGGCTGACTATCGCACGGGTTTCACCGGAACCGCGGTGCGCGAACGCGACGCGATCGAACACATCGCGGGCAACCCGAGCAAGCTCGTCGGCGGCCGGTTGGCCGACGCGCTCCGGTCGCCCACCCGCGGAGCGATGATCCTCCTGTTCGCCAGCGATCCGCCCAAGGGGAGTCGCCACTTCAAGTCGCACAGGCGAGGCAGGGCCGATCCGCGTGACGTGGCGACCCTGTTCTCGTATGCGCTTCCGTATCTTGCTGATCCCTCCCCGAAGGTCGGGTTCACGGTACGCAAGGAAGGGGCGGGGGCAATCGTCGATGCATGACCGTATGGAAGGTAGGAATTCTCGATGGCGAAGGTGATCGCGACGATCAGCCTGAAAGGCGGTGTCGGCAAGACGACCGTGACCGCCGGGCTGGCCGAGTTCATGGCGGCGGAGTTCGGGCAGCGGGTCTTGCTCATCGATCTCGACTCGCAGATCAATCTGACCACCATGATGATCAGCGAGGAGCGATGGTTCGAGCTGAACACGAATGGCCGCACGCTGGCCACGTTGTTCTCCGACGCGATCAACGGTACCCAGTACTTCCGGCTGAACGACGCGATCGAACGGGGTGTCTCCCCGGTGAAGAAGGTGAATACCGTCGACCTGCTGGCGTCGTCCCTGGATCTCATCGAGGTCCAGGAGGAACTGAGTGCGCTGCGGGTGGAGGGGCGCGCTCGAGGCAACGGAACCCAGTTCCTGCGTGAAGCAATCGCACCGGTGGTCGACTTCTACGACTACGTGCTGATCGACTGCCCGCCGAACATCGGACCCGTCACGCTGAACGGTCTGGCCGCCGCGGATGCCTACATCATCCCGACGATCCCGGATGTGTTGTCCACGTACGGTATTCCCCAGATCCAGACCCGCGTGCGCAAGATCGGTGACGAGATCGGCCGGACGATCGTCGAACTCGGCGTGGTGATCACCAAGTACAAGGCGAACTCGGCCGTGCACCGGTCGACGGCCCTGCGTCTGCGTCGTGATCCCACCATCCAGCATGTGCTGCCCAGCTACATCAATGAGGCGAATTCCGTTGCGGCAGCTGCTGAGTTCACGCCCTACGGGACGCTCCGGGTCAAGTACGGCAATCAAGGACAGTTCGATCAGTTCCGTGGGCTGGCCATGGACGTGATGACCGAGGCGCAGGAGAAGATCCGATGAGTTCCGACGACACCCGCCGTCGAATGGAGTACCAGGCCGTCGGCGGGGCGCTCGCGCAGCTGGACGCCAAGAATCCGCAAGCCGCACAGCTCATCGCCGGACTGACCACGGTGATCATCGCGGAAGCCGAGCGGTCCTCCCGCTTCGCCGCCGCGCTGACCGGAGTCGTCGACGCATTGCGTCCGGCCGATGGTGTGCTCGGCGCAGCACCGGTGCCGGCGCCGCGGAAGCGTGCCGCGGCGCCGAAGAAGCGGGTGACGCGTCAACCGGGTGCGTTCGACCCGTTCGTCGTCTACCGCGAGAGCGGCGGGCAGGACCTGGCGGCGCGGCTTGGCGAGCTGACCATCGAGCAGCTCCGGGACATCATCGCCGAACAGGAACTCGACACCCGTAAGGAAACCGGCCGCAAGCGGAAGGCCGAGGTGCTGGTTGCCTGGATCGTCGAACGGGTCGAGGCGTCGGAGAACAAGGGGAGCGTCTTCCGGTAGGAGCCGCCGCCGGGCTCAGCGCCCGAGGATGCCGCCCAGCATCCCGCCGGCGCCGGAGCCCGCGGCCCCGCCGCCGCCCGTGCCGCCGATGAAGCCGCCCGGCGGCAGCTCCGACGGCTGCACGACGACGAAGCCCTGGCCGGAGAAGGCGAGGGTGAAACGTTCGCCGGTGCTGCGTCCCATCAGGGTGCCGAGGTTGAACGAGTCGTTGGACTTCACCGAGGTACGGAGACTCGACGACCAGGCGACCGCGGCCTGTGGGTCGGCGTAGGTCGCGGCGTCGACGTTGAGCACCACCGGGGTGCCGTCGGTGGTGATGGCGATGCGTCCGCGACCGGTGAACACGCAGTTGTACAGGCCCGCGTTGCTCATCGCGCCCGCCCCCTGGACGCGCTGGATGTCGTAGCGCAGGGTCGAGTCGAACGCCAGGACGTTCGCGCCGTTGATGGTCAGGCCGTCGGTGCCGTCGAGGTCGATGAGATGGACGTCCGACGCGGCGTTGGCGAGGAACAGGTCGCCGCGTCCGGTGACCTTCATCAGCGGGACACCCTCGCCGGTCATGGCCTGGCGCATCATCCGGCCCAGCCCGCCGGAGCCGAGGGCCTCGAAGTTGAGGTCACCCTGGTAGGCGACCATCGACCCGGTGCGGGCCATCACCTCACCCGAGAGACCGATACGGCACATCTTGCTGCCCTGCTTCTGGATTCCCTGGCCGCTGACCTCGGCGTGGGACGGGGCGAACAGATCGCTGTGCATGGGGACTCCCGTGGGTTGGGTGGTGGCCGGAGCCGGGGGCGGAGTGACGGGTGACGGCGCGGCCGCGGGTGGTGACTGTGGTTGCGAGGCGGGCGGCCACGGCTGGGGATCGGTCACCCGCGGTGGCCGGCCGGGCTCGGGTGGTGGTGCCGGGTCGTCCTCGACCTCGATGCCGAACGCCGAGACGAGACCCGCGAGCCCGGCGTCGTAGCCCTGACCGACGGCGCGGACCTTCCAGGTGTCGTTGCGGCGGTAGATCTCCAGGCAGACGACGGCGGCCTCGCTGGTGAGGCCCGTGGGCGCGAACGTGAGTTCCTCGCCGCCGCCGCTCAGCGTCGCGGTCAGCGCACCGGCGGTCGCGAAGGTGGACGGCCCGCTGCCGTCCAGGCTCGCGGCCACGACGACGGTCGTGATGTCGCGGGGTAGCGCGGCGGTGTCGACGGTGACGATGTCGACCGCCCCGGCGGACCGGTAGCCGACGCCCGGACCGGCCGGCTGGTTGTAGAAGATCAGGTCGGCGTCGGAGCGGACGCGACCGGCATCGGTGAGCAGGATCGCCGAGGTGTTGACCGGCGATGCCGAACGCACCGAGACCGTCACAGCCGACGACGGCAACGGGCGGTTCTCTCCGGCGGACAGGGTGAGCACGTCGTCCATTGTGCCAAGTCGGACGCGCGAGGGAACTGCCTGTATACCGACTGACGTCACCTGTGGGCCGTCCCGCGGCGTTCCAGGACCCACGGCACCGTGAGTTACGCGGTGTGCGTCAGTGAAGGGGCCAGTGAGTCGCGAGCTCCCGCGGATCGACACCACTTCACTCAACGTGGTCCTTGACCAACTCGTCGAGATCACCCTGCCCGCCGACGATCCCACCGGCCGTCTGACGTACGAGCAGCTGGAGTATTGGCGGTTGATCCGCAACGTGGCCGATCGCCAGATCGCCACGCACGCAGCATACCTCGACGACCTTGGCGTCGCGGAAAAGGCGGGTTCGACCACCAAGAAGCTGCTGATCGAGATGGGGTTCCCGCCCGCAGCGGCTACTCGCACCACTCGGATCGCCGACGCTCTCGGCACGCTGAGCAAGGTCGAGGCCTGCGCTGCCGATGGTCGTCTCTCGGGTGAAGTCGTCGATGCCATCGTCCGGGGCATCGCGGTGATCGAGAGACGTTCATCTGCAGCGCTTTCCGACGGCGACCGGACGATCTACGAAATCGAACTCCTCACCCAAGCCTTGTCGGGTGCCACGCCCACCGAGATTCACAGACGGCGAGACCGTGCCCTTGGCCATGGGCCGCGAACGACGACTGTTCCCGGCACGCCTGCGCAAGGCGATCATCCTGCGCGACGAGACCTGCATCAAATGCGGTGCGCCGCCGTCACATACGCAGGTCCATCACATCCAGCACTGGTCCGACGACGGTGATACCGACCTCGACAACGGGTGCCTGCTCTGTCAACGCTGCCACACCCAGGTCCACCACAACGGCTGGGACATCATGCTGGGCTTCCTCCGCCACCCGTGGCTCATCCCGCCCGCCGACGTCGATCCGCAACGGCGCGCCCTACCCGCCTACAAGCGGCGCACCATGCGACTCGACGACGCCGCCTGACTTTCGCGCAGCCGGCTTCGATACGGCTCGTCGCAAGCTCCTCGCGTACTCAACCAGCAGCGGGGTCCGCCACATGTCGGGACCGCATCTGTTCCTTGACAACTCCACAGTGTGAAGGCGCCGGAAAATCAGTGGCGCTCGTGGGCGGTGACGCCGCACCATGTTCACCGACAGTGCGTCCACGGCGATGTCCGTGGTGATTCGACGCTGCCGCAACGCAGTTCGCGTCTGTGGTGGCCGGCGGTGAGGAGGTCGTCATGACCGTGGTTCTACTGGCGATCGTGGGCGGCCTCATCCTGCTCGCGATCATCATCCGCACGGTTCTCGTCGTCGCCGGCGACGGTCGTCGGCGGGTGAGGTACCAGGACGCGTACGACACCCGGCGTCCGAGCCTCTGAGTATCAGCTGCCGGCCATCATTCGGCGCGCTTGAGTACTGCGAGGACCGTCAGCAGCAGGATCTTGACGTCGAGCCACAGCGACCAGTTCTCGATGTAGTAGTTGTCCCATTCGGCGCGGTCGGCGATCGAGGTCTGACCGCGGAGACCGTGCACCTGGGCCCAGCCGGTCACGCCGGCCTTGACCCGGTGCCGTTCGCCGTAGCGGCGGATCTGCACCTCGAACAGGGACACGAACTCGGGGCGTTCCGGGCGGGGCCCGACAAGACTCATCTCTCCGCGCACGACGTTGAGCAGCTGTGGCAACTCGTCCATCGACGTCGAACGCATGATCTTGCCGATCCTGGTGCGCCGGTCGACGCCCTCGACGCCGCCGGGGGCGTTGCCGGCCGCGGGCCGGAACTTCTCGGCCGTCGGGTCCTCGGGTCGCATCGAACGGAACTTGAGACAGTCGAAGACCCGGCCGTCGCGGCCCACACGCGGCTGGGCGAAGAAGATCGGGCCGGGGGAACTCAGGCGCACCAGCAACATGAGTGTCAGGAACACGGGCGAGATCGCGGCGAGGATCAGCGCTGCAACCACACGGTCGCCGATGTGCTTCGTCCGGAACTGCCATCCCTGCGGATTGGTGTGAGGAACCGACATCAACGGGAGGCCACCGATGTGGTCGACGCGGCTGCGTCGGCCGATGACGTCGAACATGCGGGGAACGATCCACACCTTGACCCCGTGCCGGTGTGCGATGCGGACCGACGCGGTCAATCGCTCGACGTTCGTGACCGCGAAGGCGACCACGAGGATTTCGGCATTCGTCGCCCGGATCGCCTGGTCGAGGTCGTCGACACCCCCGAGCTGAGGAACCCGGGACGCGCGTTCGTCCCGGTCACGCGGCGGTGCCCCGGCGGCCAGGACACCGACCGGCTTGAGGCCGTGCTCCGGCGCTGCGACCATGCGCCCGACCACCTGCTCGGTGACCGGTCCATCGCCGATGATCAGGGTCGGTGCCATCAGGTGTCCGTGGCGGCGGAGGTTGCGCTGAACGAGATCCCGGACCAGCCGCCCGAACGGGACCCAGAACAACGCGGAGATCCAGAGCTTCGTCGTGGCCGCGCCCGGACGTTCGTCGAGGCCGGCCAGGAGCATCAGCGACAGCAGGACCATCGCCGCGACGGTGCAACCGGTCATGACCTTGCCGACCTCGTCCAGGAATCGGCGATTGAGTCCGCGCCGGTAGATCTTTCGTAACCCGAAGACGCCCACGAGGGCGACCGGGTACAGCGCAATGGTCCAGAGTGGGGGATAGTCGGACTGGCGAAGGACGATCCACCAGATGGCGACAGCTGTGGCGATCGCCGAGGTCACGACGTCGATGGAAACCGTGATGGCGGTACTGAGCGGATCATCGCGCACCAGGTCGCCGAGTGAGCGCCGAGAATCAGGGGAGTCGGCAGGCCTGCCCGACCTGGGCAGCGCCTCGACCTCCGAGGTATGGGTAGCCAAGTCCACTCCATCGATGAACGGCCCCCCGGTCACCGCCAATTGTAAAGGTGGCTAACGGAAACATGCGACTCGGCCTCACATTTGCCGGCGAGTCGCGCTCAGTCGCGGAACACGGCTTCCCTCACCACCACCGACAGATCGGTGAGCAGGGCGATGTCGGTCGACGACCAGTGGTGCGGTTCGGTATCCCAGACGCAGAAGGTACCGATGACGTGTCCGTCGCCCGCGTGCAGCGGAATGCCGAGGTAGGAGGCCACCTCGCCGTTGCGTGCGGTCGAGTGCTCGGACAGGACCGGATGGTCGGCGATGTCGTCGATCACCAGCATTGCGTCACTCACAACGGGGTAGACGCACAGAGAGTCCAGCAGCGGCCGCGTACCCTTGTGCCCCGGCTTTCCGGACTGCCAGGCGATCGACGCGTTGGTCTGTCCTTCGGCGGTGACCACGTTGAGTGCCGCGTAGGCGACGCCAAGCGCATTGATCGTCAGGCTGATCGCGTCATCGACGGCCGGATGTGGCTGACCGGAGAGAAGCCCCGATTCCTCGATGGCTCGCACGCGGGCCGGGTCGGACAGCAGTTCGCGTAATGCCGCCGCGGTCTTCTCATCTGCCCCTCGAACCGCGTCGAAGATGGCCGACATGGTCGAGTCGCCCGGGACGCCCAGTACCGACGACAGTCGATCTGCGGACGCGTCCGCTTCGCGGTCGTCCGCCTCGTTCGGGTTGGTGTTCATGAGAGGTCTCCACTTCGCGAGCCACACCGCGCTTGCCCCGACGGCGGGTGGTGGGTCATCGACAGTCGTTCCGGACGGGATCCCCGTTCGACACGGCCTTCACCCAGTCTGCTGTTTTCGAGCCGACGTCGAGTATGCCGTGCGATTGCCCCCTGACGATCACCGTGTTGATCACATCACCTCGAGCGCAGGCCTGCTCTATCGCGCCCGCGGTCCACGACGGACGGATCACCTTGTCCTCGGAGCTGTAGGAGATCAGCATCGGAGCGCTCGCCCGACCCTGCGGCAGACTCGCCTCACCCAGCCACCCCCGCAGTCGTTCGGTGGCAGCGGCGTCGATCGGACGGTAGTCGGGGGGTTCCGTGATCTCGACGATGTCCTGTTTCTGCACCCGCGCGGCGTCGTTGCATTCGAGGAAGACCCGGAACGTGTCGCGGATGGGACCGCGGAGGTAGTCGTCGATGTTCAGTTCCGGGTGGACCGTCTTCAGTCCCGTCAGGATGACCGGAAGGAACGCGATCTGATCCGGTGTCAGCGTGCCGGCCGCCATGGAGTCGGCGAGGGGCCGGATGTCGAGTGCCGGACTCATGCTGACCGTCCCCATCAGGTTCAGTCCGTCGCCATAGGAATCGGCGATCTCGTTCGCCCGGAACACCGCGTGCGCACCTTGGGACACACCGAATCCCCACCAGTCGTCGGTGGTGTCGTGGACGATCGAGCGCACTGCGCGCACCGAGTCGATGATGTTGCGTGCGGCAACCGTGGGTTCGAGGTAGGCGTGATCACCCGGGGTGCCCAGACCCTGGTAGTCGGTCTGCACGACCACGAATCCCTGCTCGAGGAGGGTGGCGACGAGATCGACGGTGCCGAGCAGGTTGCCGTAGAACGACGGTGCGCAGTTGTTCGCGACGCCGGTCGTCGGGTGACCGAGCGCGATGACGGGCCAGCCGCCGGCGGGGGCCGTTCCACGGGGCACGAATGCGGCCGCCGACACAGGCACCAATTCGCCGGTGACGGGATGCTCCGAGCGATACCGGAAACGCAGCGCGCGCTCGGCGATCTTGGCCAGTGAGCGGTACTCGCTGGTGTCGGAGGCCGTGCCGATGACGTCGCCGGGCGATGCCCCCTCCGGCACCGTGCTCCCGGACGGGCCGGACTCGGAGGAGCCATCGGTGGCGCAGGACGTCCCGGTGAGGGCGACCAGCAGGGTCGTGAGGAACAGGACGGTCGAGATGATTCCCGAGCGCAACGGTGAGGATGTTCCCGAGCGCAGGGGTGAGGATCTTCCCGAGCGGAGCGATCGTGGGCCACGGAACCTGGGGCCGGGTGCACTCATGATCGGGTGAGGAGCCGTTCGAAAAGCGACACCGGATCGTCGCAGAGGTGCTGCTGGGCGGCTTCGATCAGGGCGGGGTCGATGAAGGCGCGGTAGAAGGTGGTGGTGAGAGAGCGGACCCCGCCGATCTCGCTGACGAAGGTGGTCGCCGCATCCGGACCGTCCGGTTCGAGGGAGGCATAGAGGTGGTGCGACGGCGCGGTCGGGTCCCAGTCGACGTCGTCGAACATGTCGATCCGCCCCATGTCGCTGACCGAGAGACGCAGTCGGTCGGGCACCTGGACGTCGTCGGATGCCCCCGGCTCGATCCCGGCCCCCGACTTGTGTAGCAGGCCGCGGAGTTCCGCCGAGGCCAGGATGGCGGCCGGCCACCCGGAACCGGCGACCGCGCGGATGCGGTCGCCGACCTCGGGCGGCGTCGCCCCGTCAGGGACTCGGATCGGGATGCCGACGGCGAGGTTGCCGTGATCCGCGGCGTGCGTGGGGTCGAGGTAGCGCCGGCAGTCGAACAGCACTTGCGTGCGATCGTCGATCGAGACGCCCTGCGCGGTGACGGCCGCACGCCACAGTGCAACGGTCACGGCGGCCGAGGACGCCTTCATCCCGCTGTCGGCGACCGCGGCGCGTAGTGCGCGTGCCCGGTCGGCGGGCATCGAGGTGGCCACGACGTGGCGCGTGGTGCGCCAGTCCGACAGCGAACGGGTGGGGCCCGCCGGAGCGCCGGCCGCGTTCGCCGCGCGCAGGCGGGCGATCTCGCGCAGCCGTCCGGGGTTGCGCAACAGGTGCCTGCGGGCGGCGTGCCACGCCGAGTTCGCCGGCAGTGACCGTTCCAGGTTGGCTGCCATCGCGGCCTCGTCGCGGCCGGCCAGCCCGGCGAACTGCTCCAGACCGACCCGGCCGTCGCCGATCCCGTGGCTGTGTTCGAGAACGAGCCAACTCCCGCACAGCAGATACTCGGGGCGTCCCGCCGGTACCGGAGCGTTCCGCAGCCGTGTCAGGATCTCGCCGGGGGACAGCTCGGCCAGATCGGGCCGCACCGAGATGGGGATCGGCGAGACGTCGTGGGCCCACGTCTTCGACGCCGGGTCGGGGACGACGGTGAGGCGCGAGGTCGGGGTCAGCGCGGGTGCGAGGCGCTCGCGGATGCGGTCGGCGTCGAGTGAGGCCAGTGGACCGGTCATCGCGATCGTGCGAGACGTCGCGAGGGCGCGATCGAGGACCGTCGAACGCGTCGTGTCAGATTGCGGCACCGACGACCTCCCGCATCTCGGCGCGGAAGCGTTCCCGGCGGAATCGTTCGGCCCACGCCCGTATCTCGGTGCGGTCGTAATCGGCGACGGCGAAGTCGCGCATGGCTGCGGCGAACCGGTCGACGATGTCGTCGTCGGAGCCGGGTTCGACGAGGAGTCCGGTCGACCCGGGGACGACGGTGTCCAGCGCCCCGCCCTCGCCGAGAGCGATGACCGGCGTGCCCGTGGCCATGGCCTCGACCGGCACGATCCCGAAATCCTCGATGCCGGGCATCAGGACGGCACGCGCGCTGCGGTGCAGGCTCAGGAGCGTCTCGTGGGGAACCCGCCCGAGGAAGGTGGTCTTCGGGCCGGCCAGTTCACGGCACTGCTGCATGGCGCGGCCGTCTCCGGCGACCACCAGCCGGACATCGGCTTTCGCGGCAGCGGCGATGGCGAGGTCGGGACGTTTGTAGGGCACCAGGCGCCCGGCGAGGAGGTAGAAGTCCTCGCGTTCCACTGCCGGATCGGGGGTGAATCCATCGAGGTCGACGGGTGGGTGGACGACGATCGCGTCGCGGTCCCAGTGTTCGCGGATACGTGCCGCCACGGCCGTGGAATTCGCGACCACGGTGTGGAGTTCCGGTGCGGCTGCGACCTCACATCGGCGCGCGACGACCGACAGGGCCGACAGTATCGCGGCACCGGCAGCTCCGCCGCCTTCGCCTGCGCGCAGCGACGGGTCCCAGGCCCACCGGGCGGGACTGTGAACGTAGGCGATGACGGGTGCGTCGGTGGCGAACACCGACTGTGTCGCGAACGCGTGGTGGCTGGCCACGATCGCCGATGCGTCCCGGAGATGCATGTGGCGGAAAGCCCACGGCATCAGGGGAAGCAACGGGGCGTAACTGCGTTCGTGGAGCAACCGGTAGGCGCGGTTGAGTGGCGTGGTGATCGGGGGATCGGTCAGACCCGCCGGGATCCCTTCGGCGCGGGCGATGGGTGCGTGGACCTCGACCTCGCGCCACGTCGCGGCGAGCTGCTCGACGACGTGTTCGGATCCGGCGATCTCGGTGAGCCGTTCGTGGACGACGGCGATGCGATCACCGGGCATGGTCACCCATGTCCCACGTGGTGCCGTTCCGGTTCGGGGAGAACGGCTCCTGAGGACGAGGGTCCCGCGGGGACGCGTCCAGCGGGGACACGCGGAACCGGTCGGAGTCGAACGGCCGACCGTGCGAGTGCCGGTGGGCCGGCGTGCGTGGCGGGTGGGACGGCACCGCCGTCGTGGCCACGTCGCCGCTGGGGAAGGGATCGACGTGGGCTCGCGGTGTGTGGACATCGACACCGGGACCCGGTGGTGGACCGTCGTCGGCCAGAGTGTCGTCGGCTCCGACGGGAGGACGTCGCAGTACGACGAGGTGACGGTTGATGCCGATCTCGGCGAACTGGGCGAGCGCCCGCTCGGCGAGTGACCGGTCGGTGCCGGCGGTCGAGATGGTGACCACTGCGAGCGCGAGGTCACCCGGATCGACACGCTGCCACCACGGTTCGGTGAGCGGGAGCCGTTCGAGACGCATCGGATGTCCCGCGGCGTCGTCGGCGGGCGGGGCGGTCCGGTCGACGAGGCCGTCCGCATCCACACCGGAGCCGGTCAGGATGAGCGCGACCTGTGCGCGTCGGTGTCGTTGGGCGAGCGCGGGCAGCACGGTGTCCGGCAGTCCTGGGCCGGCAGTGGCGTCGTCGTAGGAGAGCTGCGCCCCGTACTTGTGGGCGATTCTCCTCGCCCAGATGGGATTCGGTGTCCGCCCGGCTCTGCCCCGGATCAGTACGAGCAGTTCGGCGGCGAGGATGGTTGCGGCGATGGCGGCCACGGCACCTTCCTGCGTCGGATTCGGGGCGATCGGTTTCGCGCCCGCCGAGGGGGCGGCGAGGATCGCGAGGCTGTCGGTCGAGGAGTTCTGCAGGCGGGTCAGTTGTGAGTTGAGGTCCGCCAGGGTGGCATTGGACTCCGCTTTGGAGTCGCCCCGATCGGGCAGCGCGCGGTTTCGTGCCCGCTCGGCGGTGATCTGGGCGCGAAGCTGGTCGACGACCCGGCTGATGTCGCGGGCGTGGTTGGAGATCGCAGCCGCCGAGATCGCGGTCACCATGGCGCGTGCCACGTTCTCGGCCTGTTCGGATGAGGGTGCCGTCGCGGTGAACAGCAGCAGCGAGGGCGTCGTACCCGGTCCGGTGGTGACGTGCTCGCGGAGTTCGGTGGTGTCCCAACCGGTGTCGACCTGGGTCAGGACCTGCTGGAGCACGTTCTCGTCGGTCGAGAGCGCGATGAACGGGGCACGCATCTGCTCGATGTAGGCGTCCCCCGGGATGATGTCGCCGGACGGGGTGATCTCGGCGACCACGGTCGCCGAGTACTCCTTGGGTACGAGCGCGGTGCGCAGACCGAACACGCACGCGCCGACGAGCAGGCCGATCAGAATGGCGGGCAGGGCGACACGGGCGAGATCGCGGAAATGCCCGAAGAGATCGACCGACGGTGGCGCGTCGCGGCGTCCGGCGGAGTCCAGACTGGAGGTCACACATCTCTCCTGTGGTGTTGGGTGCCCCCCGGCGGTCGCCGCCCGATGATCTTGCCGTCGGTCGACTTTCGGTTCACTTTAGCTAACGACCTGCCCTCACGTGTGACGTGACGTCTAGCGCGAGTCCAGAAAGGTGTACGCGTGCTTGGGCGACCAGTCGCGGCGCACCAGGCCGAAGTTGTGTTCCAGGTTGTTCGGGTCGGTCCCCGCGTCGCGCAGGGAGTAGACGAACAGCGGTCCGAGCCACGACGCATCGTTCTGCGCGCCGATCGCGATCTGGATGCTCTGGGCCTGGATCTCCTCGGACACCGCGTTGGTCCCGCTGCCGGTGGGGGCGCCGAACTCGGTCATCCAGATCTTCTTGTCGCCGTCCCCCGCCGCGACCATCACGTCGCGCATGTCCCACATCCGTGCGGCCGTGCTCCACGATGCCGCGGCCGGATCATTGGGGAGCGCCGGATAGGTGTAGGGGTGCACACTCAGCGCGTCGAAG
The DNA here is from genome assembly GCF_009872315.1 of Gordonia sp. YY1. Classification (NCBI taxonomy): domain Bacteria; kingdom Bacillati; phylum Actinomycetota; class Actinomycetes; order Mycobacteriales; family Gordoniaceae; genus Gordonia; species Gordonia sp. YY1. Next base: position 164,651 of record NZ_WXYI01000003.1, on the reverse strand, counting down.
GATCGGTTGAATCCGCCCTGATAGAGGTTGCGGACGAAGGTCAGCGGTGCGATGTCGCGACCGTTGTCGGTCCCGGGGGCGAGACCGCCCGAGATCACCGCCGCCTCGGGGACGGCCCGCTTGATGGCGGTGTAGGACGCCGCGAGGAGTCGCCCGTACTCGGTGGTGTTGGACCGGGGCAGCCAGTAGTTGGCGAGGTTGGGCTCGTTCCAGATCTCCCACACCGCGATCGACTGTGAGTAGCGCTGGGCGGCCGCCGCGGCGAAGGAAGCGAACAGGTTGGGGTCGGCGGGCCGGTAGTGGGAGTTGCGCGGGAAGTCGAGCGGCCGTGCGGCCCAGAGCGGGGTGTAGGTGGCCAGACCGACCGGACACATGCCGTGGGCGACGACGGCATTCACCACTCGGTCGATGGGCGCCCAGTTGCGCTGGCCGCGACGGGGTTCGACGACCGACCAGTCCACGTCGATCCGAACCGCCCACATGTCGAGCTCCTTGGCGAGCGACAGTTCCCGGTTCAGGTCGGCGTCCGACGCGGCGAGTATCGAGGCTCCGGGCGAGGCCGCCACCTTGTGGCTGCCGCTCGACAACGCACAGGTGGTCGGCGCCGAGTGGGCGTCGCTGCGCACCCACACGATGCCGGCGAGGGTCGCGAGCAGGACGCAGGTGAACGCCAGCACTGACCGGGAGGTCTTCCGTCGGCGGGAGAGGGACTGGTTCATGGGCAGCCTATCTAGGAAGGAGTGCAGTGCGCGCCACCTCTGTGTCGTCGTCATGACGACAACTCGTGCAGCATAAGCGGCAACGTGACGGATTTGTCGTGTTTGGTGCTGATCCGGTCACGGGCCTGCGCGGTCATTGCTCGCCGGAGGTCCGCATCGTCGAGAACTCGTGTGATGGCCGCGGCCAATGCTGGCGCGTCAGACGGTGGAACAAGGATTCCGGCGCCCCCGCGGAGGAACTCGGTCGTGCCGCCGTGATCGGTGCCGATGACCGGTTTCCCGTAGGCCATCGCCTCGAGCACCGAGAGCGGACCGGCTTCGGGGGTCACGCTGGCCGACACGACGACATCCCACCGCTCGAGCGCGGCCTGCGGATCGGTGTGACCGAGAAATCGCACGCGACCGGCGAGATCGGGTCGTCCGGCACGCTCGTGCAGGAATGCGACGTGGTCGGCGTCCCCGGGGAAGGACCCGCCGGCGAACTCCAGTTCGACTCCGGGGAGTGAGGCGACGGCCTCGAGCAGGACCGCGTGACCTTTCCACGGGGTGAGCAGCGCGAGGATTCCGACGACGGGCGGGTCGTGGAGTTCGGTCGACAGTGCGGGTACCGGCCACCGGACCCCGTTGTGTGCCACCACCGTGGGCAGGCCCATCGCCGTCAGCGGCGCCGCGGTTGCCTCGGACACCGCCACCGCACGGCGGATCGCCGGCGCGCCGAGACGCACCACCGCACGCTGACGCCCGGTGGACAACGTGTCGTGCACCAGCCACGACGCCCGGTCGTGAGGACTCGCGACCCGTGCCGCGGGCAAGGCGAACAGGGAGTTCACGATCGTCGTGGCGTCGTGCCGGGTGATGCGGCGGAGGATGCGTCCGGCGCGAACCCAGTCCACCAGGAGACGCGAGGCCCCGGCCAGACGGCGGAGCCCGCGTTCACCGCTCAGCCCGAGCGGTGGGATCGGCACGTGCTGCACACCGTCCGGCAACCGGTCGGGCAGGGGGCCGTCGGGACACACGACGACCACCCGCCGGCCGCGCTCGAGCGCGACGTCGATGAGGTCGAGCATCACCTTCTCCGCCCCCGACACCTGCCCGGTGTGTGCGACGAAGACGAATGTGCCGGTGGACATCACTGGTTCTGTCATCGCATCACCTTTGTGTGGCGGCCGGCAGGAAGGGTGGTCAGCCGTAACAGGGCGGCCGCGGGCAGGGCGACGACAAGCGCGGCCATGACGGACACGACGGGCCACGGCACCGGGTCGACGGCCCAGACACCGACGACGCAGACGGCGGCGGTGAGCAGCGCCAGCGCGATGAGTGCACCGAGGGGCAACAACTCGGCGACGGGCAGCGTCCGGGCCACGACGACCCACAGAGCCACGGCGCACACGCCGAAGGTGATCACGGTCGTGATCGCCGCGCCGGTGTAGGAGTACCGCGGGATCAGCACCACGTTGAGGGCCACGTTGAGAGCGAGGCCGGCGACCGCGATCCATGGATACCGTCTCGCGGATCCGGTGGCGGCGAGGAGGAATATCCCGAGTACGACGAAGGCCATGATCGCGGCACCCAGCACCAGGAACCGTGCGGCGTCGGCTCCGTCGACGAAGCGGCGGCCGTAGAGGAGTTCGATGATCTGTCCGGCGCTCGGCCAGAACGCCGCCACCGTGACGGCGCCGGCCGCGCCGAAAGCGATCGCTGCGCTTCGGCATTGCCGGCGGAGTTCGGCCGGACGGTGCGGCCAGGCCGCCACCAGCAGTGTGCTGATCGGGCCGACGGCAGCGAGGATCAGCGTGTCCATGATGTCGGAGAACTTGTAGCCGATGCTGTAAATGCCCACCGCGTCGAGCGAGTCGAGCAGGCTCAGCAACAGCACGTCGATCTTCTGCAGTGCGATGGTCAGCGCGAACCCGATCGCCAGTGGCAGGGCGTCGGCGAGCATCGGTTTCCACCGTGACCACTCGACGACCCGGGACGGCCGCAGCCCCGACGATCGGCGTGCGATCCCGGCCACCTTCACGACCAGCGCGAAGATCTCGTTGGCGACGGGCGCGAGGACGAACACCAGCAGCCAGGGTGCGGCGAACGCCGCCGCGATGGTGATCGCGAGTTGCACGACCTGGCCGAGGCTCTCGGCGATCGCGGTGAGTAGCAGCCGATGCCGGCTCTGGAAGATGACCGTCAGTGCCTGCCCCGGGGTGGCGAACACGACGACGAGTCCGGCGATCGCGGTCGCCCGGATGACCTCGCCCGGATACTGCAGCACGACGACGTAGAGGACGGCGAGCACGTACCCGACGAGTCCCAGGAGTATGCGCAACGCGATGAAGGCGGACGAAGTCCTGGCGACGTCTTCGGCATCGTCGGAGATGAGCCGGGCCATCACCGCCCGGCCCACACCGAGGTCGGTGAAGATCGCGGTCAGCCCGAGGAGCGCGAAGACGAACGAGTAGCTGCCCCAGTCCTCCGGGGACAGCGTGCGCGCGATGATGACGCTGCCGGTCCAGCCGAGGGCGGCGATCACGATGCGACTCACCAACATCGCCGCGGTGGCGCGCGTCGCCGCCCGAGCGTCGGATGCCGGATGGGCGGGGGGCGGTGCAAGGACCTGCCGCTCGATCTCGAGGTCGGAGGGCAGCGGCCCGGTGACGTCCGGGCTCACGGCGATGTCCCCGGACGTGGCAGCGGGGCGGGCACGTCGACTCCGGCCGCGCGATACGCCTCGACCGTGCGCCGGGCGGTGGTGTCCCAGCTCAGCGATGCCCCGACACGGGTGCCCGCATCCACCAGTCCGCGGCGGGTCTCGGAGTCCCGGACGAGGGGTTCCAGGGCGCGGACCCAGGCGTCCTCGTCGTGTCGTTCCACGAGCACGGCACCGTCGCCGACGACCTGTGGTAGTGCGCCGACGGCGCTCGCGACGACGGCGCCGCCACATGCCATCGCCTCCACCGGCGGCAGCCCGTAGCCCTCGTAGAACGACGCATATGCGGTCACGGTGGCCGCGGCGTAGAGCCCGGGAAGATCGTCGACGTCGACGTATCCGAGACCGAGCGCGGACGACGGGGCGTCCGGACCGGTGGATCCGGCACCACCCAGAACACACGGGATGCCGAGTCGGCGGGCGACGGACGCGACCAGCGCCACGTTCTTACGTGGCTCGACGGTGCCGATCTGCAGGAGGAAACGTTCGGGCAGTTCGTATTTCGTGCGGACCCGCTCGATGTCCGCGGTGCCGGGCGGCCGTGCCCAGGCTGCCGGCGCGAGTTCGGTGACGTACGCATCGCGTCCGCAGACTTCGCGGATGCGTTCGGCGGTGAACTCGGAAACCGCGATCAGGACGTCGGCCCGCCGCAGCGTGGCGCGGACCAGTACGGACTCGCCCGCAGCGCGAAACCGGCTCGACGCCGACGGCATGTCCAGCACCGACAGATCGTGCACCGTGGCCACGGTCGTCGTCGGACCCGCGACGGGGAGATCGACGTCCAGGCCGTGGAACACCCCGCCGCGTCGCGTGGGCAGTACGCCGTGGACGGCGCGTCGGACGCCGTCGGCCACCGGCCGGCGTAGCGGGGCGATCGACGCGGGCAGCTCTCCGGTGGCGTCCTCCTGGACGACCGCGGCCAACGGGATGTCACCGAGATGCGCCGGCAGCGCGCTCAGTAGTTCGCGGATGTAGGTCTGGACGCCGCTTCCTCCGGGTCGAAGTGCAAGCGCACCGTACGTGATTCGTGTTGTGCAGTCGCGCATCCCACAGCTCCCAACAGCATCCAGAAGTAGAAGTCGAGCGGAAAGATCTCGAAATAGGTGGCCACCAGACTGGCTGCCATCGCCGCGACGATCGAGGCGCTGACACCCAGGACGAACGCCCCGTCGGGGTCGGGGAGCCGGCGGGCGGACTGCACACACCAGATCACTGCCGTCACGATCATCGCAAGAAAGAGCCACAGCCCGAGCGGTCCGAGCTCCAGCAGGAGCTTCACGTAGTAGTTGTCCGGCTGATAGTTCGACGACATCCCCTGAACGGTTCCGCCTGCACCAGCGGTGACCGTCTGGGTGTCCTCCCCGCGGGCCGCCGACATCGCATCGGCCGCCGACCCGCTGGAACCGAGCCCACGACCCAGTGGGTGCACGCCGATGCTGGAGAAGATCTCGCTCCACCCGGTACCGCGCTGGCTCAGGCTGCTCGACGAGAAGAACACGCTCGTGATCGATGGCGGCAGGAACGGCAGGGACACTAGGGCTAGCGCGGCGATCGCGAGCATCGGCGCGACGAGGCGCCGGAATCGTAACGCCGCGAGCCAGATCACGCCGATGGCGAGGCCGAGAATGGCCGCGCGGACCACCGAGGTCGCCATCGTGATCGCCATGACCGGCCAGCAGGCGAGGAACAACTGATTGCGCCGACGGGTCATGTCGGACAGGGCCACCGCGCCGCCGACCAGCAGGGCCATCGTCACGAACAGCCCGAAACCGAACGGCTGGTTGAACGTGCTGAACGTACGGAACAGCGGTCCGCTCGAACGGACCTGTTCGCCGTAGGTGTAGCCGAGTTCGACGAGTTTCGCCGGGCCGATGATCTGCTGCGCGATGCCCACGACGGTGGTGATCACGCCGAGCGCCATGATGATCGACACGAGCCGGTCGCGGTCGCGGGCGTCGAACGGTGTCAGCCACAGTGCGAGAACGGCGAACAGATAGAAGAAGGTCACCTTGATGCCGTAGAGCCCGACAGGTCCGTAGACCCACGCCGCGGAGATCAACCCGAAGACCACGAGCCCGGCCGCCGCAGGCCACCACGGCATATGGAGTGGAGGTCCGGTCCGTGCGGACGGGCGGACACGGCGGTTTGCCGCGCAGATCAGGGTGAGCGCGAGGAGGCCTTCCTTCCAGGCCGCCGCTATCCCCGGCACGGGTGCGACGTCGAGCAGGCCGTCGAGAGGGGTCAGCGCCGCGAGCAGCAGGATTCCTCGCTGGGGCCGTTGATAGATGGCGGCGGTGACAACTCCGCCGGCGACGACGAGACACAGAACGGCGAGCACGACGGGGAGGTGCTGCACGCGCGTCCGCCTTCCTCGCACCCCCGTCGGTTGTTACCCCCGGTGAACAATGTTGGCACCTCGGCGCCGGATTGTCCGTGGCAACCCCCAGATAGGGCGTGTCGCCACGGACGACACCGGCGTGTCAGTGGCCGGAGATCCGGCGGCCCCGGCGGGGTCGGGTGCGGTCGGGGCCCGACTCGGTGGTGACCAGGTGAGCGGTCCGCCGTGCGTGTGCCGAGAGGTCCGGGAGGCCCTTCACGGGTTGATGCATCGGCAGCAGGATGTAACCCTCCTCCCAGGGGAACCGGCCGTACTCATCGGGCCAGACGACTTGCAGCGTCGGGTAATCCGGGAACAGCAGATTCGCGAGGACGAGCTCGTCCTTGTCGACCTGTTCGATCAGCCGCACCGACACCGCCACCGTCTGCAGACGGATGTCGGTCTGGGTCGCGACCAGATCGCGCCAGTCCTCGCGGTGGAGCAGGTCGCCGAGCTCGTTCAGGATGTGGTGCGCGGTGAGCGGATCGACACCGTAGATGGCCAGTTCGGGGATCGAGTGCAGCGAGAGGCCCGCGGTGTAGGAGAACCCGCAGTCGGCCTCGCGGCTGCCGGCCTCGGGGAACCCTTCGCCGACGGAGGTCACCTGCCAGCCGCAGCGGCGGATGGTCTCGAGGGTCGAGCGGATGACGGGATTGGGATGCCACCGGGGCAGACCTCGGATTGCGGCAGCGTGGTCTGACATGGATCGCTCCTTTGTTCGAAGGGTGCGACCATGACACCACGGGGGTCCGACAACTCTGCTCGTCGAAGCCCGAGTGCCGGTCGGGCGCGGGCTCAGTCGGCCGGCCTTCCGCGGATGCCGAAGATCGTGAACACCATCGCACCTGCGGCGAACACCGCGAGCAGGGCGAGGCCGGTGGTGTAACTGTGGGTGGCGGCGTCGTAGGTGGCCCCCATGACCAGTGGCGGGAAGAAGCCGCCGACCCCGCCCGCGGCTCCGACGATGCCGGTCACCGAGCCCACGCGTTCGGCCGGCGCGGCCTGTGCGACCCAGCTGAACACGGACCCCGATCCGAGGCCCATGCAGATCGCCATCAGCACGAAATCGATGCCTGCCGGGATCTCCACCGGGGGTGTGGTGATCATCCAGGCGGCGAGGACCACCGCGCCGCCGCACGAGATCACCGTGATGATCCGCGGTCCGAACCGGTCGGACAGGATGCCGCCGAGCGGTCGGGCGAGTACCGCCGCGATCGCGAAACCCGCGGTTCGGGTGCCGGCCGCCTGCAGGTCGAAGTCGTAGACGTCCTTGAGGTAGGTCGGCAGATAGGTGCTGAACGCGACGAAACCGCCGAACGTCGCGGCATAGAGGAAACCGAGTTGCCAGGTGATGGGTAACTTGGCGGCGGCGGCGAGCTTCGGCACCACGGAGTCGTGGGACGGAACCCAGCGCGGTGAGTCGCGCATGAACATCCAGCAGACCGCCGCGGTCGCCGCCAGCGCCACCGCGATGACGACGTGGGTGGCGACGTATCCGAACCACGACACGAATCGCGGGGTGAAGAACGCCGACAGCGCGGTGCCGCCCATTCCCGCGCCGAACACCCCGGTCGCGAAGCCACGACGTGACTTGTCGTACCAGGCGTTCACGAAGGGAATGCCCACCGCGAACGTCGTACCGGCGACGCCGAGGAGGAACCCGGCGACGAGCAGCAGCGGGTAACTCGCGAGGCGACCGGCCGCCGCCACCAGCAACACGAACGGGATCGTGACGACCAGAAGCACCGTGAACATGAGACGACCACCGAACCGGTCGGTCAGGGCTCCGGTCAGGATCCGGCCCAGCGACCCCACGAGAACGGGGATCGCGACGAGGATCGACTTCTGGCTTGCCGACAGGTCCAGCTGATCGGTGTACACCACTCCGAGGGGGCCGATGAGATTCCATGCCCAGAAGCTGATCGTGAAGGCCAGCGTCGCGAGCGTGAGGTTGATCGACTGCGACCCGGTGGTTGCCCGGGTGGCTGCGGTGTCGGTGGTCATCGATCACGGTCCTTCACTCCGACCGGGGCCCAGCCCGGCCGAGACGGCCGGCTACCCGGTGCCGGTCGACGGTCGCGGCTCCGGTAGACGATGTACGGCCGGAACAGATAGTGCACGGGTGCGGTGAAGATGTGTACCAACCGGGTGAATGGCACCATCGCGAACAGGAGCATCCCGATCAGAATGTGGACGTGAAAGCGGAACGGGGCCTGCACCATCGCCGAGACGTCCGGTTGGAGGACGAAGATCGATCGGAACCACGGGGACACGGTCTCCCGGTAGTTCACGCCGTGCGCGTGCGGGTCCGCCGCGCCGATGATCGTGATGTAGGTGCCCGCGATCAACGCCGTGGTGAGCACGAGATACATCGCCTTGTCGTTGCGGGTGGTGGCCATGAACACCGGGCCGACGGTGCGGCGGCGGTAGACGAGCATGCCCACTCCGACGAGCGTCGCGACCGCGGCCAGCAGCCCGAAGATCGCCGCGCCCCAGTGGTAGGTCGTCTCGCTGACACCGACCGCGTCGGTCCACGACTCCGGGATCAGCAGACCCATCGCATGTCCGATGATGACCACGAGTATCCCGTGGTGGAACAGCGGCGAGGCCACTCGTAACAGGCGGGACTCGTAGAGTTCCGAGGATCTCGTGGTCCAGCCGAATTTGTCATAGCGATATCGCCAGATCGTGCCGCCGATCAGCAGTCCGAGCGTCACGTACGGCAGTACGCCCCAGAGGAAGATGTCCACGCGTCACCTCACGGTCGGGTTCGGGATCGGGGGTCGTGATGACGTCGGATCGATGGGGAGAAGCCGGGGATCGTAGGGTTCCAGTCCCACGGTCTCGGTGGGGACCGGCCGGCATCGTGCCATCGCCGTCTCGCGGTCGGGCGGGGACGGACTGGGCAGGGTAGTACACACCGCGGCCACCGCGCCGGCGTACGGTGAGTCCGCCTCCAGCAACGAGAACTTGATGAGTTCGAGTGCCGCGCGGTGTTTTTCGAGGAGTTCGACGCCTCGTCCGGGATCGGCGCGCGCACTGAACTCGAGGACGATCGGCAGATGGTCGGGTAGCTCGCCGTGGAGGTCGACGAGGAATCCGCTGTCCCGGTAGACCTGTTTGAACTCGCCGAGCGAGGATCCGCGCCGGCGGGTGTCGCCGTCCGACCAATAGGACAGGTACAGCGTGGATCGCTTCGACAGGTCGAACAGATCGATGTAGTTGCGACGCAGGGTCATCGCGTCCTCGCCGGCGAGGTGGTCGACGGTGCGTCCGAGCAACTGCACCGCGGCGTCCCGGCGCTGTTCGTCGAGAGCGGCGCGCATGAGGTCGATGCGCGAGAGCACGTCGTCGTCGGGATAGCTGAGGCACCAGGAGCTGATCTGGTGGATCACCCGGACTCCGGTCGATGTTCTCGCGGCGCGGTCGAACCGGGGGAAGGCCCTCATCCGCGATCGCCCCGTTCATTCTCTCGCCCGTGCTCCGCGCGGTCGGGGAACATCCCCGCGGGAACACCGTTCCCGTCCCAGTTCAGCAGGTTGGTGCGTCCGGCCAGCGTGTGCGAGCCGGCCGCGGTGTCGGTGGTCTGTCGCTGCCGCAGCGCGTGGAAGGTCTCCACCGAGACCGGTGCCGGACGGCCACTCGCCTCACCGAACGCGGACGAGTCGAACATGCCCGGACCCTCGTCGTAGTCGAGCGCACAGGCCATTTCGTCGAGTTTCTCGGCCTGTTCGAGATGTGCGGTCGGGATCACGTACCGCTCATCGTATTTCGCGATGGCCATCAGCCGGTACATCTCGTAGATCTGTTCCTCGGTCATCCCCACCGCCGCGGGGATGGCACCGTCGGGTTCCCGGCCGAGCGTGACATCACGCATGTAGGCACGCATCGCCGCCAGGCGGCGCAACACCGCGTCGACCACCGTGGTGTCACCGGCGGTGAACAGTTCGGCGAGGTACTCGACCGGGATACGCAGCGCCTCGATGGCGCCGAAGAGGGTTCCCGGGCTCTCCGCGTCGTGTCCTTGCTCGGCCAGCAGGTCGACGATCGGGGACAGCGGCGGGACGTACCAGACCATCGGCATGGTGCGGTATTCCGGATGCAGCGGAAGTGCGACCCGATACTTCTTGGCCAGCGCGTACACCGGTGAGCGGCGCGCCGCCGCCAGCCAGTCGTCGGGGATCCCGTCGGCCCGAGCCGCCGCGAGGACCTCGGGGTCGTCGGGGTCCAGCATCAGATCGAGTTGGGCCCCGTAAAGATCCTGCTCATCCGGGGTGGACGCGGCCGCGGTGACGGCGTCGGCGTCGTACAGGAAGATCCCGAGGTAGCGCAGGCGTCCGACGCAGGTCTCCGAACACACGGTGGGTTGACCCACCTCGATGCGCGGATAGCACAGGGTGCACTTCTCGGCCTTACCGGACTTGTGGTTGAAATAGATCTTCTTGTACGGACATCCGGTGATGCACTGACGCCAGCCGCGGCACCGGTCCTGGTCCACGAGCACGATCCCGTCCTCGCTGCGCTTGTAGATCGCGCCGGACGGGCACGACGCCATGCACGAAGGATTGAGGCAGTGCTCGCAGATCCGCGGCAGATAGAACATGAAGGTCTGCTCGAACCCGAGTTTGACCGCGTCCTCGCTGTCGCGCCGGAGCTTCTCGACGATGGGGTCGTGCGGCACGTGTTCTGTTGCGCCACCGAGGTTGTCGTCCCAGTTCGCCGACCAGGTCACCTTGGTGTCCTCGCCGGTGAGCAGGGATTTGGGACGCGCGACGGGGAAGTCGTCACCGAGCGGGGCATCGATCAGCGTCTGGTAGTCGTAGGTCCACGGCTCGTAGTAGTCGTTGATCGTGGGCTGCACGGGACTGGCGAACAGGGTCAACAGCTTCTGGAGCCGTCCCCCGGTGCGCAACCGCAACTTCCCGTTGCGGTTGAGTCGCCATCCACCGCGCCACGTGTCCTGATCCTCATAACGCCGTGGATAACCCTGCCCGGGACGGGTTTCGACGTTGTTGAACCACACGTACTCGGTGCCCGACCGGTTGGTCCAGGCCTGCTTGCAGGTCACCGAGCAGGTGTGGCATCCGATGCACTTGTCGAGATTCATCACCATCCCGACCTGGGCCATGACTCGCATCAGTACGTCACCTCCTGGCTGCGCTTGCGGATCGTCGACACCATGTCGCGTTGATTGCCGGTGGGGCCGAGATAGTTGAAGGCGTAGGACAACTGGGCGTATCCACCGATGAGGTGAGTGGGTTTGACGAGAAGTCGGGTGGGGGAGTTGTGGATTCCGCCGCGGCGCCCGGTCGCCTCCGACTTGGGTACGTCGATGGTGCGCTCCTGCGCGTGATGTACGTAGCAGACGCCCTCGGGCATCCGGTGACTCACGATCGCGCGGCAGACGAACACCCCGTTGGCGTTAACGCATTCGATCCAGTCGTTGTCGGACACCTCGATCGACGCGGCGTCCTGCGGACTCAGCCAGGCGACCGGACCACCACGCGACAGCGACAGCATGAACAGGTTGTCCTGGTACTCGGAGTGGATCGACCACTTGCTGTGCGGCGTCAGGTAACGCACCGTGATCTCGCGCGCGCCGTCGGGACCGAGTCGCGGTTCGCCGAACAGGCGGTGCATGTCCAGTGGGGGTCGGTAGATCGGCAGCGACTCGCCCATGTCGATCATCCAGTCGTGATCGAGGTAGAAGTGCATGCGTCCGGTGAGTGTGTGAAAAGGCTTGAGCCGCTCGATGTTCACGGTGAACGGGGCGTACCGCCGACCGCCGGTCTCGGAGCCGGACCATTCCGGCGAGGTGATCACCGGAACGGGTGCCTTCTGGGTGTCGGCGAACCTGATCCGCTTCTCCTCCGAACCTCGTGCGAGGTCGTCGAGTTGCACACCCACGCGGGTCTGGAGCTGTTCGAAACCGGCCACCGCGAGTGCGCCGTTGGTGGTGCCGGACAGCGTGAGGATCGCCTCGGCGAGCTTCTCGTCGGTGTCGATCGCCGGGCGGCCTTCGCCGGCACCGCTCGGCATGACGCCGTTGGACTCGGCGAGCGTCCGCGTGTGTTCCTCGAGAGGGTAGGTCACGCTCTTGACGGTGAAGCCCAGAGTGTCGGCCAGCGGTCCGATCGTCGCGAGCTTGTCGGCGATCGCCGTGTAATCACGTTCGACGACACTGAAGTTCGGCATGTTCCGACCAGGTGTGCCACGCACGCCGGTGTCGCGCCAGTCGACGACCCGCCCGTGCGGTTGGGCGGTTTCCCCGGGGGTGTCGTGCTGCATCGGCGCACTCACGAGGTCGTGACGTGTCCCGAGGTGCGTCCGAGCGAGCTCCGACAACTTGCGGGCGAGCCGGTGGAACAGCTCGAAGTCCGACTTCGCCTCCCAGGGGGGAGCGATGGCCGGGGTGAACGCGTGGACGAAGGGGTGCATGTCGGTGGACGAGAGATCGTACTTCTCGTACCAGGTCGCCGCAGGCAGCACGATGTCGGACAACAGCGTCGTGGAGGTCATGCGGAAGTCGGCGGACAGCAGCAGGTCGAGTTTCCCCTCGGGAGGCCGGTCATGCCACCGGATCTCGCTCGGACGCGGTGCCTCGGGATCTTCGGTCCCCAGCACGTTGTGATGTGTGCCGAGCAGAGTCCGCAGGAAGTACTCGTTGCCCTTGGCCGACGAACCGAGCAGGTTCGACCGCCACAGGACGAGAGTTCGCGGCCAGTTCTCCGGCGCGTCGACATCGGAGATGGCGGGTGTCAGGTCGCCGGTGTGCAGACGGTCGGCGACGTAACCGGCCACGTCGTCGGCGTCTCCACGGTCGACCGCTGCGGTGGCCTCGTCGGCGACGTCGAGGGGATTCGCCGAGAACTGCGGGTAGAAGGGCATCCACCCGAGCCGCGCGGACTGTGCGATCGCGTCGGCGGTGTGCTCGTGGTTCATCGAGCCGCGCGCCAGCGGCGAGGCGAGTGACGCGGTGGAATATCCATCGTTGCGCCACTGCCCGGTGTGCATGTACCAGTACGACGTCCCGGTCATCGTCCGAGGCGGACGCGACCAGTCGAGCGCGTTCGCCAGCGACACCCAACCGGTGATCGGACGACACTTCTCCTGCCCGACGTAGTGTGCCCAGCCGCCCCCGTTCCGGCCCATACAGCCGGTGAGGATGAGCAGCGAGAGGATCGCGCGGTAGGTCGCGTCGCCGTGGAACCATTGGCAGATTCCGGCGCCCATGATGATCATCGAGCGGCCCTGCGACTCTTCGGCATTGGCAGCGAATTCGCGGGCGACGCGGATCGCGGCCTCGGCCGGGACGCCGGTGATCTCGGCCTGCCACGCCGGGGTGTATGGCGTGGTCGCGTCGTCGTAGCCGGTGGGCCACTCGCCGGGAAGCCCGTCCCGGGCGACGCCGTACTGCGCGAGCATCAGGTCGAAGACGGTCGTGACGAGGCGGCCGTTGATCCGCCGGGCCGGGACACCGCGGCGGACCACCGAGCCGCTGCCGTCCGGTGCGTCGAAGACCGGGAAGGACACCGAGACGAGCTCCGCGTCGGGACCCAGGAGAGTCAGGGCGGGCCGCACGCCCTCGAGGTCGAGATTCCACCGTCCCACGCCGGACTCGGCGTACCGGAACCCCACCGAACCGTTCGGCACCGCGGGACCGTCGCGGTCCTCGTCCCAGAACACGGTCTTCCAGACGTCCTCGGCGGTGTGACCGGAGCCGACTTCGTCGGCGGTGGGGCTGGAGCCGACTTCGTCGGCGGTGGGCCTGGAGCCGACTTCGTCGGCGGTGACGAACTTGGCCGCCACCAGCGTGTCCTGGTCGTCGTGCTCGTCGAGGCGGATGAGGAACGGGAGGTCGGTGTAGGTGCGGACGTAGGAGTCGAAGAAGTCGGTCGTGCGGTCGCGGAAGAACTCGGTCAGGATGACGTGGCCCATGGCCATCGCGAGAGCGGCGTCGGTGCCGGCCTGCGCCGGTAGCCACTCGTCGGCGAACTTGGTGTTGTCGGCGTAATCGGGACTGACGGCGACCACCTTGGTGCCGCGATAGCGAACCTCGGCCATCCAGTGTGCGTCCGGGGTACGGGTGACGGGCACGTTCGATCCCCACATCATCAGGTAGGTCGCGTCCCACCAGTCCCCCGATTCCGGGACGTCGGTCTGGTCGCCGAACACCTGCGGACTCGCCACGGGCAGGTCGGCGTACCAGTCGTAGAACGACGTCATGACGCCGCCGATGAGCTGGATGAAGCGCGTGCCGACGCAGTGGCTCACGATCGACATCGCGGGGATCGGTGAGAATCCCGCACACCGGTCGGGCCCGTAGGTCTTGATGGTGTGGACATGTGCCGCGGCCGCCATCTCGGTGGCTTCGTCCCAGCTCACCCGCACCAGGCCGCCTTTGCCCCGGGCCTGCTGGTAGGAGCGGCGCCGGAGCGGATCGGACACGACATCGGCCCAGGCGAGGACGGGGTCACCGAGCCGGGCTCTCGCCTCGCGGTACATCTCGACGAGAACACCTCGCGCGTACGGGTGCCGAACACGCGTGGGGGAGTAGGTATACCAGGAGAATGCGGCGCCGCGCGGACATCCGCGTGGCTCGTACTCGGGTCGGTCGGGTCCCACCGACGGGTAGTCGGTTTCCTGGGTCTCCCAGGTGATGATCCCGTCCTTGACGTAGACCTTCCACGAGCACGAACCGGTGCAGTTCACCCCGTGCGTGGAACGGACGATCTTGTCGTGGCTCCACCGGTCTCGATAGAAGACGTCGCCGGCGCGCCCACCGTCACGGAATACTGCGCGACGGTCGTCGGTCTCGTCCCAACGGGTGAAGAACTTGCCGATGTTCAGAAGGGCAGTGGCTGCAGTGCCCTGAGTGTCGCCGGACCGGGCCATGCGCGCAACGATACGGATCTGTGTCAGGCGATATCTGCCATTTCCTCGATTCGACGCGAATGCGACAGACAATCTCAAGAATGGTGTGTCGGGAAATCAAATCCGCACACTCGAACAATTGCGGACCCCAGGGCAGGTTGCGCTCATCGATTGCGTAGGTCTGACGTGCTTCGGCGTCGTGGGTCAGTGCGTGGCGACTGTCAGCAGCACCGCGGAATCCTCGCGGGCGGTGAGTCCGTGACGCTCGGGAGGGATCGTGACGAGGTCGCCCTGCCGGCCATCCCAGTTGTGCTCGCCCGTCTTGAGGGAGACGTGGCCCCGGAGGACGTGAAGGGTTGCCTCGGTGGGGCTTTCGTGATCGGACAACGTGGCTCCGGCGACCAGCGCGATAACCGTCTGTCGCAGGTGCCGTGAGGAGTCGCCGTACAGTGTGTGCGCAGCGCGACGGCTCCTGGCCCCATGTGCGGTGGTCAGGAGCTCGTCGACGAGTTCGGGCAGCCGGGTCGAGTGCATGGCTCGACGATGGCATACGGCGCGCACGATGGTTGTGGTTCTGCCGATCGACGCCGATTTGTTGCCGACCGGAACACTGCCGGAGCTTTCGCCGGCTTACACATGTGCGGCCTGGTGAATAGTGCGCTGCTCTGGGCGGAACTCGCGCTGAATACGCGATGTCGTCATGGTGCCTGCGGAAATCGGTGGTCTCTTCACGGGGCTGGTCGGATGATGATCGTGGCCGCGTCGGCTCGACGGGTCAGACACGCGAAGAGCGCCGATCGAGTGAGCCCCAGTCGAGAGAGCCGCCGTCGGGTGACCCGGATCTGCTGTCGACAGCGTCGTGTCATCCGGCAATCACGCGCAGTATGCGGTCGTCGTCATCGGTGGGCTGTCCGCGGCCGTCGGTGTTGCTCGTGCTCACCCAGAGCGAACCGTCGGGTGCTGCGGCCACCGCGCGGATCCGTCCGTAGTCGTCGGTGAGGTGACTCGCCGGTTGACCGGTCGACTCGCCGTCGAGGGGCACCTCCCACAGCCTCCGGCCGCGCAACGCGGCGACGTACGCGCGATCACCGACGATCGCGAGGCCGGCCGGCGAGGCCTCCTGCGGGGTCCAGGTGACCTTCGGGGCGATGAACCGAGGATCGTCGGATTCGCCTTCGAACTCGGGCCAGCCATAGTTGCCGCCGCGCCGGATGAGGTTGAGTTCGTCGCGCTTGTTCTGGCCGAACTCGGTTGCCCACAGGCGGCCCGCGCCGTCGAATGCCAACCCTTCCACGTTGCGATGGCCGTAGGAGTAGACCTCGTTGCCGAACGGGTTGCCGGGCCATGGGCGACCCTCGGTGTCCACACGTAGGATCTTGCCGTTGAGGGACCGTATGTCTTGTGCGACAGCGGGTTCGGCTGCATCGCCGACCGCGACGAAGAGGCTGCCGTCGGCATCGAAGACGAGCGCACCGCCGTGGTGGTTGTAGGCGGCGTCGAGGCCGCGCAGGAGCGTGCGCGGACCGGTGAGTCGCCGGCCGTCGAAGTCCAGCCGGACGAGCCGGTTGTCGGAGTCGGTGGTGTAGTAGACGAACACCGCGTCCTCGGCGC
Source organism: Gordonia sp. YY1 (assembly GCF_009872315.1). Classification (NCBI taxonomy): domain Bacteria; kingdom Bacillati; phylum Actinomycetota; class Actinomycetes; order Mycobacteriales; family Gordoniaceae; genus Gordonia; species Gordonia sp. YY1. The sequence goes on along the minus strand of NZ_WXYI01000003.1, from coordinate 148,369 downwards.
CCGGGGCGATCGCGATGCCCTGCAGCCCACCCTCGCCGCGAGGCGCGGCGTCGCCGATCTCGCCGACGGTCCGGACCTCGCCCGACCCGGACACCCGCACGATCGTGGCGTCGTCGCGTTGGGTGACCAACGCATCGCCGCCGCGGAGGAATCCCATTGCCCACGGCACGTTCAGTCCCGAGGCGATCACCTCGACGGCTGTCCTCCCCGTGTCCTCGGTGTCTCTCTGCCCGTCGCGCGACGGTGAGGGGCGGACGACGTCGGCGCCCGAGCAGCCGGAGGTGAGTACGGCGCCGGTGAACCCGAGCAGCCCGGCGGTGAGAAGCTGGCGGCGATCCATACCCTCGATGGTGCCCGATCTCGGTGGCGCTCCCGGGCCCGATTTGGGTCTGGCCAGCAGATTCCCTACACTAGACCGGTTGCCTGTGCACCTCAGGTGCCCGGGACACAACTGAATAGTCTCCGGTGCCGGCGAAAAGCCAAGGGCACCGGCGGCGAGAACCTTCAGAAACTATCCACTTCGTGGAAGGCCCACCGCAGGTCAGAGGGATTTCCCTCTCATCGGCGCTGTATGGGAACCGCCACGAGAAAGGTTGACGGTCACCCATGACCATGACTGACCCGATCGCAGACTTCTTGACACGTCTGCGCAACGCCAACTCGGCGTACCACGACGAGGTGAAACTCCCGTCGTCGAAGATCAAGGTGAACATCGCCGAGATCCTCAAGCGTGAGGGCTACATCACCGACTACCGCATCGAGGATGCGGAGGTCGGCAAGAGCCTCATCGTCTCCCTGAAGTACGGCCCCAGCCGTGAGCGCTCCATCGCAGGTCTGCGCCGCGTCTCGAAGCCGGGTCTCCGGGTTTATGCAAAGTCCACCAACCTGCCCAAGGTGCTGGGCGGCCTCGGCGTGGCCATCATCTCCACGTCGTCGGGTCTGCTCACCGATCGCCAGGCAGCCAACCAGGGCGTGGGCGGCGAAGTCCTCGCCTACGTCTGGTAGGGGAGGAAACGACATGTCGCGTATCGGTAAGAACCCCATCGAGATCCCCGCGGGCGTCGACGTCACCGTCGACGGACAGCGCGTCTCCGTCAAGGGCCCGAAGGGTGAGCTCTCGCTCACCGTCTCCGAGCCCATCGAGGTCGCCAAGGAGGACAACTCCGTCGTCGTGACCCGCCCCAACGACGAGCGTCGCAGCCGCGCGCTGCACGGCCTGAGCCGTTCGCTGATCAACAACCTGGTCATCGGCGTCACGCAGGGCTACACCACGAAGATGGAGATCTTCGGTGTCGGCTACCGCGTCCAGGCGAAGGGCAAGGACCTCGAGTTCGCCCTCGGTTACAGCCATCCCGTACCGATCGAGGCCCCCGAAGGCATCACCTTCGCCGTGGAGTCCCCGACCAAGTTCTCGGTCTCGGGTATCGACAAGCAGAAAGTCGGCCAGATCTCGGCGAACATCCGCCGCCTGCGTCGTCCGGACCCCTACAAGGGCAAGGGCATTCGCTACGAGGGTGAGCAGATCCGTCGCAAGGTCGGAAAGACGGGTAAGTAAGCCATGAGTGACACAGCTACCAAGACCAGCCGTAAGCCCCTCGGCAAGGACGTGTCGACGCGTCGTCGCACCGCGACCGCCAACCGGCACTTCCGTCTCCGCAAGAAGGTCAGCGGAACCCCGGAGCGTCCGCGTCTCGCCGTCAAGCGCAGCTCGCGCCACATCCACGTGCAGCTCATCGACGACCTGGCCGGCAAGACGCTGGCCGCCGCGTCGTCGATCGAGTCCGACGTGCGTGCGGCCGGCGGCGACAAGTCGGCGCAGGCCCGCAAGGTCGGCGAGCTCATCGCCGCTCGTGCCAAGGCCGCCGGCGTCGACGCCGTCGTGTTCGACCGTGGTGGCAAGGACTACCACGGCCGTATCGCCGCGCTCGCGGATGCCGCCCGTGAGGGAGGCCTGAGCTTCTGATGACCATCTTCACCAGCTACACCCACATGACCGGAGGGAACCTCTGATGCCCGGACGTCAGCGTGACGGCGGAAACGGACCCGCCGGTAACGACAGCAACCAGAACACCGCAGGTGGCGGCAACGACCGTCGCGGCGGTGGCCGCGGAGATCGCCGCGATCGCGGCGGCCGCGACCAGGACCGCAACCAGCTCGAGCGCGTGGTGACCATCAACCGCGTCTCGAAGGTGGTCAAGGGTGGACGTCGTTTCTCGTTCACCGCTCTCGTGGTGGTCGGCGACGGCCAGGGCATGGTCGGCGTCGGCTACGGCAAGGCCAAGGAAGTCCCGGCCGCGATCCAGAAGGGCGTCGAAGAGGCTCGCAAGAACTTCTTCCGCGTGCCGCTGATCGGTGGCACCGTCACCCACCCGGTTCAGGGTGAGGCCGCTGCCGGTGTCGTCATGCTGCGCCCGGCCAGCCCCGGTACCGGGGTGATCGCCGGTGGCGCGGTGCGTGCCGTGCTCGAGTGCGCGGGCGTCCACGACGTCCTCGCCAAGAGCCTCGGCTCCGACAACGCCATCAACGTCGTCCACGCCACCGTCGCCGCTCTCAAGATGCTGCAGCGTCCCGAAGAGGTCGCGGCCCGCCGCGGTCTGCCGATCGAGGACGTCGCTCCGGCCGGTATGCTGCGCGCTCGCGCAGGACAGGGAGTCTGATCATGGCAGAGCTGAAGATCACTCAGGTCAAGGGCACCATCGGTACCAAGAAGAACCAGCGTGACAGCCTGCGGACCCTCGGACTGAAGGGCATCCGCCAGACCGTCACCCGCGAGGACACGCCGATCAACCGCGGCCTCATCAACGCGGTTCGTCACCTCGTGACAGTCGAAGAGGTTTAAGCAATGACCATCAAACTCCATCACCTTCGCCCCGCACCGGGGTCGAAGACCGACAAGACCCGCGTGGGTCGCGGTGAGGGATCCAAGGGTAAGACCGCGGGCCGCGGCACCAAGGGCACCAAGGCGCGCAAGAACGTGCCGGCCGGTTTCGAGGGTGGCCAGATGCCGATCCACATGCGGCTGCCGAAGCTCAAGGGCTTCACCAACCGCAACCGGATCGAGTACCAGGTCGTCAACGTCGGCGACATCGCGCGCCTCTTCCCGCAGGGCGGCACCATCGGCGTCGACGAGCTCGTCGCAGCCGGCGCGGTGCGCAAGAACAAGTTGGTGAAGGTGCTCGGCGACGGCGACCTGTCGGTCAAGGTCGACATCACCGCCGACAAGTTCACCGCCTCCGCCAAGGAGAAGATCGCCGCTGCCGGAGGCAGCGTCACCGAACTCTGACGGAACAGACCCGCGGTCGGGCGGCAGCAGAGCTGCCGCCCGACCGGGGCGTTTCGGCGTCACTGTTAGAGTTTCAGACGTTGTCTGCCGCATCCGCACAGATCGCCGCATCCCGAACATTGTCGACTGCCGAGCACACGGGGGATCGGGTCGCCACCGACCCGGAACACAGACCTCGCGTGGTCGTTCCTAGGAGGAGTTAGTGCTTTCCCCCCTCTTCGCGGCCATACGGACGCCGGACCTGAGGAAGAAGATCCTCTTCGTTCTCGGCATCATCGTCCTGTATCGCCTCGGTGCGACCGTGCCGTCGCCCGGCGTGGACTACCAGGCCGTGCGGGCATGTCTGGACGAGGTCTCGAACGGTGAGTCGAGCTCGGTCTACTCCCTGATCAACCTGTTCTCCGGCGGCGCGCTGCTGCAGCTGTCGGTGTTCGCGATCGGCATCATGCCGTACATCACGGCGTCCATCATCGTCCAGTTGCTCACGGTGGTCATCCCACGGTTCGAGCAGCTGCGCAAGGAAGGCCAGGCCGGTCAGGCCAAGATGACGCAGTACACGCGTTATCTGGCTGTGGCGCTGGCACTTCTCCAGTCGACCGGCATCGTCGCCCTCGCCGACCGCGGTCAGCTCCTCCCTCAGTCCTGTGCGACCAGCGGTGAGGTCCTCAACGACTCGAGCATCTTCGGTCTCGCGATCATCGTGCTCGTCATGACCGCCGGCGCCTGTGTCGTCATGTGGTTCGGCGAGCTCATCACCGAACGCGGCATCGGCAACGGCATGTCGCTGCTGATCTTCGCCGGTATCGCCGCTCGCATCCCGGCCGAGGGTCGCACCATCCTGAACTCCCGCGGCGGACTCGTCTTCGCGCTGGTGTGTGTCGCCGCGCTGATCATCGTGGCCGGCGTCGTCTTCATCGAGCAGGGTCAGCGCCGCATCCCGGTGCAGTACGCCAAGCGCATGGTCGGCCGCAAGATGTACGGCGGGTCGTCGACCTACCTGCCGCTGAAGGTGAACCAGGCCGGCGTCATCCCGGTCATCTTCGCCTCGTCGCTGCTGTACCTGCCGCAGCTGATCGTCGAACTGACGCGCAGCACCGACGGCACGCAGTCGACCTGGCAGGAATACGTCACCAGGTACCTGACCGATCCCAGCAACGGGGTCTACATCGCGGTCTACTTCCTGATGATCATCTTCTTCACGTACTTCTACGTGGCGGTGACGTTCAATCCGGAGGAACGCGCCGACGAGATGAAGAAGTACGGTGGCTTCATCCCGGGCATCAGGCCGGGCGCCCCGACCGCGGAGTACCTGGGCTATGTGCTCAGCCGCATCACTCTGCCGGGCTCGATCTACCTCGGTATCATCGCGGTGCTGCCGAACCTGTTCCTCGAGATCGGTAACAGCGGCAACGTCCAGAACCTGCCATTTGGGGGCACGGCCGTGTTGATCATGGTCGGTGTGGGTCTGGACACGATGAAACAGATCAACAGTCAGTTGATGCAACGCAAGTACGAAGGATTCCTCAAGTGAGACTCGTTATTCTCGGCCCCCCCGGCGCAGGTAAAGGCACCCAGGCGGAACTGCTGAGCGAAGCCCTCGGCATCCCGCACATCTCCACCGGTGACCTGTTCCGCGCCAACATCTCCCAGGGCACCCCGGTCGGCATCGAGGCCAAGAAGTACCTCGACGCAGGCAACCTGGTCCCGTCCGAGATCACCGTCGACATGGTCCGTGCGCGCGTGAGCGAGCCGGATGCGACCAAGGGCTTCATCCTCGACGGATTCCCGCGTTCGACCGAGCAGGCCGACGCGCTCAAGGAGATCCTGGCCAACCTCGACGCCTCGCTCGACGCCGTGCTGTCCTTCGTCGTCGACACCGATGTCGTCGTCGAGCGCATGCTGGCCCGTGGCCGCGCCGACGACACCGAAGAGGTCATCCGCAACCGGATGGACGTCTACACCAAGGAGACCTCGCCCCTGCTCGACTACTACGGCGATCAGGTCAAGACCATCGACGCGGTGGGCGACATCCAGGATGTCCACCAGCGTGTGCTGAGCGCTCTCGGCGCCGGCGTTTCCTGACGTCCCGCCGACTGCGTCCGCTCATGGGCTTTCGTAAACGTAAGCGCGTCCCGTTCCGCTCCGCCGGCGAGCTGGATGCGATGGCGGCGGCGGGCGCGGTCGTCGGAGCAGCCCTGGTGGCCGTTCGCGCCGCCTCGAAGCCGGGGGTGAGCACCCTCGACCTCGACGAGGTCGCCGAGACGGTGATCCGCGAAGCCGGGGCCGTGCCGTCCTTCAAGGGCTACCACGGCTTCCCGGGATCGATCTGCAGTTCGGTGAACGAGGTCGTGGTCCACGGAATCCCGTCGGCCGATGTCGTTCTCGCCGAAGGCGATCTGGTGTCCATCGACTGTGGTGCGGTCCTCGACGGCTGGCACGGCGACTCGGCCTGGACCTTCGGTGTCGGAGAGCTGTCGCAGGCCGATGCGGAGCTGTCCGAGGCCACCAGGCTCTCGATGGAGGCCGGTATCGCCGCCATGGTCGACGGCGCCCGCCTGACCGACATCTCCCATGCGATCGAACTCGGTACCCGCGCCGCCGAGGAGAAGTTCAGCCGTCCCTTCGGCATCGTCGACGGGTACGGCGGTCACGGCATCGGCCGGGAGATGCACATGGACCCGTTCCTTGCGAACGAGGGCGCGCCGGGCAAGGGCCCGCTGCTGGTGATCGGGTCGACGCTCGCGATCGAGCCGATGCTGACTCTCGGCACCGTGGACACCACTGTCCTCGCCGACGACTGGACGGTCGTCACCGACGACGGATCTCGCGCCGCCCACTGGGAACACACGGTCGCGGTCACCGCAGACGGTCCGCGGATTCTGACTCCCCGCCCGGAATGAGATTCTCGCCCTCTGGGTGTTGAACGCCGCCATCGGCCCCCGCTGTCGGCGTCCCGCAGTGCTAACCTGGCCGGGTCATCTGCTGGGGAGGTCCATGGCGATGGGTGATGCCGTAGGTCTGTCGATCATCGGCGGCTGGATTCCGCTGACGGTGACGGTCCTCGGTGTGGTCGCGGTCCTCTGGCTGATTCTCTCGCCCCGGAAGCGCCATCTGTTCGTGGTGGTTCCGGTGACAATTGCCGTGACAGTCGTGCTGGCCCTGCTGGTGCGTCGTTTCATCGAACATTCCTGGGGCGAATCGGTTCCCGTGGCGGTGTGCGCATGGGGTGCGGCGGGCGTTCTCGGCCTGCTGCTGTCGGTGCCCCGTCTCGTCGCCGGACGCGGCGTCGTCCAGAGATCTGTGACCGTATTGGCCGCAGTGCTGGCTGTCGTGCTCGGGCTCTCGCACGTCAACACGTTCTATGCCTGGTACCCGACCGTCGGTGCGCTCATTCACGACGAGGGTGCCCCGACCGTCTCGGTGGCGCAGGTCGCTCACCATCAGCGAGTCGTCGATCTGCCGGAATGGCGCCCGTCCCGCGACACCGGACGTCACGGGAGGATTCTGACGGCCGGGATTCCCGGTACCGTTTCGGGTTTCCGAGCCAGACCGGCCAAGGTCTACCTGCCGCCGGCCGTCTTCGATCCGGTCTCACCTCGGCTTCCGGTCCTGGTCTTGCTGGCCGGTCAGCCCGGTTCGCCGGAGGATTGGCTGTTCGGGGGCCGGCTGGCGGCGACCATGGATTCCTATGCGAGCGCTCACGACGGCCTGGCACCGATCGTGATCCTGGCCGACGGCACCGGCAGCATCTTCGGCAACCCGCTCTGCTTGGATTCCCGGCTGGGGAGGGTCGCGACATATCTGACCGACGATGTCGCGAGCTGGGCGCGCAGGACACTTCCCGTCGCCGAGACGGACCGGCGGGCGTGGGCCATCGGCGGGCTTTCGTACGGCGGCACGTGCGCACTTCAGCTGGCCACGACCCGTCCGGGGATGTACCCGACGTTCCTGGACCTCTCCGGCGACGCCGAACCGTCTCTCGGTTCCACGAAGACCACGGTCGACGCGGCGTTCGGGGGCGACGCGGCGGCCTTCCGGGCGGTGACACCTCTCCATCTGTTGGCGAGCCGGCGCTACCCCGACTCGGCGGGGGCGTTCGTCGTCGGACGCGGTGACCGTTCCACCCGGCCGGCGGTGGTGACGTCGTACCGGGCGGCGCGGGCGGCCGGCATGGACGTCCACTACTCCGAGGTTCCCGGTGGGCATACTTTCACGGCGTGGGCAGTTGCTCTCCGGCAACAAACGCCATGGCTCGCCCAACGTCTCGGGCTCGGGCCACCCGGACAGCCGACGCATGGTCCAGTTGTGCGCCGAAATCGCCCGGAGCGCATCGAATACGGGACATTGCCGAACAAGGAGGCACTGCGGGGCAGCGCGCCGTCGTACGGTTGACCATGCACTTCGACGTGTCGTGGTCCTCTGCTGTCCGCCGGTTGCCGTTCACCGCCGCGCTCGCCATCGCGCTTGCGGTCGTCGGGGTGGCGACCGGGTCGCTCTGGAGCCGGGCGAACGACAAGGCCTGGTATCACGAGGTGGCCTTCGGTCTGCCCGCTCTGCGTGAGGGCAAGTGGTGGACGCCGATCAGCTCCGCCTTCGTCGAACCCGGCCCGTGGCTGTACGTCATCGCGTTCGTGGTCGTGATCGTCGGAATGGGTTGGGCCGAGTGGCAACTGGGCACCGTGAAGGCGATCCTGGTCGGCGTCGGCGGCCACCTCGTCGCCGGCTTCCTGACCGTCGGTCTGCTGTGGCTGTTGTCGACCGAGGTCACCTCCTGGCGGTGGGCCGAGGAGCTGGCCGATTCGCGGGGGACCGGTGTCGGCGCCCTGGTTGTGTCCGCGGTCGCGGTGGCCTCGGCGACCGTCCGGTCACCGTGGCGCCTGCGCGTGCGTGTGCTGATGGGTGCGGTTGTCGCCATCGCCTTCCTGTTCCAGGGGACGCTCGCCTCCGTCGAATACGTTCTCGCAGCGGTCATCATGCTGGTGATCGGGGAGAAGTTCTTCGCCATCAAGGAACGCGGCTACATGCCGCGCACTCGGCGTGAGGTCCGGATGCTGGGCTGTGCCGCGCTGCTGGTGATCGCGGCGGCGAACCTGATGGTCTTCCTGTTCCCCGGGGACGGCCCGCTGGGCCCGACCGACGCGGGCGACGCCTCAGTGTTCACCATGCTGATCGGTCTGGTGATCAACGTGCTGATCGCCGGCGAGCTGCGGCGGGGAAAGCGCTGGGCCTGGTGGGTCGCGGTCGTGATCGGCGCAGTGAACGTCGTCGCGACGGTGTTGACGGTCGTCCTCGTCATCTTCACCGACGTCTCCACCGAGGGGGCGGTGACACTGGGAACCACATTGCTGTGGGCGTTGTTGCTCGCCATCCTGATCCCCGGCCGGTTCGCGTTCGCCGTCCCGTGGCGGGTGCGGCATGTGGGCGCGGGAGATGACCCCGACGCCGACCCGGTCGACCGGGTCAAGGCGCTCCTGCGTGAACACGGCGGCGGCACGATGTCGTGGATGACGACCTGGCCCGGCAATTCCTATCAGTTCACCGGCAGTGCGGATGATTCCGCGGGGCAGTCGGTGGTCACCTACCAGAACCACGTCGGGACCCTTCTGGCACTGGCAGATCCGGTGTGCGCACCGGAGCGGGGCAAGGCGGCGGTCGACGCCTTCATCGAGCTCGCGGAGCGATCCGGTGCGACGCCGTGCTGGTTCTCCATCGGGTCGTCGACATCGGAGATCGTCACCGAACGCGGTTGGCTCAGCGTGCAGATTGCGGAGGACACGATCGTCGACCTGCCCGGCCTCGAGTTCAAGGGCAAGCCGTGGCAACACGTGCGGTCGGCGATGAACAAGGCCGGCAAGCAGGACATCTCGATGAAGATGGTGACCCTCGCCGACGAGTCCTTCGCCGTGCGTACCCAGGTCCGCGCCATCTCCGAGGAATGGGTGGGGGACAAGGGCTTACCGGAGATGGGTTTCACGCTCGGCAGTGTGGAGGAGGCGATGGACCCCGCGGTGCGGGTCGCCCTCGCCGTCGATCCGGACGGCAACGTCCACGGTGTGCTGTCGTGGCTCCCCGTGTACGGGCCCGGCGGCGGGGTTGCGGGTTGGACCCTCGACATCATGCGGCGGCGGACCGACGGTTTCGGTCCCGTCGTCGAGTACCTCATCGCCTCCTCGGCTGTCGCGTTCAAAGACGAGGGCGCACAGTTCATCTCGCTGTCGGGTGCGCCGCTGGCCCGCACCGGGGATTTCGATCCCGAGCCGCTCGACAAACTGCTCGACGCGCTCGGCGCAGCGCTCGAACCTTACTACGGCTTCCGGTCGTTGCACACGTTCAAGAAGAAGTTCAATCCGCGCTACGAGCCCGTGTACCTGGCTGTTCGCGACGAAGGTGATCTTCCCCGCATCGGTTTGGCCGTATCGCGCGCCTATCTGCCCGACGCCACCGCCGGGCAGTTGCTCAAGCTCGCGGCGGCCGGCAAGGAGGCGTAGGCCGCCCGGCAACCGGTACGCTCGACCTGGACGACCGTACCGGTTGTGACACCCACCGGACACCCAGTTGTCACCGGATCACCCCCGACTCGTTCGCGGGATGTCCGAATCGATCTGAATACTCCCCCGGGTGCCCGCGGTCACCGAACGAGTCCTTCCCCAAGTGGGGCGCCGACGTCCGTGGCGCACCTATGCGCTCTTTCTGGCGATCGTGGGCCCCAATCTCGTGCTCTTGGGGGTGTTCACCTACCGTCCCTTGATCGAGAACATCCGAATGTCGTTCTACGACTGGAACATCTCGTCGCCGGGGGCAACCTTCATCGGGTGGTCGAATTACCGGGAGTGGGCGACGCGCTCCGATACCTGGACGATCGTCTCGAACACCGTCGTCTTCACCGTCGTCGCGGTGGCGGGGAGCATGCTGATCGGACTGGTGCTCGCCATGCTGCTCGACCGGGCGCTCCGAGGTCGGAACCTGGTGCGTTCGGTGGTTTTCGCGCCGTTCGTGATCTCCGGTGCGGCGATCGGCATCGCGTTCCAGTTCGTCTTCGATCCGCATTTCGGTCTCATCAACGACCTGATGACCCGATTCGGCCTCGGCTCTGCACCGGACTTCTACCAGCAGCCCGGCTGGGCACTGTTCATGGTGACGGTCACCTATCTCTGGAAGAACATCGGCTACACGTTCGTCATCTACCTGGCCGCGTTGCAGGCGCGACGGGTCGACCTCGACGAAGCCGCCCAGATCGACGGTGCCAGTGCGGCAACCCATTTCCGCCGGGTGCTCTTGCCGCAGCTTCGTCCGACGACGTACTTCCTGTCGATCACCGTGATGCTCAACTCGTTACAGGTCTTCGACATCATCAACGTGATGACGCGGGGAGGACCTCTGGGTAACGGCACCACCACGATGGTCTACCAGGTCTACGAGGAGTCGTTCCGCAACTTTCGAGCCGGCTACGGTGCCACGGTCGCGACCATCATGTTCGTCGTCCTGCTGGTGATCACCGTTGCGCAGGTGCGTGTCATGGATCGGGAGAGTCGATGAACGACGTGAGCAGGCATCGTCTGGTGACCGCCTGCGGCTACGCGGCCATGGTGCTGGTGGTGGTCGTGGTGGCGCTGCCCTTGGTGTGGATCGTCCTGGCGTCGTTCAAGGACCGCTCCGAGATCTACGTCCAGCCGGCGGTCTGGTGGCCGTCCAGCTGGCACCCCGAGAACTACACGGAGGCAACGACATCCGTGCCGTTCTGGCAGTTCCTGCGGAACTCCGTCATCGTCACGTGTGTCCTGACCGTGGCGAAGTTCGTCCTGGGCGTGCTCAGCGCCTACGGGCTGGTGTTCTTGCGGTTTCCCTTCAAGAACGTCGTGTTCATCCTCATCATCGCAGCGCTGATGGTGCCCAATCAGATCACCGTCATCACCAACTATTCCCTGGTCGCGCAACTCGGCTTCCGGAACACCTTCATCGGCATCATCCTCCCGCTCGCCGGTGTCGCCTTCGGCACCTTCCTGATGCGCAACCACTTTCTGTCCATCCCCGCCGAGATCATCGAGGCCGCTCGGATGGACGGCGCGGGTCATGTCCGGCTGTTGCTGCGGGTCGTACTGCCGATCTCGATCCCGACCATGGTCGCATTCGCGCTCATCACCCTGGTCAACGAATGGAATGAGTACCTGTGGCCGTTCCTGATGGCCGACGACTACTCGGTGGCAACGCTGCCGGTAGGTCTCACGCAGCTGCAGAACAACGACGGCGTCACCAACTGGGGACCGGTGATGGCCGCGACCGTCCTGGCGATGCTCCCGATCCTGATCGTGTTCCTGGTACTGCAACGCCAGATGATCAAGGGCCTGACCTCCGGTGCGGTCAAAGGATGACCAGCACGGGCTCCACGTATCCGACGAACAACGAACAAAGGGGTATGACACCATGACCGATCTCTCGCGCCGGGGCTTTCTCGCCGCGGCAGCCGCCGCAGCCGCCGGTCTCACTCTGGCCGCCTGTGCCGGTTCCGGAGACAGCGGGGGCGATTCCGCCGGCGGAGACGCCAACACCCTCACCTTCTGGTCGAATCACCCCGGTAAATCGGCCGATGTGGAGAAGGAACTGATCAGCCGGTTCGAGGCCGCCAACCCCGACATCAAGGTCAAGCTCGTGGACGGCGGCAAGAACTACGAAGAGGTCGCCCAGAAGTTCAATGCGGCGCTCTCCGGCGGATCGGTGCCCGACATCGTCGTCCTGTCGGATGTGTGGTGGTTCAACTTCGCTCTGCAGGGCGCGATCACGCCGCTCGACGACCTGTTCGGCAAGGCCGGCGTCAACACCTCGGAATATGTTGCCTCGCTGGTCGAGGACTACAACTGGAATGATCAGCACTGGGCGTTGCCGTACGCCCGGTCGACGCCGCTGTTCTACTACAACAAGGACGTGTGGGCGAAGGCCGGACTGCCCGATCGCGGTCCGGCCAGCTGGCAGGAGTTCGGTGAGTGGGGTCCGCGGATCCAGCAGGTCGTCGGCTCGGGCAAGAAGGCCCACGGCTGGGGTAACGCCACCGACTACCTGGGCTGGACCTTCGAGGGTCCCACCTGGACCTTCGGTGGTGCCTACTCCGACCAGTGGGACCTGAAGTTCACCGATCCCAAGACGATCGAGGCCGCGCAGTATCTGTCCGACTCGATCAACAAGGACAAGTACGCCGCGATCTCCAACGACATCGCCGCCGACTTCAGTGCCGGGATCATCGCGTCCACCATCGCGTCGACCGGTGACCTCTCCGGTGTCACCAAGGATGCCAAGTTCAGCTTCGGCACGGCCTTCCTGCCTGCGCCGGACGGAACAAAGGGCTGCCCGACCGGCGGCGCCGGCCTCGCCATCCCGGCGAAGATCTCCGATGAGCGGAAGGTGAACGCGCTCAGGTTCATCGACTTCTTCACCAACACCGCCAACACCGCGTACTTCTCGCAGAACGTCGGTTACATGCCGGTGCGGACCGGGGCGGCCGACGACCCGTCGATGAGGAAGTTCCTGGCCGAGAACCCGAACTTCAAGACCGCCATCGAGCAGCTGCCGAACACCAAGTCGCAGGATTACGCCCGGGTGTTCCTGCCCGGCGCCGACAAGGTGATCGGCACCGGCTACGAGCAGATCGGTCTGCGCAACGCCGATGTCACCAAGACCCTCGGCGATGTGCAGCAGCAGCTGCAGCGGATCTACGACGGACAGATCAAGTCCAAGCTGCCGAACTGATCACGCACCCCGTAACCATCTCTGACAGCAAGACACAGGGCAGGATTCGATAGTTCATGGCTTCAGTGACCTTCGACGCGGCGACCCGGCGGTTCGCCGACGACCTACCACCCGCGGTGGATTCGCTCGATCTCGACGTCGCCGACGGCGAGTTCATGGTGCTCGTCGGCCCGTCGGGTTGCGGTAAGTCGACCAGCCTCCGGATGGTCGCGGGCCTGGAGTCGGTCGAATCGGGGGCCATCCTGATCGACGGCGTCGACGTCGTCGGGATGGCCCCCAAGGCGCGCGACGTCGCAATGGTGTTCCAGAACTATGCGCTGTACCCGAACATGACGGTCGCCGACAACATGGGCTTTGCCCTCCGCAATGCCGGTATGAGCAAGCCGGACACCGGCAAGCGTGTGGCCGAAGTCGCCGAAATGCTCGACATCGCACATCTTCTCGACCGGAAGCCCGCCAAACTGTCGGGGGGACAACGGCAGCGGGTGGCGATGGGACGTGCGATCGTCCGGCGTCCCAAGGTCTTCTGCATGGACGAGCCGTTGTCCAACCTCGACGCGAAGCTGCGGGTCAGCACCCGCGCGCAGATCGCCGCGATGCAGCGGGAACTGGGTGTCACGACGCTGTACGTGACACACGACCAGATCGAGGCGATGACCATGGGGCACCGGGTGGCCGTCCTCGACCATGGTGTGTTGCAGCAGGTGGGCACTCCGCGGGAGATCTACTCCAGGCCGTCGAATCTGTTCGTCGCATCGTTCATGGGGTCGCCGCAGATGTGTCTGATCAACGGCCGCATCGACGACGGTGTCGTGCGTCTGGGCGCGGCACACCTACCGGTGCCCGACTCCGTCCTCGCCGCTGCGAACTCCTCGGAGGTGGTCGTCGGACTCCGCGCCGAATCGTGGACGGTCTCGACGGTCTCGCACGACGGGGCGCTGCGCGGGACGGTTGATCTGGTCGAGGAACTCGGCGCCGAACAGTTCGTCTACTGCAGTGCCGATGTCCCGCTGCGGAACAGCCGTATCGTCGTTCGCGTCGACCATCGGCGCACCATCGATGTCGGTGACGTGGTCGGTCTGGTGCCGGAGCCCTCCGAGACCTACTGGTTCGACCCGGTCACCGGTGCCGCACTCGACGATCCGCTGCGCCACGACCTCAACTCGTGACGATCCCGGCGTGTTCGTCGACGGCGACGACCCGATCCGGCCGCGTGTAGACCACCATCGACTCGCCGCGGGAGAACCCGATCAGGGTGATGCCGAGCTCGTCGGCGAGATCGGCGGCGAGCGAGGACGGCGCCGACACCGCGCTCAGCATCGGGATGCCCGCCATCGCGGCCTTCTGCACCAGTTCGAAGCTCGCCCGGCCGGAAACCTGGAGGACGGTGCCGGTCAACGGGAGTCGGTCGGCGAGGACCGCCCAGCCGACGACCTTGTCGACGGCGTTGTGCCGGCCCACGTCCTCACGGACGACGAGCAGTTCGCCGTCGGCGTCGAAGAGCGCCGCCGCGTGGAGCCCGCCGGTCTTGTCGAAGACGTCCTGCTCGACGCGTAGACGGTCGGGGAGACCCAGCAGCGTGTCGACGTCGACGGTCAAGGTGTCGGCCGCCGGGTCGTGGGCCGACGCGGTGTGGACGGACTCGATGCTGTCCTTCCCGCAGACACCACAGGCACTGGTCATGGTGTTGTGGCGGACGACGCCGGATGCGGGCGGCCGAACGTGGGCGGCCAGCGAGACGTCGACGACGTTGTAGGTGTTCGCGCCGGTGGAGTCGGTACCCGCGCAGTACCGCGCGGTGGAGTAGTCGCTGCCGGCGATGATGAGACCCTCGGAGACGAGGTATCCGGCCACGAGTTCGAAATCGTGGCCGGGGGTACGCATGGTGACGCTCAGCTGTCGACCGCCCACGCGGATCTCCAACGGTTCCTCGACGGCGAGGGTGTCGGCACGCTGCGTCGGGGCCGCATCGCGTCGGATGCGGGTGACGCGCCGGCGTGCGGTTATTCGTCCCACGGTTCGACCCTAGTCGTCAGACGTCGAGAATCAGGGTGACCGGTCCGTCGTTGACCAGGCTCACCTGCATGTTCGCTCCGAACCGGCCGGTGGCGACGGTTGCCCCGGCGGCGCGCAGGGCGTCGGCGACCGCGTCGACCAGCGGCTCGGCCACCGGGCCCGGGGCCGCGGCGTTCCAGGACGGGCGTCGTCCCTTGGCGGTGTTGGCGTACAGGGTGAACTGGCTGATGACCAGGATCGGGGCGTCGATGTCGGCGGCGGCTTTCTCGGGGCCGTCGTCGCCGTTGAAGATCCGCAACCGCCAGATCTTGTCAGCCAGCTTCGCGGCATGGTCGGCGGTGTCGTCGTGGGTGGCGCCGACGAGCGCGACCAGGCCCGAACCGCCGGCCGGGATGTCGAGTTCGCCGACGACCTCGCCGTCGACGCTCACGCGGGCTTGACTGACTCGCTGGATGACGGCTCGCACCGGTCCAGGATGCCAGGCGCGCGTGGCTCTTTCGCGACAGGGGAGACCCGGAGAGCTACCTGATCTCGATGTCCCCGTCGAACTCGTACGGGGTGGCCGCGGGCTTGCATCCACGGAAGGAGGCGGTGGGTGCCGGGCCGTTCACCCCGACCTTGTTGTCGTCCTCGCCTGCGCCCTTGCGTACGGTGATCTGCACCGCGAGTGCGTCCTTCAGCGGAGCGGGGACGAGGTTGGGCTCGGTGCCGGTGATCGGGTACACCAGCGACGCCGTGTTGCCCTCGGTGTGGATGCACGTGATCGGTCCCTTCACCTTGAACGGGAGGGGATTGTCGTCGTCACCGGCCAGCAGGGTCGCGACGTAGGTTCCGGTGGTCTTGCCCTCCGCGTCGGTGGTGCCCTCGGCCGTGATCTCGAGGATCTCGGGGTCCGGCGCGATCTCGAGTTCGCCGGAGACCTTCAGCGACTTGGTCTCGGCGGCGTCGGCCGGCGCGGTGACCCCCAGGGTCGCGACCAGTGCGGCCGCTGCGGCGACACCGGTGGCGGTGAGTGCGCGTACTCGGATACCCGTCATGACAATCTCCTTCGCTAGACTCCGCTCTCCTATTCCCCGGCCCCCCTCACGGTAGAAACCGCGTTCCGGCGGTGTTATCGGGTTGTGACCCAGCTGTTGTCGATCCGTGGCGAAGATTCTTCGCGCACCGGGCAATTCGGGTGCGCATCACGTCGAACGAGCTCAGTTGAGCGCGAACGTCACCGTGACCGTGAAGGTCAGCTCCTGCTCGCCGGGTTCGATGGGGACGGGGGCTGCGGCGACATCGCGCTCGAACGAACCGGGGGAGGCGGGCTGCTCCTGGCCGCTGGTCGTCTCCTTGACGGTCAGGACCTTGCCGAGATCGTCGCCGGCCAGCGAGGCGTACTGCTCGGCGCGCCCCCGGGCGTCGTTGAACGCCGTTTCCCGGGCCTCCTCGAGGAGTTGAGAATCGTCGTCGATGGCGAAGGCGACATTGCTGATCCGGGTGTTGTCGCCGCCCGCGGTGGCGGCCGCGCTCAGGATCGTCGAGGCCGTGGAGATGTCGCGGATGGTGACCCGGATGGAGTTGGTCGCCACATATCCGCTGATCTGACCGGAACCGCCGGGGACCGGGCTCGAGTACTGCGGGGTGACCGAGACCTGCTGGGTGGCCACGTCCTTGCGTTCCACACCGGCGCCGACGATCGCGTCGGTGACCGCGCGGATCTTCTCGCTCGTCTCGTTCACCGCGGTGGTCACGTCGCCGGCCGTCGACTCGACGCCGATGTCGGCGCGCAATGTGTCGGGGGCGCCGCTGACCTGTCCGGAGCCGACGACGGTGACCGACCGTTCCTGATCGACGGCCGCGTCGCTGCCGCACGCGGCGAGCGTGAGAGACAGCGCCGGGACGGCGACGGCCACGCCCCCGAGGCGTCTGAGGCCCTCGAGGGTCTTCCTCGCGGCGCTCATCGATCGACCGGGTCCCGCATCAGCAGCGCGAGTAGCCAGCCCACGACCGAGACGACGATCGCGCCGAAGATGGCCGACCAGAAGAAGTCGTCGACCTCGAGACCCCAGTGCGTGGTGTTGCGGGTGATCCACGCGGTGATCTCCAACATCAATGCATTGATCACGATGTGGATGAGCCCCAGCGTCAGGATGTAGAAGGGGATCGAGATGATCTGCACGATCGGCTTCACGAAGGCGTTGAGGACGCCGAAGATCACGGCCACGACCAGTGCGATCCCGATCTTCTCGGCCGTCGTCGACCCGCCGACGAACTCGATGCCCGGGACGATCAGCGTCGCCACCCACAACGCCACCGCGGTGCACACGGTGCGGACCAGAAATGCCAGCATGGGCAACAGTCTGCCAGTACGGTCGTGCCGAAATCGTGGTCTCGTGTCCGAACCATGTGGATGGCCGGGTAGATCGGCACGCATTTGGACTGTTCTCGCAGTTCGCGTAACATAGATCGTCGGTGCGTCTCGCGTGCCGGTGTTCGCGTGCCCCCACGCGGATCCGGAGACGCTCGCACCGGGTGCAGGTCCTTGCGGACCGGTGCCCACACCCTAACGGACAAACACTGATTCAACCGGGCCAACGACGCAGCACCATCCGGGTGTCGCGGAAACGGCCAGGATCGCGGAGGACATGGCGAAGAAAGACGGGGCCATCGAGGTCGAGGGTCGAGTGATCGAACCCCTGCCCAATGCGATGTTTCGTATTGAGCTGGAGAACGGACACAAGGTTCTCGCCCACATCAGCGGCAAGATGCGGCAGCACTACATCCGCATCCTGCCCGAGGATCGGGTCGTCGTGGAACTCTCGCCCTACGACCTCGGTCGTGGGCGGATCGTGTACCGCTACAAGTAAGACTTTCCCGGCGCCGCCGGGAGAAGACTTCCCCGACATCCGTCTGGGAGGAGACCGACACCCACGTGTACGGCCGCGTTTCGGCGTGCGCGCGGGCGAGCCGAGCAGGAGAGATTGACGTGAAGGTTCAGCCGAGCGTCAAGCCGATCTGCGAGAAGTGCAAGGTGATCCGCCGCAACGGTCGGGTCATGGTGATCTGCGAGAACCTGCGTCACAAGCAGCGTCAGGGCTGATCACGCGCACCCCTCCGGGTCGCTTGAGTCAGAACAACTGAAGAACGACAACCGAATATCAGAAGACCTCTCAGCACCAGCGGCGACAGACGAGTCACCGCCTACCTCCGGATCAGAGGCCGGAGCCCGCGAGGTGTGGACACACGGTCCGCACACAGCTCACGGGACGGACTGGGAGAAGACCTCTGGACATCGAAAAGGAAATCCGCCACATGGCACGTGTTGCTGGTGTGGATCTCCCCCGCGAAAAGCGGCTGGAGATCGCACTGACCTACATCTACGGAGTTGGACGCACCACCTCCAAGGAGATCCTCGCGGGAACGGGCCTCAGCCCCGACCTCCGCGCGAAGGATCTCACTGACGCAGACGTCTCGAAGCTGCGTGAGTACATCGAAGCCTCGGTGAAGGTCGAGGGTGACCTGCGTCGCGAGGTGCAGGCCGATATCCGTCGCAAGATCGAGATCGGCTGCTACCAGGGTCTGCGCCACCGTCGTGGCCTGCCCGTCCGTGGACAGCGCACCAAGACCAATGCCCGCACTCGCAAGGGCCCGAAGAAGACCATCGCCGGGAAGAAGAAGTAATGCCTCCGAAGTCACGTAGCGCAGGCCCCAAGAAGGGCACCCGCCGTCGCGATAAGAAGAACGTCCCGCACGGCCACGCACACATCAAGTCGACGTTCAACAACACCATCGTGTCGATCAGCGACCCCAGCGGAAACATCATCAGCTGGGCGTCGTCGGGCCACGTCGGTTTCAAGGGCTCGCGCAAGAGCACCCCGTTCGCGGCTCAGCTCGCGGCCGAGAACGCTGCGCGCAAGGCCCAGGAACACGGCGTCAAGAAGGTCGACGTGTTCGTCAAGGGACCGGGCTCGGGTCGCGAGACCGCCATCCGCTCCCTGCAGGCAGCCGGCCTCGAGGTCGGCACCATTTCCGATGTCACCCCGCAGCCGCACAACGGTTGCCGTCCGCCCAAGCGGCGTCGGGTCTAGCGGGAAAGGGAGGAACAGAGAAACATGGCTCGTTATACCGGCCCCGCAACTAAGAAGTCTCGTCGTCTTCGCGTCGATCTGATCGGTGGAGACGCTGCGTTCGAGCGTCGCCCCTACCCGCCCGGCCAGCACGGCCGCTCGCGGATCAAGGAGAGCGAATACCTCCTGCAGCTGCAGGAGAAGCAGAAGGCCCGCTTCACCTACGGAGTGATGGAGAAGCAGTTCCGTCGCTACTTCGAGGAGGCGAATCGTCGCACCGGCAAGACCGGTGACGAACTGCTGAAGCTGCTCGAGACCCGTCTCGACAACGTCGTGTACCGCTCGGGCATCGCGCGGACCCGTCGTCAGGCTCGCCAGCTGGTCAGCCACGGCCACTTCACCGTCAACGGTGTGAAGGTCGACGTCCCCAGCTACCGCGTCAGCCAGTACGACATCATCGACGTCCGTCCGAAGTCGCTGCAGACCGTCCCGTTCCAGATCGCCAAGGAGCTCGTCGGCGATCGTCCGGTCCCGGGTTGGCTCCAGGTCGTGCCCTCGACCCTGCGCATCCTCGTGCACTCGGTGCCCGAGCGCGCTCAGATCGAGGTCCCGCTGCAGGAACAGCTCATCGTCGAGTTCTACTCCAAGTAGTTCCTCGAGCAAGACCAGCCCGACAGCTACCTGCTGTTCGGTTCACCCTCGAGGCCGTCATATAGCGGGCGGCCAAAGGAGAAAACGAAATGCTCATCTCACAGCGACCCACCCTCACCGAGGAAGTCATCGCCGAGAACCGGTCGAAGTTCGTCATCGAACCGCTCGAGCCGGGCTTCGGTTACACCCTCGGTAACTCGCTGCGTCGTACTCTGCTCAGCTCGATCCCGGGTGCTGCGATCACCAGCATCCGGATCGACGGTGTCCTGCACGAGTTCACCACCGTCCCCGGGGTCAAGGAAGACGTCACCGACATCATCCTGAACCTCAAGGGCCTCGTGGTCTCCTCGGACGAGGACGAGCCGGTCACCATGTACGTGCGCAAGCAGGGTCCGGGCACCGTCACCGGCGCCGACATCGTGCCCCCGGCCGGTGTCACCGTGCACAACCCCGATCTGCACATCGCAACCCTGAACGACAAGGGCAAGCTCGAGATCGAGCTCGTCGTCGAGCGGGGCCGCGGCTACGTGCCGGCCGTGCAGAACAAGGCGTCGGGTGCCGAGATCGGCCGTATCCCGGTCGACTCGATCTACTCGCCGGTGCTCAAGGTGACCTACAAGGTCGAGGCCACCCGTGTCGAGCAGCGCACCGACTTCGATCGGCTCGTGCTCGACGTGGAGACCAAGAACTCGATCAGCGCGCGTGACGCGCTGGCGTCGGCGGGCAAGACCCTGGTGGAGCTCTTCGGGCTCGCCCGGGAGCTCAACGTCGAGGCCGAGGGCATCGAGATCGGGCCGTCTCCGGCGGAGGCCGACCACATCGCGTCGTTCAGCCTGCCGATCGAGGATCTCGAGCTGACCGTCCGTTCGTACAACTGCCTCAAGCGCGAGGGTGTTCACACCGTCGGCGAGCTGGTTGCCCGGACCGAGTCGGATCTGCTCGACATCCGCAACTTCGGCCAGAAGTCGATCGACGAGGTCAAGGTCAAGCTGCACGCGCTCGGCCTGTCCCTCAAGGACAGTCCGGCCAGCTTCGATCCGTCGCAGGTCGCCGGTTACGACCCCGCCACCGGTACGTGGTCGGAAGACGCGTCGTTCGACGCCGATTCCGGTGAGGATTTCGCCGAAACCGAACAGCTCTAGTCGCGTCGCCGCGGCAAGCTGTCACGCTCGCCCAAACCCTGACTTCCCGCTCGAGCGATCGGGAGTCCTCCTAGGAGAAGACAATGCCCAAGCCCACCAAGGGTGCCCGCCTCGGCGGGTCGGCCAGCCACCAGAAAGCGATGCTGGCGAACCTCGCCACCTCGCTCTTCGAGCACGGCCGCATCACCACCACCGAAGCAAAGGCCAAGCGCCTGCGCCCGTACGCGGAAAAGATCATCACCCACGCCAAGGCCGGCAAGCTGGCCAACCGTCGTGAGGTGCTGAAGGACATCCGCAACAAGGACGTCGTGCACACGCTGTTCGACGAGATCGGCCCGTTCTTCGCCGATCGCAACGGTGGTTACACCCGCATCATCAAGACGCTGCCGCGCAAGGGTGACAACGCCCCCATGGCCGTGATCGAGCTGGTGCGCGAGACCACCGCGTCGAGCGAGGCTTCGCGCGCGACCCGCGTCGCCGCCTCGAAGAAGGCTGCGGAGACCGAGAACGTGGTGGAGGCTGTCGAGGCCGACGCCACCGACGCCGAGGTCGCCAACGCCGAAGCTGTCGCCGAGGCCGTCGACGACGAGTCGACCGCCGCCACCGCCGTGGAGGCGGAAGAGGCGACCGACCCCGCTTCGTCCGACACAGACGACGACAAGAAGTAGTCGACTGAGTCGAGAACTGCTGACCGAACCCGTCGGCCCGGATTCCGGTGCCGGCGGGTTCTGTCGTCTGCGCTTCGACCTCGGCTACGACGGCACCGATTTCGCCGGATGGGCACGGCAGATCGGTCAGCGCAGTGTGTGCGAGGAACTCGAGACCCGGTTGTCGACGATCCTGCGGGTGCCGGTCCGGCTGACGGTGGCCGGGCGGACCGACGCCGGTGTGCATGCGACGGGGCAGGTCGCGCACGCCGTCATCCCGGCCTCGGCGCTGGAGACCCGGTCGATCGGCGGGGACCCGTCGACCCTCGTCGGTCGACTGGCGAAGATGTGCCCGGATGACATCCGGGTGAAAGAAGTCCGGGTGGTACCTGACGCATTCGATGCGCGGTTCTCCGCGCTACGACGCCACTACCGGTACCGCCTGGACGATTCGCGCTGGGGCCCGGAACCCGTGGTGGCCCGGACCACGGCGACGTGGCGCCGACCGCTCGATGTGCGAACGATGAATGCCGCGTCGTCGGAGTTGTTGGGGCTGAACGATTTCGCCGCCTTCTGCCGTCGTCGCGAGGGCGCGACGACGATCCGCGACCTCCAGCGTTTCGAGTGGACCCGCGACCCGGACGGAGTCCTCGTCGGTGAGGTCACTGCGGATGCGTTCTGCTGGTCGATGGTGCGGTCGCTGGTGGGTGCCGTCGCGAGCGTCGGCGACGGCCGGCGCGGCATCGACTGGTGTCGAGGACTACTCTCGGAGAAGGTGCGCAGCCCGCAGGTTCCGGTGGCGGAGGCCCGCGGACTGTGTCTGGTTGGCGTCGACTATCCGGCCGACGACGAACTAGCCGCCCGCAACACGGTGACCCGCGACGTGCGCGGATCCACCGGTTGCTGCGGCGGCTGAGGTAGCCCTGCTTCCTGAGTAGCCCCGGAGGTTGGGGGGGGTGAACAATTGCTCCCTGAGTAGCCCCGGAGCTTGCGGAGGGGAGGGTGAACAACTGCTCCCTGAGTAGCCCCGGAGCTTGCGGAGGGGCGTATCGAAGGGTCAGTTCCCGAGCTTGAGGCCGTTCTTGTCCCGGACGCTGCCGGTCAGCATCATGATGCCGTCGACGAGAGCCCAGATCGCCACGCCGAAGATCAGCACGAACCCGATCAGGAAGATCGCGGTGATGTAGCCGATGATGGTCAGGCCGAGCTGGATACCGCCGATGGTGTTGTCGCCGATGTAGAAGCGGCCGACGCCGAGCGAGCCGAGGAAGATCTGGAGCAGACCCGCGACGAGCTTCGACTTGTCCGACAGCGGTTCGCCGGTCGCGGGATCGCGACCGTACGGAGCGGTGGGGTCCGGTGCGCCGGGATATCCGTAGCCAGCCGGTGCCCCGTACTGGGGTGCACCGTACTGAGGTGCTCCGTACTGGGGTGCTCCGTATTGAGCGGAACCGTACTGCGGCGGGGTGCCGTACTGCTGCTGGGCGTCATACCCCTGCGGTGACTGGTAACCCTCGGGCGCGCCGGGAGACGGCGGTCCCGCGTATCCCGCGTTGGGGTCGGTGCCGTGGGCCGGGCCGCCGTTCTGGGAGGTCTCCGCAGGCGGGGGCTGTTTCACGAACGGGTCGCACGGCTTGTCTCCGGGGTTCTCCGGACTGGTCATCGGGGTCGTCCTCCTCGGTGTGGTCCTGCGTGGTGTCGAGCGTGCTCGGTGGTCGTGCGGTCAGGCCATCGCGGCCAGCGTGCGGGCGTAGTTGACGCGACCCGAGACGTCACCCATGGTGACCGGCGAAAACGCCGGGATGTTGGTGACGTGCAGGAAGCCGCCCGCGCCGCGCACGATCACCTGGATGTAGCCGCTGGTACTGCGTTCCTTCATCAGCAGGAACAGCAGGCTGAGAAAGCACACCATGAAGAACCCCACGATGGCCAGTACCAGACCGGTCTGTGACATCCGTTCGGTCGACACGGACATGTCGGTGACGGTCCACTGGGTACCGGAGATCGGACAGGTGCCCGAAGGCGTGATGACGAAGTTCTGGGTGCACGTGATGTCGCCGATCACGACGAGCGGTTGCTCGGGGATCGGTGCCGCGCCGTACTGGTACTGAGTCGGATCCGACTGTGGCGCACCGTAGCCGGGCACGGCGAAACCGGGGCTCGAGTCGTACTCGGAACGTTGGTGCGGGAACGGCGTGGTGCCGTCGGGCCCGCCACCCGGGTAGGTCATGGACCCATGGTGGCACAGACCTCCGACACGGGACGGCGGTGTGCTCGCTCAGGTCGCATTGCGTTCGTCTTCGAACGCCTCGAGTACCTCCTCGACCGTGTCCTCGTCGCCGGTGAACTGCTCGGGATGTGCTCCCTCGGACATCAGATGACGCCAGTTCAGCGGGTCGAACACGATGGGCTCGTGCCGCGAGATGAAGTCGATGACCACTCGGCAGAAGCGTTCCGGATCGTCGTGGAACGGGAAATGTCCGGAG
Organism: Gordonia sp. YY1; assembly: GCF_009872315.1. Classification (NCBI taxonomy): domain Bacteria; kingdom Bacillati; phylum Actinomycetota; class Actinomycetes; order Mycobacteriales; family Gordoniaceae; genus Gordonia; species Gordonia sp. YY1. The sequence continues at coordinate 124,354 of NZ_WXYI01000003.1, read as the reverse complement.
CCGACAAAGGTTTCGAGTTCGGAGTGCGGAATCGCCGAATGCGCGAGTTCGGCGTGGTGATACGGGATGACGATGTCCTCGTCACCCCATACGAGCAGCACGGGGAGGCGTTCGGTGAGGTAGCTGCGGTCGAGCATCGTGACCGACTGTCCGCGCCAGTCGACCACGGCTCGCAGTGTTCGCAGGAACGCCGAACATGCCGTCGGGTCGGCGAGGCCGCCCAGGACGCGCATCAGGTCCTCGTGATCGGCGAGAAGGCGCCTGGGTGTGGTGCTCGCCGGCGCGAACGGGAGTACCGGGGCGGCCGCGGCGGCCTTCGCGGCGGCCCGGAGTCCGGGTACGACGCCCGGGATTCGGAGTGCCGACAGGGCCTGGTGGACGACTGGTAGGGAGATCAGGCGCAGGGCGGGGTTGACCTCCCTGGTCACGCCGCCGGCGGCGACGAGGACCAGGCGCTCGACGAACCGCGGGAACTGATAGCAGAACTGCATCGCCACACCGCCGCCGAGTGAGTGCCCGACGACGGTGACCTTGGAGTGCCCCAGGACGACGAGGAGATCGCGCATCCCGTTGGCGAAAGCCGGGACCGAGTAGTCGGCCCGGGGTTTGTCGGAAAGGCCGTGGCCGAGGAGATCCGGCGCGATGACCGTGTAGTGCTGGGCCAGGATCGGGATGACCTCATCCCACGTCGACGAGTTGTCGCCGATGCCGTGGATGAGCAGCAGGGCGGGACCGCTGCCGGCGATCCGGTAGGCGCGACGGTAGCCGTGGATCGTGTGGTACTCGACGCGGACGTCGGTGTCGGTGACGGGTCGCAAGGACGGGCCTGGTGTCTTCGACGGACCGGGGGTCTTGAACTGCACTGTGGTTCCCCCTTCTTGCTCGAGGTGTGCTGCTTTCCTCGAGTAAACCCCATCTCGTGGGAGGTCGCGCGCCGGTATGTGAGTGGGACGGATGACCAGGCCGGCCGTCGCCCGGACCTCCACCGGAATTCATCTGTTGGTCCGGTCCGAACAACCGTCTCACCTGCGCGAACCACTACTGTTGGCGCTGATGAATCCGTTCGATGTCGAATCCTTCGTGGCCACCGGTGGCCTGGTCGGTCTGTGCGTCCTGGTCTTCGTCGAGACCGGATTGCTGGTCGGTGTCGTCTTCCCCGGTGACTCGCTCCTGTTCACCGCGGGTGTCTTCGCCGCGCAACCCGACCCGTTCGCACCGGTCTGGCTGGTCATTCCCCTGGTGGCGCTGGCCGCGGTGGCGGGGGACCAGTGCGGCTACCTCATCGGTCGACGGCTGGGTCGCGGTGTCGTCGAGGGCCGGATGATGCGGAGCATCGGTCCCGAATATGTGGTGAAGACCAACGCCTTCTTCGACCGATTCGGTCCGCTGACGGTGTTTTTCGGCCGGTTCATCGGGATCGTCCGAACGCTGACGCCACTCGTCGCGGGCTTCAGCGGGATGTCGCACCGTGTGTTCACGCTGTTCAGCGTTCTGGGTAGCTTCGTCTGGGCGGGCGGGATAATCCTGGCGGGCTACCTGCTCGGCAACGTGCCGGTCGTCCGCGACAACATCGAGATCCTCATCATCGGATCTGTTTTCACGGTCGTGGTGCCGATGTTCGTGCACGCGGCGCGGCGCTGGCGGGAGACGCGACGACGGCAACGCGCCGTCGTGCCGGTGGACTCGGCCCCGTCGGAGAAACAGGTCCCGCCAGAAGCGACGTGAGACCCCGATCTATCCGAGGTAGGGATCTTCCCGCGGCAGCGTGGTACCCGAGAAATCGTCGGCGATGGTGGCCGCGAGCTCGACGAACGACCGCTTGGCGTCCTTCGACATCAGCTCGAGGTCGACGTCGGCGCCCTCCGCGAGATGGTCGTCGAACGGGATCTTGTGGACCGCACGGCACCTGGTCAGGAAGTGCTGGCCCAGCTGATCGGTGTCGATGGTCGACGACCCGGGACGCGACGAACTCAGCACAACGACGGCCCGCGACACGAGGTGCCCGAAACCGTGGGCCTCGAGCCAGTCCAGGGTCGCACCGGCGCTGCGTGCACCGTCGAGCGCCGGCGAGCTGACCAGGATGATCGTGTTGGCGAGGTCGAGGACACCGTTCATCGCCGAGTGGCTCAGACCGGTGCCGCAGTCGGTGATGATGATGTTGTAGAACCGCTGGAGGATGGTGACGACCCCGCGGTACTCCTCCTCGTTGAACGCCTCGGCCACCGCCGGATCACGTTCGGAGGCAAGCACTTCCAGGCGGCTAGGTGCCTGGGATGTGTGAGCCCGGACATCGGAGTAGCGGTACACGTTCTGATCGGCGAGCAGATCGCGGACCGTGGACCGCGTCTGCTGCGGGATCCGCTGGGCGAGCGTGCCGAGGTCGGGGTTGGCGTCGACGGCGATCACCCGGTCACCGCGCAGGGACGCGAAGGTCGAGCCGAGGCCGACGGTGGTCGTCGTCTTGCCGACGCCGCCCTTCAGCGACAGCACCGCGATCCGATAGTCGCCCCGCACGGGCCGGTTCACGCGTTCGAGGAGCTGCTGATGGGCGATGTCGCCCTGTGACTCACCGGGGTTGATGGCGCCGGCCGACAGGGTGTGGACCGCTCGTCGCCATCCGCGGCTCGGTGCACGACGCGCCTTGCGGATCAATGCGACCTCGTCCAGCGACGGTCCGCCCGGTGGCGGGCCGTAACCCGCAGGCATCGGCTGACCCGGATATGCGGGTGCGGGGCCGGTGCCCGGGCCGAACTGTCCCGGCGGCATCTGACTGTTCACCATCGGCGGGCCGGCGGGGCGGGCCGGGACGTGGGCTCCGGACTCCGGGAACGACGGAGGCAGGTGAGGTGCCGGTGGGGATGACTGGTCGAACGGGGGAGTGGGCCCGGCGTGGATGGGCGGTCCGGGCGGAGGCGTGTACGGGTCGGCTGCCGGATTCGTAGCGGGGAACCGGCCCGGCTCGGGCGCGGGCGGAACCGGCGGTGGCGTGTACCGACCGGCGGTCGCGGGCGTGGTGCGGCCAGCGGGATTCGTCTCGGGTGGACGCGGTGCGTCGTGGCCGGGCGGCGCCGTGGCCTTCGGCTGGGTGTGGCCGGGGATCGGCGGTAAAGCGGTGTCTAGGCCGTCTTTCGACGAGGGCGGTGGCGCCGGTGCCGACGGTGGTTGCGGAGCCGGTGCGGCCTCCGGGGGAGGCGGTGCGAACTGCAGCCACGGCGGTGGTGCCGGCGCGTCGGCGCCGTTCGGCGTCGAGTTCTCGTACGTCATCGGGAATCCTCTGGTCTTGCGGCCGGGCCGACCGGGCGAGCGGTGATCCGTGCGCGAGCATGATCACCGGCGGCATGCGAGGATCTGCTTGCACTGTGATCGACTCCGGCAGCGTCGACGAGAGTGTACCCAAGGGTGTGAGAGGATTTCGGACGAGATCCACAGTTCGTCTCACACCTGGGTTCGAGATATCGGATTCGGCGTGTGGTGGCGTTGATCGGATTGTGGCAGGATCAGGCACTTGAATCCCAGGTGCGAGGCGGGGCGGCACCGTGGTCATGGTGATGCATGACGCGGTGACCGTATCTGGGAGGTGGCTTCGTCGAACGAAAATTCGATGGAACCGGGAGGAACCCCGTCTGCGTCTAATTCGGCGTGAAGGGGGGTTCGGCTTCGATGAGCTACACCGATGAGACGGCAACGTATGCCGATGACGCGCGCGACGACGATCCGTGGGCGCCTGTGCATCAGTTCTCACAAGCACGTTCGCGATCTGGTGGCCTGGCCGTCCGGACAACGGCCCAAGGTCTGCCGGTTGCCGTGCACATCGCGTCCACCGAACTCGACAAACATCCCGAACTGCTGGCTGCTGACATCCTGCGCCTGTGCAAGCAGGCCGCGATGTCGGCCGGAATCCGGTTGCGGGAGAACCTGCTCGCGGCCGGAGTCGATCGCGATCTCGTCAACGAGATGAAGCTGCCGCGTCCGGAGGATCTGTCCGCGGCCGAAGAGCGTGACGACGAGGAAGCCGACGCCATGACGTCGTGGTTGCGCCGATGAGCTGGGCCATGGACGAACTCGAGGCGCGTGCCGCCCGTCAGCTGGACGGACTGCGATCTTTCCAGGAGAACCTCGAGGCGATCACGGTGGCGGTGACCTCGGCCGACGGTCTGGTGACCGCCGAGGTCGACGCGAAGGGGGCCCTGATCGATCTTCGCCTCGAGCGTGGCGCGAACGAACTCGGCGCCGCACGGCTGGGTGAGCAGATCGTGGCGACTTCGGCTCTTGCCGCACAACGGGTCTACGCCCGCGTGGCGGCCGTGACCGAGGACTTCAACGAATCGTTCGGCGACATGCTCGGTGCGCGTCCGGCGGGTGAATGACACCGACCGGCCGACAGGTGGCCGACCGAGAAAGACTTGCACTCACGAGGGGGTTGTGATGACAAACGTGAAAGTGACATCCGAAGCGCTCGAAGGCTTCGCGGCGACGAATGCGGCCATGGCGTCCGCCATCGGAACGGCCGGGTCGATCGACGCCGCCGCCAACACGGCTGCGATGGTCCCGGTGTTCGGCCTCATCGGTCAGGAGTTCCTCGCGTCGTTCATCGTGGCTCAGGCCAATCACCTGATGTCGGTCGGACAGCTCGCCGCGGTACACGCCGCGACCGCCGCCTCCACGGTGGCAGGTCTCGCCGAGTACGAGGGCACCGACGCGGCGACCGCCGCGGCGATCCGCTCGGTGCTGTGACCCCGATCCCTCCGTGGCCAGGCCCGCTGCCCGGCGTCCCGGACGTGCCTGCACTGAACCACATGACGGTGCAGGAGATGATCGACGCCAGTCCGCTGGGACCGATCCTCGACCGCACGGTTGCGGATGTGCTCGGGGGACTGGGACTTCCGCCCCTCCCCGCACTGCCGCCGTTGCCGCCGATGCCGGGTCTGCCACCGATACAGCCACCGAACCTGGACATGTTCATCAAGCCGATCACCGACCTGCTCGGTGGGTTCGGCAGCGGTGATCTCAACGGTGCCGGATTCGACCCGACGATCATCTTCGACAGCCTCACCAAGGTGCTCGAGACGTCGATGACGATGGGGCAGGGCGCACTCAAGCTCGCCGATCAGCTGTGGTCGGGCCAGGGTGCGGTCGGTGCGGCCACCAAGACTGCCGAGGCCGGAACGAACAGCACGGCCCTGGCAGCCCAGGGATCCGGCATCTCGATCGACACCAAGACCGCCGCCGCCATCGTCGCGAAGGGGTTGGCCGTCGTCCAGGGAATCGTCGCCGCCACGGTCGCCAAGATCTCGGCTCTGGTCCCCGTCATCATGAGTCCGGCGATCGCGGTCGGGCTCAGTACGGCGGCGGTGGTCGCCGGGGCCGGGCTGGAACTGGCCACCGCGGCGGTCGCGGTGACCCGGGCAGAGCTCCTCGCTCCCACGACGGCCATGACCGCGAACGGGGCGCCCGTCGCGGTCACCGGCGCGCCCACCGCAGGTGCCGGGCAGTCCCCGTTCGCCCTGGCCGGCTCGGTCCTCGACGTGGTCTCCCCGGCGGTGTCCACTGCCGCCGAACTCCCGTCCTCGTTGATGCAGCCGATCAGCAAGATGCTCGGCGTCAATCCCGATTCGGCGATCGTCGGCCCGGCCGGAATCCCGCTCACCAAGGCCAAGGCCGCCGGAGGCGGCGGCGGAGGGGGCGGAGGCGGTGGTGGCGGCGGAATCGGCGGAGTCGGCGGCATCATGGCGCCGCTGAGCGCTTCCCGTCCGACGGTGCCGACCAGTTTCGGCGTCGGCGAGCCTGCGATGGGGTCGCCGGCGGCGACTCGGGTCGCGACGACGCCGGCGGCGATGCCGATGGGCGGGGCGCCGATGGGCGCAGCCGGAGCCGGAGCGCGTGGAGCAGGTGCGTCCGAGGGGCAGCACAGCGTGCCCGATTATCTGGTCACCGAGGACAACGGGCGCGCGGTGGTCGGTGAAGATCCCGAGGTCGCACCCGCGGTCATCGGCCACGACGAGACGGCCGACACCGATTCCGGTCCGGACATCGAGCTACGGCTGGGCGTGCCCGGTCTGACACGAGACGAGGAAGTATGAGCAACACACAACTTCGCGTAGAGCCCGACGCATTGTTCTCGGCTGCAGGTGATCTCGACAAGATCGCGGATCGGCTGGAACTGGCTCTCAACGGTGCGGGGCCGAAGCTCGCGGTTCACGCCCAGGGTCGGGATGAGGTGTCGACCGCAACCGCGGCCAGTTTCACCTCGGTGGCCCGGGAGTTCGAGAAGGACACGGCGACCGGCATTCTCGAGCTTCGCAAGATCGCCGCCCTGCTCCGGGCGCAGGCGTCCGGATTCATCGAGGGTGAAGCCGAGGCCGCCGCCGCATTCAAGACCGAGGCGTGAACCCACATACCTGACCGACCGCCGCCACCGCGGCAGTCGACTCGGACATCGCACCAGACTCGTGGACCAGCAGAGGGGAGGGACCATGACCAGCACGACCGGAGCAGGCTTCACCGGCGTCAACTGGGACGCGCGTACGAGCGGACAACTTGCCGCCGACCTCGGGGCCGGGCCGGGTCCCGCGCCACTGGCGGAAGCCGGGTCGGCGTGGGCGTCGCTCGCGACCGAGATCGGCGAGGCCGGGATCGACTACGCTGCGGTACTCGCGCGAATGGGTGTGCACTGGCAGTCCGCACACACCAGTGCGGCGTTCGAGAAACTCACGGAGCTGGCTCCGTGGTTCGCCGACACCGCCGCCGAGGCTGCGGAGAATGCCCTGCGTGCGGAGGCGCAGGCAGCTGCGACCACCGTCGCGCGCCTGAACATGCCCAACCTCGCCGAGGTCGAGGTGGCGACGAAGCTCCACGAGATCGCCACCAGCGCAACCGCGGTCGCGCCGATCATCGCCGGGGCCGCGGCGGAGGCCGAACGTGCTGTCGCACAGCAACGTATGCGCGCAGCCCGGGTCATGCAGACGTACGAGAACGCGACGGAACCGGTGGGCAAACCCTGGCCGTCTTCGCGCCGGGCTCCCGACCTGGTGTCCGGCGAGGCGCTTGCTTCCGAGCAGGCCGCCGCAGCTCGGGCCGGGGCGCGAGCCGAGGTCACGCCACCGATGACGCCTCCGAGCGCGCCGATGACGGGTGTGATGTCCGGCTCGTACGCGCCGCCCGCGGAAAAGCTCCGCTACGCGCCGACGGTCGTGGCGAGTGCTGGACCCCCGTCTGCGACTCCCGTTGCGGCATCCGCGAGTACGGCGACCACGCCGGGGGCCGGTGTGCCGCCACCGATGGCGCCCGGAACGGCGGCCGCCGGCGATCGTGGCGCCACCATCCGCAGCGTCTCCGTCGACTCCGAGTCGTCCGATCCCGGCGATGGCCTCGCACGTGCGTCGGACGGCCTTGACGCCCCGCGCACCTGGGCCGACGTCGAAACCTCCGATCATCCTGCAGCCCACTATGTCTCGGCGCCGGTCTCCGAGTCTTCGAAGGTCGATCCGCGGTATCTGGCGGAGACATTGTTCCTCGGTGATCACGGGGACCGCGCATGATGCCGACGACTCACGACGACGCCGTCGCGCTCGACGCGGCTGTGCTCCTTCGCCTCGGGGATCGCTTCGGCGTGCAGACCTGGCCGGTGGTGCTCGACATGCCCGTCGGTGCTGAGGACGAGTCCGCGCAGCATGTGGCCGACCGCGAGAGCGATGCGGCCATCGCCGCCCTCGGCCTGGTGGACCACGACGAGCCCGTCCCGTGGCTGGCCACGGTTCTCCGCGTCCTCTCCCGGCCGCAACGTGAGATCGAGATCCGTTCCTTCACCGATACCGGTGTTCGCCGAATGTGCCTGGCACGCAGGGGTTATGAGCATGTTCTGGCCGAACGTTCCGGCGAACGGCTCGACCTGGCCGTCGTCGAGCTCGCCGACCTCGACGCGGTGGCCGACATCGTGCGCTCCCGGTTCGACGACGCCGCTGCATGCGAGTTCACCTCGTTCTCGGTACCCACCGACGAACTCGTCGACAGCCTCGGACGGAGTGGCACGGGTACCGAGGTCACCGACGCTCTGTACACGCTCGGCGTGCCGCTGGCCGATGCCGTCGTCATCTCCTCGGCATTCGCATCCTGCCGGGTGCGCACCGAGATCGTCGCCTCCTCGAACGAGGACGGACGATTCTCCCAATCTTCTGGGGCCCTAGCCGTTTTCGACACCGCCCGGGGGCGGATCGTGTCGAGTCCCAGTAAGTCTCCGGACGGTCGGGTGTGGACCACCCTCTCACCGGGTTCGGGTCATCGGATCGCGCAGGCCGTGCGCCTGCTGATCGAGACCCTCCCGGGCGGGACGTGGTCGACATGATCCGCATCGGGGGATCTCGCGGTCCACACCGCGAGAGACAACTGTCAGGGGTATCTGTGTCACGGATACCAACGGGGGCATCGCCAAACGGTGCCGTTACACAGGAGGACAACTCATGCTGAATCTGCCAGGTGCCAGTGGCCCCGGTGTGAAGGTCGATGTCGCGGAGGGCCAGGCCACCGCGGCCGGCGTCGGCGGGATCGTCGCCGATATGAAAGAAACGATCGACGTCATCGCGAAGCACGCGTCGAACGCGACGCCGACGTGGCAAGGCAAGGCGGGCGTGGCATTCGACGGCACACACACCGACTGGAACAAGGCCGCGAACACGATGAACCAGCTCCTCGATCAGATCAAGGCCCAGCTGACCAACGGCTTCACCGGCTACGAGGACCAGGACGCCGCCGCAGCCGGTGGCCTCAACATCACCGTCTGACCTGCTTCGCCTCTTCGAAAGGGACTTCCATGACCATCAACTACGATTTCGCGGCACTCGGTGACCTCAGTGGCGGACTGCAGCGGGCATTCAGTGAGCTCGACGCTCTCAACACGCAGCTCAAGAACCAGATCGCCGCGCTCGACGGCAACTGGAGTTCGGCTGAGGCGAAGGCGGCCTACCTCGACGCACAGATGAACTTCGACCGCATCTTCACGCAGTCGCGGGAGTCGCTGCAGTCGCTGCAGTCCGGCGTCAGCAACGCGAGCCGCATCATGTCGGACACCGACTCCTCGATCGCCAGCGGGTTCCGCTCGCTCGCCTGATCGACACGCCGACGGGGACTCCGCGGTCATCCCGCGGGGTTCCCGTTGTCGTCTCTGCTCATCGGGGAGCATCCGTCGACGGCATTCCGACAGGCCGACGTCAACGGGCCCGCGTGACGGGTGGGTGCGATAGCGTCGGAATCCGACGGTCGTCGGGGCACCCGTGTCTCGAGGACTCAGCGCCCGACGAGGAGGTAGCAGTGGCATCTGCGAACGCCGCCGGAGAGCCCCGGGAGTCCTTCACCCGGAATTCCGGCTTCATCTTCGCCGCAATCGGATCGGCGGTGGGGCTCGGCAACATCTGGCGGTTCCCCGGCGTGGCCTACGAGAGTGGTGGTGGGGCATTCCTCATCCCGTATCTGGTCGCCCTACTCACCGCGGGCATCCCGGTGCTGTTCCTCGACTACGCAGTAGGTCATCGTTTCCGCGGCACCGCGCCGTTGTCCTTTCGGCGGATCAAGAAGCCGGCCGAGGTCCTCGGTTGGTTCCAGACCGGCCTGCTGTTCGTCATCGGTGTCTATTACGCGGCGGTCATCGCGTGGGCCCTGAGCTACTTCTTCTTCTCGTTCGATCAGAGCTGGGGCGACGATCCCGCGGCCTTCTTCACCGGCGAGTACCTGAAGGTCGGCGACCCCGGGGTCTCCACGACCATCGTCGGCGGCGTCGCGTTACCGCTGATCGTCGTGTGGCTGGCCGTGCTCGCCGTGCTGATGCTGGGCGTCGCGAACGGCATCGAGAAGGTCAACGTCGTCTTCATCCCGCTGCTCTTCGTCGGCTTCGCGGGGCTGGTGATCCGCGCTCTCACGCTGCCCGGTGCCGTCGACGGCCTCAATGCCCTGTTCACCCCGCAGTGGGCGGCGTTGAAGGACCTCGACGTGTGGATCGCGGCGTACAGCCAGATCTTCTTCTCGCTGTCGATTGCCTTCGGGATCATGATCGCCTACGCGTCGTTCCAGCGGCGTAAGGCGAACATGACCAGCTCCGGTCTCGTGGTCGCATTCGCGAACTCCTCGTTCGAGATCCTCGCCGGCATCGGCGTCTTCTCCGCGCTCGGCTTCCTCGCCTACCAGCAGCAGGTCGCCGTGTCCGACCTCGAGGGTCTCACCGGACCGATCCTGTCCTTCGTGACGTTCCCGGCGGTCATCTCGGAGATGCCCGGCGCCGCGTTCTTCGGTGCGCTGTTCTTCGGCTCGCTGGTCATCGCCGGGTTCACGTCGTTGATCTCGTTGATGATCGGCGTGTCGAGTGCGCTGCAAGAGAAGTGGGGCCTGTCCCGGACCAAGGCCGCGGTCGGCGTGTCCGTGGTGTGCGGTCTCATCTCGGTCGGGTTGTTCTCGACCACTTCGGGCCTCATCGCCCTCGACACCGTCGACATGTTCGCCAACAACGTCGGCGTGGTCTCCTCGGCGATCCTGATGACGATCATCCTGATCTGGGTGCTGCGACGCGGCGACATGCTGCGCCACCACCTGAATGCGGTGTCGACGTTCAAGGTCGGCAAGATCTGGCTCGGGCTGGTCGGTGTGGTCGCGCCGATCTTCCTGACGATCATGCTCGTCCAGAAGGTCTGGTCGGTGATCGACGAAGGGTACGAGGGGTATCCCACCTGGTACATCAGCGTCTTCGGGTGGGGCACCATCGCCTTGATCGTCATCGCTGCCGTCGCCCTGACCCTGCCGTCGTGGAAGGGCCGCGACGAACCCGATTTCCTGCCGTGGCCACCACTGCCGGACGGTGTCCGCGGCGCCGCCCCCAATCCCACCGAGGAGGCCCTCCGATGAGTGGTGTCGCCATCGTCATGCTCCTCGTCTCCATCGGGATCGTGTGGGGAGGGCTGGTCGCGAGCATCATCTTCCTGAACCGTCGCTCCGAGGTGGATCTGTTCGAGGATCCCGACCTCGTGCGCGACGACGAGGAACGCGCAGCGCAGCCGCACCCGTTCCGCGACACCTGAACCGCAACGGCTGAGCTCAGTCGGGCCTGGTGGTCCCACCTGCGCTCGGCGTACGATCAGCCTCCGGTCAACTGGCCTGGATGAGCTGCGATGCGCGTCACCTTCGGTCCTAGGAGGCACGATGAGTAACCCGTTCAAGCGCATCAAGTCGGTCGAGCAGTCGATCACCGACACCGACGAACCGGATACCAAACTCCGCCGAGACCTCACGGCGTGGGATCTCACCGTGTTCGGCGTCGCGGTCGTGGTCGGTGCCGGCATCTTCACCCTCACCGCCCGGACCGCGGGCAATCTCGCCGGGCCGTCGGTGTCGTTGGCCTTCGTGCTGGCCGCGATCGCCTGCGCGCTGGCCGCGCTCTGCTACGCCGAGTTCGCCTCGACCGTGCCCGTCGCCGGCAGTGCGTACACCTTCTCGTTCGCCACCTTCGGCGAGTTCGTCGCATGGGTGATCGGGTGGGACCTGATCCTCGAGTTCGCCCTGGCCGCGTCCGTGGTCGCGAAGGGCTGGTCGCTCTACCTGGGCAACATCCTCGGCTCCGCGGCATCGGTACAGATCACCGACTCGATCAGCTTCGACTGGGGCGCGGTGCTGCTGATCGCCGTGCTGACGGTGTTGCTGGCTCTCGGTACCAAACTGTCGTCGCGGGTGTCACTCGTCATCACCACCATCAAGGTCTTCGTCGTCCTGCTGGTCATCGTGGTCGGCGCGTTCTACATCAAGATGAAGAACTACGACCCCTACGTGCCGCCCGCCGCGCCGCCCGCCGAGGGCGACACCGGCCTCCACCAGACGCTCTTCTCGGCGATCACCGGTGCCGAGGGCAGCACCTTCGGCTGGTACGGCCTGCTGGCGGCGGCATCGCTGGTCTTCTTCGCCTTCATCGGTTTCGACGTCGTGGCCACGACCGCCGAGGAGACGAAGAACCCGCAGAAGGCGATGCCGCGCGGCATCCTGGGATCTCTGGCCATCGTGACGGTCCTCTACGTCGCGGTCAGTCTGGTCGTGTCCGGGATGGTGCCCTACCCGGAACTGGCCGACCAGACCGATCCGGTGACCGGAGAGGTGACCGGGTCGACCCTCACCACGGCATTCGAGGCGAACGGTGTCACCTGGGCGGGCTGGGTCATCGACCTCGGCGCGCTCGCCGGCCTGACCACGGTCGTGATGGTGCTGCTGCTCGGTCAGACCCGCGTGGGATTCGCGATGGCGCGCGACGGACTGTTGCCCCGATCGCTGGCGCACACCGGCAGGCGCGGTACACCGGTGCGCTTCACCGTCGTCGTCGGCATCGTCTCGGGTGTGCTGGCGGCGTTCTTCCCCATGGGAACCCTCGAGGAGATGGTCAACATCGGCACCCTCTTCGCGTTCGTACTGGTGAGCATCGGGGTGCTCGTCCTCCGCCGGACCCGGCCCGATCTCGAACGCGGCTTCCGGGCGCCCTTCGTTCCGCTCATCCCGATCCTCGCCATCCTCGCCTGCCTGTGGTTGATGCTGAACCTGTCCGTGGAGACATGGATCCGGTTCGTGGTGTGGATGGTGGTCGGCGTCGTCGTGTACTTCTCGTACGGATACCGCCATTCGGTCTTCGCCCGGCGCGAGCGAGGTGAGCAGATCGGAACCCCGGGCGTAGCAGCCGGAGAACCCGGGCCCGACACCTGACAATGGGCTCGGCGGGCGTGGTCGGATAGCCTGGATCGAACGCATATCGCGCTGCAGACACGCGGCGTCCGACGCGAACGACAAGGGGATCAGATGACGACTGCTCAGGACGAGCTGAAGGCCGACAGCCGCAACGGGATCGACTACAAGGTGGCCGATCTGTCCCTGGCGGACTTCGGCCGCAAGGAGATCGAGCTCGCCGAGCACGAGATGCCCGGATTGATGGAACTGCGTCGTGAGAACGCAGACGTCCTGCCGCTCAAGGGTGCTCGAATCTCCGGATCGCTGCACATGACCGTTCAGACCGCTGTGCTGATCGAGACGCTTGTTGCGCTCGGCGCCGAGGTCCGCTGGGCGTCGTGCAACATCTTCTCGACCCAGGATCACGCGGCTGCGGCCGTCGTCGTGGGTCCCCACGGCACCCCGGACGAGCCCAAGGGTGTCCCGGTGTTCGCCTGGAAGGGCGAGACGCTCGAGGAGTACTGGTGGGCAGCCGAGCAGATGCTGACCTGGCCCGAGGCGGACAAGCCGGCCAACATGATCCTCGACGACGGTGGTGACGCCACCATGCTGGTGTTGCGCGGTGCCGAGTTCGAGAAGGCCGGTGTCGTGCCGCCCGCCGAGGATGATCACCCGGCCGAGTACAAGGTCTTCCTCGAACTGCTGCGCAAGCGTTTCGAGACCGACAAGAACAAGTGGACCACCATCTCCGAGTCGGTCCAGGGCGTGACCGAGGAGACCACCACCGGCGTACTGCGGCTCTACCAGTTCGCCGCCGCCGGCGAACTGACGTTCCCCGCGATCAACGTCAACGACTCGGTCACCAAGTCCAAGTTCGACAACAAGTACGGCACCCGCCATTCGCTGATCGACGGCATCAACCGCGGTACCGATGTCCTCATCGGCGGCAAGAAGGTGCTGATCTGTGGTTACGGCGACGTGGGCAAGGGTTGCGCGGAGTCGCTGGCCGGGCAGGGCGCCCGTGTCCAGGTCACCGAGATCGACCCGATCAACGCGCTGCAGGCCCTGATGGACGGCTACGACGTGGTCACCGTCGAGGACGCGATCGGTGACGCCGACATCGTGATCACCTCCACCGGCAACCTGGGCATCATCACCATCGACCACATGCGTCAGATGAAGCACCAGGCGATCCTGGGCAACATCGGTCACTTCGACAACGAGATCGACATGGCCGGCCTCGAGCGTTCGGGCGCCAAGCGCATCAACGTCAAGCCGCAGGTCGACCAGTGGATCTTCGACAGCGGCAAGTCGATCATCGTGCTGAGCGAGGGGCGTCTGCTCAACCTCGGCAACGCGACGGGCCACCCGTCGTTCGTGATGAGCAACAGCTTCTCCAACCAGGTCATCGCGCAGATCGAGCTGTGGACCAAGAACGACGAGTACGACAACGAGGTCTACCGTCTGCCCAAGCATCTCGACGAGAAGGTTGCGCGCATTCACGTGGAGGCGCTCGGCGGCAAGCTGACGAAGCTCACCAAGGAGCAGGCCGAGTACATCGGCGTCGACGTCGAGGGTCCGTACAAGCCGGAGCACTACCGCTACTGATCGGACCTGCGTCGCAAACCCACCACTGATGGAGAAATCCACCACCCGATCGGGTGGTGGAAATCTCCAAAAGTGGTGGGTTTGCGGCTTTTTCGCTGTTCAGGCACCGATGTCGGGTTCGGCGTCGGGGCAGTAGATCCACGAACCGCGTTCCTTCAGGAACCGCTCCTTGGACTTCTCGGATTCGGTGCGCTGGTTGCCCTTCTCGAGGTGGGACACGACCTCGGACTGTGCGACGTCGCCGTCGAACACGGTCCCGAGGAAGCCGTCGACCACGATGTTGCCGTCGTCGTCGGGCGGCGGGCCGGTGATCCGGTCGCGCGATTGCGTGCAGACCGCGGCCTTCATGCGCACGACGTCACGCGCGTTGCGAGCCGACACGTAGTTCTGGAGGGCCGCCCGGATCTGGGAAAGCGCTGCGTGGTCTGCGGATTCGGATTCCGATTCGTCCGCGGTGCTCGCGGAACCATCCGGCGAACTGTTCGACGAGGTGCTCGAACCCGTTGCCACGGTGGACTCGTCTGGTCCGGACGACGTCACCATGAGGGTGACCACGAGGGCGACGAGGGCCACCACCGCGACGCCGCCGGTGATCCAGGCGACGATCACGCCGGCGTTGCGCCGGGGTGGCGGGGGACCATAGGGGCCGCCCGGAGGGCCTCCGTGACCGCCGCGCTGAGCGTATGGCCCGGGACCGTAGGCGCCGTAGGGAGGCGGGGGGCCGTATGGTCCGTAGGGTGGTCGCGGCTGTGGCGCGGGGGGTGTCTGCCCGGGCGGGAACTGTCCTGGACGGGGTCCGCCGGGCTGCCGCCCGCCGGGGCCCGGCCACTGGGGGCCTTGTCCGGGCCGACCGGGTCCGAACGGTGGCGGCGCACCGCCGGGTGGTGGCGGCTGATAGGTCATGCGACCCTCTCCCCAGTCATTGATTCAGGCTATCGAAGTGCCGTGGTGGCGGCAGAGCCCCGTCATCGCCGGTGGCGTTCGTCCGAATGACACCTGTTTCGGGTGTTGCGCGCGCCTTGGGTCAGGGAATCAGGAGATCGGCCAGCGCGGCGATGTCCTGCCCGTCATACCGGTACCACGGGGATGTCCAGTTGTCCTCGGCGAGCCGGCGGTACACCGCGTCGACGCGGCGCTGCAGGTCGCTGTCGCGTTCGTAGGCGTCGCGTACCCGGCTCGCATCGCCGGCGGCCCGGGTCCGGGCGCGCTGCATCGCCACCTCGGCGGGCACCCCCAGCAACACGTGTCGATCGGGTACGGGCATCCCGAACCGGCCGTATTCGAGGTCGGCGACCCATCGCACGACCTCTCCGTCGACGTCCTGTTCCAGGCGTCCGGCGTTGTAGGCCGCGTTCGACGCGACGTAACGGTCGAGGATGACGATGTCGTTGGCCGCGGTGGCCGCTGCGATGTCTTCCGCGGCATCGGCCCGGTCGAGGGCGAAGAGCAGGGCCATGGCGTACACGCTGTCCCGCAGGTCGCCGTGCGAACCGTGCAGCGCCTCGGACGCGATGTCGGCGGTCGCGGATTTCCCGTAGCGCGGGAAGGTGAACGTCGCGATCCGCAGACCCGACGCCGTCCAGCGCTCGACCAGACCGGTGACCAACGTGTTCTTACCGGCGCCGTCGAGCCCCTCCACCGCAATCAACTGACCCACGCGGAGGAGTGTATGTGGTGGGACGAATCGAGCCAGTACGTCCGGTACGGCGCGTCATTCACCACGCTTTCATCACGATGGTGTCACCATTGAACACATGAAGCCTCGCATCCTCGTCGTCGACGACGACGCCGCTCTCGCCGAGATGCTGACGATCGTGTTGCGCGGCGAGGGTTTCGAACCCTTCGTGGTCGGTGACGGGACGCAGGCACTCACCGCGGTGCGGGAGATCCGTCCCGACCTCGTGCTCCTCGACCTCATGCTCCCGGGCATGAACGGCATCGACGTGTGTCGCGTGCTGCGTGCCGACTCCGGTGTCCCGATCGTCATGCTGACCGCGAAGTCCGACACCGTCGACGTCGTGCTGGGTCTCGAGTCCGGTGCCGACGACTACATGGTCAAGCCGTTCAAGCCGAAGGAACTCGTCGCCCGTGTGCGCGCACGCCTGCGCCGGACGGACGAGGAGCCGGCCGAACTGCTCTCGATCGGTCCGGTGGAGATCGACGTCCCTGCGCACAAGGTGACCCGCGACGGCGTGCCGATCTCGCTCACCCCGCTCGAGTTCGATCTACTGGTCGCGCTCGCGCGAAAGCCGCGTCAGGTCTTCACCCGCGACGTCCTCCTCGAACAGGTGTGGGGCTACCGTCACCCGGCGGACACTAGACTCGTCAACGTGCATGTTCAGCGTCTGCGTGCGAAGGTCGAAACCGACCCGGAGAACCCCGAGGTCGTGCTGACTGTGAGGGGGGTCGGCTACAAGGCCGGCCCGCCGTGATCGGTCGTTCCCGACGACGGGTCAACAGCACCTTCGGACGCTTCACCCGCGCTGCCGGCGCTGTCGGACGTGCCTTCGGGCACATCTGGCGGCGCTCGCTGCAGCTGCGGGTCGTGGCGTCGACGCTGTCGCTGTCGGTCGTCGTGCTGCTCATCCTGGGTTTCGTGCTGGTCTCCCAGATCACCGACCGACTCCTCGACGTGAAGCTGGCGGCGGCGACCGAGGAGATCGACCGCGCCCGCATCTCGGTGGAACGCGACCTGTCCAGCGGCGCCGGCAACATGTCGGTGCAGAACCGGCTGCAGCAGACGCGGTCGCTGCTGACCGATCGTGATGCCGACACCGGACAGGCCTCTGGAACCGTCGGCGCATTCGACACCGTCCTGCTCGTCCCCGGATCGTCCGGGGGCAGTGCGTCCAGCGGCGTCGGCCCGACCGCCGAGGTGCCGTCGAACCTCCGGGACATGGTTCGGGGCGGCCAGGTGGCCTATCAGTACACCCAGGTACCCAACGGTTCCGGCGGGCACGCGCCGGCGCTGATCGTGGGCACGCCGACCAACGCGTCGGTTCCCGGTCTCGAGCTGTATCTGGTCTTCCCCCTGACCGCGGAGCAGAACACCGTCGACCTCGTCCGCGGCACCCTGCTGACCGGCAGCATCGTGCTGCTCGGGTTGCTCGCGGCCATCGCCTGGCTCGTCTCGCGGCAGGTCGTCATCCCGGTTCGGTCGGCGTCCCGGATCGCGGTCCGCTTCGCCGACGGCCGCCTCAAGGAACGCATGCCCGTGCGCGGTGAGGACGACATGGCCCGGCTCGCGATGTCGTTCAACGACATGGCGGAGAGCCTGTCCAAGCAGATCACCCATCTCGAGGAGTTCGGCGGGCTGCAGCGTCAGTTCACCTCCGACGTCAGTCACGAACTGCGGACGCCGCTGACCACGGTCCGCATGGCCTCGGACGTGCTCTACGAGGGCCGCGATGAACTCGACCCCGTCCGGAAACGTTCGGTCGAGTTGCTGGACAAGGAGCTCGACCGCTTCGAGACGCTGCTCAACGAATTGCTGGAGATCTCCCGCCACGACGCCGGTATGGCCGAGCTGGCGGCCGAGCGGATGGACATGGCCATCCCGATCGACGGAGCTCTCGCCACGGTGCGGCATCTCGCCGAGGAGACCGGGACCGAACTCGTCCTCGATCTGCCCGCAGAACCGGTGCTCGCCGAGATCGATCCGCGCCGCGTCGAACGTATTCTGCGGAACCTGCTGGCCAACGCGATCGACCACGGTGAACGGAAGCCGGTGACGCTCACGATGCGGTCCGATGGCGACGCGGTCGCCATCACGGTCCGCGACCAGGGCATCGGGCTTCGGCCGGGGGAGGAGAAGCTGGTGTTCAACCGGTTCTGGCGCTCGGATCCGTCGCGGTTCCGCCGCTCGGGCGGCACCGGTCTCGGACTGGCCATCAGCATCGAGGACGCCCGTCTTCACCAGGGCCGGCTCGAGGCATGGGGCGAACCCGGCAAGGGTGCGTGCTTCCGATTGACCCTGCCTCTGGTGCGCGGCCACAAGGTGCTCGGCTCGCCGTTGCCGCTGAAATCCGTCGGCTCGGCTCCCCGGACCGCCGCCAAGACGAGTAGCCGTACACCAGGCGTGGAGGCTGGTATCGAATGAGCGTCGCAGGTCGTCCGGAACACCCGCGTCGGAGTGTCCTGGGGTTCGTGATCGCCGTCGCGATGGCCACCGTCGCGATGGTGGTGGTGTCGGCGTGCGGGTCGATCCCGAGTGACTCGTCTCCGCAGCCCATCAAGTCCTTCCAGCGCGAAGGCGCCACCAACGCGGCCCCGGTGCCGCAGTCCGACATGGACCCGGAGGCCCTCGTCCGCGCGTTTCTCAAGTCGACGGTCGACCCGGACTCCGGACACGACACCGCGCGCGCCTTCCTGACCCCGGTCGCCTCGCAGCAGTGGGACGACCGCGGGGACGCGCTGATCCTCGACGAGATCAGCATCTTCGTCGACCAGCGCAACGAGGACTCCGTCCGCATGCGGCTGACCGGCGACAACGTCGGCACCCTCAAATCGGACGGGCAGCTGCTGCCCGCCTCGGGCCGGGTCGAGACCAGCATCAGCCTGACCCGGCAGGGCGACCAGTGGCGGATCGACGGGCCCCTGCCGAACGGGACGATGATCGACCGCGACCAGTTCGACAACACCTACCGTCCGGTCTCGCTCTACTTCTCCGACCGCACCGGCCGGCGACTCGTCCCGGACCCGCGGTGGTTCTACGCCGGGCAGGCCACCGACCCGACCGTGCTGGTCAACCGGCTCATCAACGGTCCGGCGGCCGACCTGTCCGCCGCTGTCGACAGCGGATTCCCGAGCGGGGCGACGCTGCGCGGACCGGTGGTGGGACTGGCCGGCGGCGGGGTACGCGTCGACCTCAACGGCATCGGCAACGCGTCGAGCAGGGATCGCACGGTCCTGGCGGCCCAGATCGTCTGGACCCTCGACGGAGCCGACATCTCGGGGCCGTACGTGATCGACGCCGACGGTGCGCCACTGGTGGGCGAACGGGCCTCGGGGTGGCAGCCCGCGGACGTCCGGTCCTTCGATCCGAACGCGGTGCCGTCGACCGACGTCGGTCTGAACATCGTCACCGGCGGGGCGTTGCGCGCGGTGACCGACACCGGGACCGTGCCCGTGCGCGGACCGCTGGGGTCGTCACGCGATGTGCGGGCGGCGACGATCTCCGACAACGGCGCGCGGGTGGCCGCGGTCCGGACCGCGAGCGACCGCCGGCTCGAATGCGTGATCGGCGACTACGGCGGCGACGTCGGTCCGATCGTCAGCGGCGTGTCCATCACCCGGCCGTCCTTCGGGGCGGACGAGAACTCCGTGTGGGTGGTCGTGGACGGCAAGCCCGTCCAGTGGCAGCGTGACGACGACGGGACCCAGACCGTCCCGGTCGAGGCGTCGTCGATCCCGACCGTGGCGCGCGGGGCCATCACCGAGATGCAGGTCGCACCAGACGGCGTCCGTGCCGCACTCGTCGTCGGCGGGCAGATCGTGTTCGCGGTGCTGTCGACGAACGCCGACGGGCAGGTGTCGCTGACCAGTCCGCGCATCGCCGCCTACAACGTCGGCAATCGTGCGGTGTCCCTGGACTGGGCGTCGCCGACGACGCTGGTCATCGCGCGGGAGGCACCCGAGTCCCCGGTCGTGCAGC
This sequence comes from Gordonia sp. YY1, assembly GCF_009872315.1. Lineage (NCBI taxonomy): Bacteria > Bacillati > Actinomycetota > Actinomycetes > Mycobacteriales > Gordoniaceae > Gordonia > Gordonia sp. YY1. Next base: position 104,415 of record NZ_WXYI01000003.1, on the reverse strand, counting down.
TGTCGATCAACGGCACCCCGGCGGTCGGCCTGCTCAGCGGCAACGTGTCGCCACCGGTGCGGGCCGTGGTGGCGAACTCGTCGACCATCTACGTCGGGGATCAGCGTGGCGTGCTCCGTCTCGGCAGCAACAACGGGCAGCCCGACCAGTACTGGACCGAGGTCGAGCCGGCCATGATCGCCGGCGCCATCCCGGTGCTGCCCTGATCCCTCCCTAGGCGGCGGCCAGCACCACGACCGCCGCGACCCCGACGCCGGCCGCACGCAGTACGCGCACCGACTCGGCCGCGGTGGCACCCGTGGTGATGACGTCGTCGATCAGTAGTGCCGCGGCACCGTGCGGTGGAGACGGACCGGCGCGCAGACGGACCGCGCCCGCGAGATTGCGGGCACGCGCCCGGGCGTCGAGTCCGGCGGAGTCGCGAGCGGTCGCCGACGTCACCAACAGCGGCGTCACGACGACCCGGGACCCCAGAAGAGGTGCGGCGTGTTCGGCGATCGCGGTCACCCGGTCGCCGCCGCGACGCCGGGCGCTCATCCGGCGGGTCGGTGCGGGGATCAATGTCAGGCGATCCGCGTCGGGCATCTCGCCCCAGCCGGCCAGGACCCGCACGGCGTGGGCGAGTGCGGCGCCCAGCGGTGGGATCAGATCACGTCGATCGTGTTCCTTGACCGCGATGATCCCCTGCCGGTGCGGACCCCGGTAGCGCCCGAGAGCCCACACCGGAACACCCGGCTCGATGCGCGGCCGGGCGGCGACGGGAACGTCGTGCCACGCCTTGTCGCAGCGTCGGCACCACGGCGTCCCCGGCCGCCCGCACCCGCCGCACACCACGGGAAGAACCAGATCTGCCGCCGCGGCCGGCACCTGTCGCCAGGTCATGTCCCGACCCTAGGTCCGGTCGTGCTCCGACCCGGTGGCGTCGCGCCGGCTGTGGACGGATCGGCCTGTTGGACGGCGTGGGCCGAGACCTTGGGATCACCGTGCCGGGGCCTTCGTACCCCACTTGTCCCGACTCCGCCGACGCGGCAGGCCAAAACGTGGCCGATACCCGAACTTGCGACTACGGTCGTGGGTACATCGGGTTGCCGGGAGGACAACAAGCTCCCCGCGCCGGTAACGACCGGTTTTCAGGAGGTGGTGCCCCTGCCGTTGAGTGTCAGCTGTCAGTTGGCATGGACTAATCCTCGACGTCGACCAAATCATCAGTGCGACAACAGATCACGATGTATCAGGCGCGCCGGGAACAATTCAGGAGGTAGTTGAATGTCCAACGTCATCCACCGCAGAGGCCAGCGCGAACCCAAACTCGCAGAGCAGAGGCCGACCGTGGAGGAGGGCCTCGAGCCCGACCACCAACCCGCCCAAACCGACTCCGACGACCAGGAGTTCGCGTTCGTCCGCCCACCGGGAACGGTGGAGTCCGACGAACCCGCCGAGCCCATCGCCAAGATCGTGTTCAGCGGCCGGAACGTCGAAATACCCGACCACTACCGCATCTACGTCGGCGACAAGCTCGCCCGCCTCGAGCGATTCGATCCGACGATCTTCCAATTCGACGTCGAGCTGTACCACGAACGCAACCGGAGACAGTCCAAGGCCTGTCAGCAGGTCGAGATCACCGCGAAGGGCAAGGGTCCGATCGTCCGTGCGCAGGCCTGCGGCGAGAACTTCTACGCCGCACTCGAGCGGTCCCTGGACAAGCTCGAATCCCGCCTGCGCCGAGTCAAGGACCGGCGCCGTGTGCACCACGGCAACCGCCGTCCGCTGTCGGTGGCCGAGGCCACCGAGATCGGGGCGCCGCCGTTGCGGGACAACCAATTGTCCGTGGACGGGCTCGTCGGTGAGCCCGGGAACGCCCCGGCCGGCGCCACGGCGTCCGATCATGACGACGTGGACGAGTACACGCCCGGTCAGATCGTCCGCGTGAAGGAACACACCGCGGTACCGATGACCGTCGACGACGCGCTCTACGAGATGGAGCTCGTCGGGCACGATTTCTTCCTGTTCCACGACAAGGAGACCGACAAGCCGTCGGTGGTGTACCGCAGGCATGCGTTCGACTACGGCCTCATCCGCCTGACCTGAACGCCGCTGAGCCGCCCTTCCGGTGAGCCGCCGACGAATCCGAAGGGATGAAGTCTTCGGCCAACGTGCCGGTCGATCAGGGTCTGCTCAGCTCACCTCGCTACCATGGGATCCGGTCTGTGCGTTCGCACGGGCCGGATTCCGTGTGTTTTCTACAGGTGAGGGACTCGATCCACGGTGCTGAACAAGCTGTTGCGTGTCGGCGAAGGCCGCATGGTCAAGCGACTCGACGCGATCGCGTCGCACGTCGAGGCGCTGTCCGACGAGTTCGAGGCGCTCTCCGACGCCGAACTGCGAGCCAAGACAGACGAGTTCAAGAAACGTATCGCCGATGGTGAAACGCTCGACGAACTGCTGCCCGAGGCCTTCGCGACGGCCCGCGAGGCGGCCTGGCGCGTACTCGACCAGAAGCACTTCCACGTGCAGATCATGGGCGGCGCGGCGCTGCACTACGGCAACATCGCCGAGATGAAGACGGGTGAGGGCAAGACCCTTACCTGTGTGCTCCCGGCATACCTCAACGCGCTCTCCGGTGAGGGCGTCCACGTCGTCACCGTCAACGACTACCTCGCCAAGCGCGACTCGGAGTGGATGGGACGCGTCCACCGCTTCCTCGGCCTCGAGACCGCGGTGATCCTCACCGGCATGTCCTCGGCCGCGCGCCGCGAGGCCTACGCCGCCGACATCACCTACGGCACCAACAACGAGTTCGGCTTCGACTACCTGCGCGACAACATGGCGCACTCGCTCGCCGACCTCGTCCAGCGCGGCCACGCCTACGCGATCGTCGACGAGGTCGACTCGATTCTCATCGACGAGGCCCGCACCCCGCTGATCATCTCGGGCCCCGCCGAGGGGTCGAGCAAGTGGTACACCGAGTTCGCGCGCATCGCGCCGCTGCTCGAGAAGGACGTCCACTACGAGGTCGACATCAAGAAGAAGACGATCGGCGTGCACGAGGCCGGCGTCGAGTTCGTCGAGGACCGTCTCGGCATCGACAACCTCTACGAGGCCGCCAACTCGCCCCTGGTCAGCTACCTGAACAACGCCATCAAGGTCAAGGAGCTGTTCCAGCGTGACAAGGACTACATCGTCCGCAACGGCGACGTCCTGATCGTCGACGAGTTCACCGGTCGTGTGCTCGACGGCCGCCGTTTCAACGAGGGTCTGCACCAGGCGATCGAGGCCAAGGAAGGAGTCGAGATCAAGGCCGAGAACCAGACCCTCGCCACGATCACCCTGCAGAACTACTTCCGCCTCTACGACAAGCTGTCGGGCATGACCGGCACCGCCGAGACCGAGGCCGCCGAGTTCGACCAGATCTACAAGCTCGGTGTGCTGCCGATCCCGACCAACCGGCCGATGGTCCGCAAGGACCAGGGCGACCTGATCTACAAGACCGAGGAGGCGAAGTTCGCCGCGGTCGTCGACGACATCGTCGAGCGCCACCAGATCGGCCAACCGGTGCTGATCGGTACCACCAGCGTCGAGCGCTCGGAGTACCTGTCCCGACAGCTGAAGAAGCGCGAGATCCCGCACAGCGTCCTGAACGCAAAGTTTCATGAGCAGGAAGCCCAGATCATCGCCGAGGCGGGTCGCCTCGGCGCGGTCACGGTGGCCACCAACATGGCCGGTCGCGGTACCGACGTGGTGCTCGGCGGCAACCCGGACATCATCGCCGACACCCGCCTGCGCAAGGCCGGACTCGACCCCGTGAACACCCCGGACGAGTACGAGGCCGCCTGGGACGAGGCCATCCAGGTCGCGCGCACCAAGGCCGCCGAGGAGGCCGAGGCCGTCCGCAAGGCCGGCGGCCTGTACGTGCTCGGCACCGAGCGGCACGAATCCCGCCGAATCGACAACCAGCTGCGCGGCCGTTCCGGTCGTCAGGGCGATCCGGGTGAGTCGCGGTTCTACCTGTCCGTCGCCGACGAACTGATGCGCCGCTTCAACGGCGGTGCGCTCGAGGCGATCATGAGCCGTCTGCCCGACGACGTGCCGATCGAGGCCAAGATGGTCACCAAGGCCATCCGCAGCGCTCAGACCCAGGTCGAGCAGCAGAACTTCGAGATGCGCAAGAACGTCCTCAAGTACGACGAGGTCATGAACGAGCAGCGCAAGATCATCTACGCCGAGCGTCGTCAGATCCTCGAGGGCGAGGATCACCACGAGCAGGTCAAGCAGATGATCGACGACGTGGTCAGCGCGTACGTCGAGGGTGCGACCGCCGAGGGTTACGCCGAGGACTGGGATCTCGACGAGCTGTGGACCGCACTGCGCACCCTGTACCCGATCGAACTCGACCCCAAGGGGGTCGTGGGCGAGACGGAATACGGTGAGCGCGACGACATCTCGGCCGAAGAGCTGCGCGAGACCCTCGTCGCCGACGCGAAGGCCGCCTACGACAAGCGCGAGAAGGCGATCGACGAGATCGCGGGTGAGGGCGCCATGCGCCAGCTCGAACGCAGCGTCCTGCTGAGCGTCCTCGATCGCAAGTGGCGCGACCACCTGTACGAGATGGACTACCTGCGCGAGGGTATCCACCTGCGTTCGATGGCGCAGCGCGATCCGGTGGTCGAGTACCAGCGCGAGGGTTTCGACATGTTCAACGGCATGCTCGAGGGCCTCAAGGAGGAAGCGCTCGGCATCCTGTTCAATGCTCAGGTCCAGACCGAGCAGCCGGCTCCGCAACCGCCGCTGCCCACCGCCGCCGATCTCCGTGCCGCGGTCGGTGCGGGTGCACCCGCACCCGCGCCGGCGGCTGACGCCGGTTCGCAGGTCCCCGCAGCCCTGCGTGGCTCCGGGGCCTCCAACGGCGAAGTGCCGATGACGTTCTCCGGCCCCGATGAGGGTGGCGGCACGGTCGTCCACTCCGAAGAGGAGGAACTGGCCGGTACCGCCGACTCGGCCAGTCGGCGTGAGCGACGCGCGGCCGCGCGGGCGAACACGAAGGGCAGCCGTCCGAAGCCGCCGAAGGCCAAGAAACAGCGTCGCTGAAAAAATTCGGGAGAAAGCGGAACCCGACAGGGAGTGGCTGCGTCCAATCCCCATGAAGACACTCACCTCCGCTCCTCCTGTCGGTACACGGACGCCGCGGGTCCGGGTACTGCCCGCCCCGACGTATGAGCCGGCCGGGCCCGGTGCGATGGGTGCCGGGGCGGTCGGTTCCGGGACGGTAAGCGCGGTGTTCCCTCGGCCGCGCCCCGGTGCGGGACCATCGCGCAAGACCCTGGCTGCCGCGGTGGAGGCCAGGCGATTCACGGTGGCCACGTCGCGACTCCTCTTCGAGGTCTTCGACCGTCGGAGGGGGATAGCTCATCTCGGTGACTCTGTGTCGCCGTCGATCGCCGATCAGGTGGCCGCGCTGGTTCGTCACGACGCCTTCCGGGTGGCCGAAACCACCGGTCCCCCCGGGGGGCCATCCGCTCGCGGTACGGTCCTCCAGCGTGTGCACGTCCAGCTGTGCGACACCAGTGCGGCCGAGGTGTTCGGCTCCTATCTCAGCGGTGGGCGCGTCCGGGCCTTTGCCGGGCGCGTGGAGCGCAAACCGTGCCGTGTGCGTGGGAGCGATCCACGCCCCGGCGGCGCCGGTGCGCGAACCGGTCTCGGTCGGGTCGAATACCGCTGGCAGCTCGTGGCGCTCGAGTTCTGTTGACCCCGTCGAGTCCGGCCCCGACGCAGCTGGACGGCTAGGATCGGCGGCGTGGTGAACCGTTTGTCGCCGCGCGACGCGATGTACTACTTCCTCGACGATTCCCGGTCGACGACGCATCTCGGGGCGTTGCTGGTCGTGGACCCCTGTGTCGGCGAGGGGAAGAAGTCCGGCGACCCGACGCCCGGGGAGAACGGGGCCCTGGCCGCGTCCCCTCGACCCGCGCTCGACTACCAGTCGCTGGTGTCGTTGGTCGAGAACCGGCTCCAGCTGGCGCCCCGGTATCGGCAGGTGGTCCGTGAGGTCACGCTCGGACTGGCCCGCCCGGTGTGGGTCGACGACCGGGATTTCGACATCAACTTCCATATCCGGCGCTCGGGGTTACCGCGGCCCGGTGGGCCCGCGGATCTCGCCGAGCTCATATCCCGGGTGATGTCCCGGCCGCTGGATCGCACCAGGCCGCTGTGGGAGATGTACCTGATCGAGGGCCTGGCCGATGGCCGGCTCGCGATCCTCACCAAGTCGCACCGGTGTCTGATCGATGGTCCGGACCACCCGGAGATCAGCGAGGTCATCTGCGACCCCACCGTCGAGCCGGAGGAGCTGCCCGAGGAGCTGTGGATGCCCGGCTCGCCGCCGGGGTCGGCGAACCTGGTCGTGGGTGCACTCGCAGAGGCGATGGCGCGTCCCGGCGACCTCGTCGAGACCGTGGTGCACGGCAACGGCCTGGTCTCCGAGGTGCGGTCGGTGGTCGGCCGGACCGTCCGCCGGGCCGGTGACGTCGTCGGCCAGCTCACCGACCACGCGCCGCGCAGCCCGCTCAACAACACGGGCACGACGACCCGCACGTTCACCACGGCGTCGGTCCCTCGCCGCGATTGCGCGAAGATCGCCGACCACCACAACTGCACCGTCAACGACGTGGAACTCGCCATCATCTCGGGTGTGGTGCGCCGGTGGATGCTGTCGGTCGATCCGGCGGCCGTGCCGGCCGACACCGTCCGCGTGGTGATCCCGCTGTCGCCGCGAGACCCCGGGGTGGAGGTCGAGGCGGAGGCGGAACCGGGCTGGATCAACGTCGGCAAACCGAGTTTCGTGACGGACCTGCCTGTCGGGGAGTCGAATCCGACGGTGCGTCTCGCCCAGGTCGCCGGCCTCGCCGAGCGCTATGCGCAGTCGTCGCGGCGGATGAGCACCGGGCCGAGCCCACTGTTCCCGGAGCTCGGCGTCGTGCCCTTCGCCGACTTCAGCTCGCGCGCGTTCCGGTCGCTCGACAGCCGCGGGTACAACGTCCCGGTGGCGATGAGCACCGCCCCGGTTGCCGACCGGTTCGTGCTCGGCGTGCCGGTCCGCGAGATCTTCTACATCCCGGTTCTCGTCTCGCAGAGGGCACTTGCGGTGAGCATCGTCGAATACGGCGACCGGTTGCAGTTCTCGTTCATGGCCGACCGCGGCGTCATCCCCGACCTGCCCGTGCTGGCGGACTACGTCACCGAGTCCTTCGAGGAGTTGCTGACCACCGACTGAGTCGGGGGCGCGGCTAAGGTGAGCGGGTACCGCAATCGGACCGCGTTGAGCGGTCGTCGTATGAGAGCGATGGTCGAATGAGGGTCTACCTGCCGGCGACGTTGGCAATGCTGATGCAGCTCAACTCCGAAGGCGAGTTCCGGCCGATCGGCGGCACCGGGTTCGCGTTGACCCCGGCATTGCGCGAGGCGTTCGTCTCGGGCGACGACGAGGAGCTCTCGGAGGTGGCGATGCGGGAGGCTGCCCGGGCGTCGCTGCGTCTTCTCGCCGGGGAGGCGCCGGAATCCGGCGACGCCGAGGCCGAGCGCGATCTCGCCGCGGACGAGGCGGTGACGAAGCCGGGCGTCACCCCGTCGCTGCCGCCGCGTCGCGTGGTCGTCGCCGCCGACGTCGAGGATGTGAAACTGCGTCCCGATCTCGACGATGCGGTGGTCAAGGTCGGCGGGACGATCCCGCTCTCGGCGGTCGCCTCGGTCCACGTCGACGTGAAGGAGGCGGAGGACAAGGTGCGTGCCGCGGTGGTCGTCATCGATGCCGCCGACATGGGTGACCTGGACGCCGAACTGGCTGTCGGCGACATCGAGGACTTCGACCTCGCCTGGTACGCCACCCAGGAGCTGCCGTTCCTGCTGGAACTGCTCTGAGACCGGTCGACTCCTCGATGGCGCTAACCTACGGTTGCGTAGGTTAGAGTGTCAGGCGCAGTGTTCGGAGACGTCGAAGGCGGTGTGTGAGTTGGGTCTGCTCGAGCGATTCGAAGAACCGGTGGTCGGGGTCGCGGCGCGTAGCCGCGGTGCGCAGTGGGTTCGTGCGGCGGTCACCCGCATCACGACGCCGTTGCTCCCCGACGACTACCTGCATCTCGCCAACCCGCTGTGGTCGGCCCGTGAGCTGCGGGGCAAGGTCATCTCGGTGAGGGGGGAGACCGAGGACACCGCAACGATCCGGATCCGTCCGGGCTGGGGGTTCTCGTTCGACTACGCGCCCGGCCAGTATGTCGGCATCGGTGTGCTCATGGACGGCCGTTGGACGTGGCGTTCGTACTCGCTCACCTCGACCCCTGATGCGTCGGCGAACGACAAGACCATCGCCATCACCGTGAAGGCGATGCCCGAGGGCTTCCTGTCGACCCACCTCGTGAACGGCCTGACGCCGGGCACCGTCGTGCGTCTTGCCGCACCGCGCGGCGAGTTCGTCCTGCCCGACCCGTTGCCCGCGAAGATCCTGTTCGCGACGGCCGGCAGCGGCCTCACGCCGATCATCTCGATGCTGCGGACCGTCCGGCAGCGCAAGCAGAGCACCGACATCCGCCTCATCCACTCGACGCCCACCGAGGCCGAGCTGCTCTTCGCCGACGAACTGCAGGCGATGGCGGCCTCCGGCCTCATCGACCTCCACGTCCAGTACACCCGCAGCGCGGGCAAGGTCACCCCGGAGGTGCTGCCGTCCCTGTGTGAGGACTGGCGCGAACGCCAGACCTGGGCCTGCGGACCGGCAGGATTCCTCGACGGCCTGCATCGTCTCTACTCCGATGACGACCTGACCGACCATCTCCACATCGAACGTTTCGCCCTCGAACGCGGTGTGGTCGGTGCACAGGGCGGCACGGTCACGTTCAAGCGGTCGGGCAAGACAGCCGAGGTCGACGGCGCGACCACCCTCCTCGAGGCCGGTGAGGCCGCGGGTGAGATCATGCCGTTCGGCTGCCGGATGGGGATCTGCCAAAGCTGTGTGGTGATGCTCGACAAGGGTTGCGTGCGCGATCTGCGCTCCGGTGTCGAGCACGTCGAGGGCGAACGCATCCAGACGTGCATCAGTGCGGCCGCGGGCGACTGCACGCTGGACGTCTGACCACCTTCTTCGCTCTTGACCCGGCGCCGCCCCGGGAACTGCCGGTACGCTCGAAAACGTGCTTGGTCACAGTGATGGATCCCGTCCTGTTCGGCGTCCGGTTCGGCGCGAGGGCTGACCGGTGAAAGCCGCGGTCCCGGTTCCCGAGAACGTCCCCGTCCTCACCGACGGCGGGGTGACGCTGCGGCCTCATGAGCCCCGAGATCTCGATCGCATGGTCGAGCTCGCGGCCGACCAGGCCATGATGCGGTGGACACCCATCCCGGCGCCCTACAGTCGCGCCGCCGCCGAGAGATTCGCCCTCGACTACGCACCCAGATCCTGGGCGGACGGCACCCGCATGCTGTGGGCCGTCGAGTTCGACGGCAGGTTCGTCGGCACCGTCGACCTCGCCGGGGAGGGCCCGCTCAGCAGGCTCAGTTACGACCTCCATCCCGACGCCCGCGGCTGGGGCGTGATGAAACGCGCCGTCCTGCTCGCGGTCGACTATGCCTTCACCGAGGCCGGCAAGGAGGTCGTCCGCTGGACGACGGTCGCCGGCAACATCGACGCGTTGCGCGTCGCGCACTCCTGCGGATTCCGGCTCGACGCCGCGGTCCCGGACGGGGTCGAGGTCCGCGGCCACATCCGTGACGCGTGGGTCGGCTCGCTGCGAGCAGACGACGCACGGGAGCCGCAGACCGAGTGGCGCACCGACGTCTTCGAGACCGAGCGGTTCCGCCTCCGGCCCCTCGCGGAGCACGACGACCCACGCATCCGCGAGACCCTCGACGACCCGACCTCCCGCAAGTACCTCTTCGCGCGGCCCGACCCGCTGGAGCTCGAACACGCGGCGGCCGAACGTCTGCGCAAGTGGTGGACCGCTGCGCAGGGCGTCACCTGCACATGGGCCGTCGCCGACCTCGAGACCGACGACTACCTGGGCGACATCACCCTCCTGCACATCGACGAGGTCACCGGCGCCGAGGCCGGCTTCTACACCCATCCCGAAGCGCGCGGGAAAGGCGTGCTGGCAGAAGCGTTTCCGGCGTCCGTGCGATATGCGTTCGAGAAGTTCGGTTTCCGGCGGCTGACGCTGTTCGCCGCCGACAGCAACGAGGGCAGCAAGAAGCTCGCCCGCGCAGCCGGTTTCCGCGAGGTCAGCAGGCAGAAGCTCGCCGCCCGCTCCGACGGTGTCTTCGAGGATCTCATCGGCTTCGAGCTGTTCATCGACGACTACCGTGAGGCCGCGGACAGCTGATCCCGCCGGTTTCCGCCGGTTGAGCCCACCCTGCCGGTCGAGCCCACCCTGCCGGTTGAGCCTGTCGACCCCCCGCGCAAAAAACCGTGCCGTCAGGGCGGCTCACCGCTGGACACACCCGCGCCCCGTAACCTACGCTTGCGTAAGTTACGGAAACGTAAGGGTCGGAAGATCCGGCGTGAGCCGGTCGGTGTAGAGGTCGTCGTCGACCCCCACCGAGACCCATCCCACCTGCGAAGGGACCACACGTATGGCGATCACGGACATCCCCGAATACGCACACCTGTCCGAGGCGGACGTCGAGGCACTCGGCGCCGAGCTCGATGCGATCCGCGCGGAGGTCGAGGCCAGCCGGGGTGAACGTGACGCCCGCTATCTCCGCAACACCATTCGCTTCCAGCGTGGCCTCGAGCTCGCCGGACGCGCACTGCTCTTCGGCTCCACCAAGAAGTCGCTCTGGTGGGCCGGCGCTGGTGCGCTCGGCGTGGCGAAGATCGTCGAGAACATGGAGCTCGGGCACAACGTGATGCACGGGCAGTGGGACTGGATGAACGATCCCGAGGTGCACAGCTCGACGTGGGAGTGGGACAACACCGACCCGTCGGCGCACTGGAAGCACACCCACAACTACATCCATCACAAGTACACGAACGTGCTGGGCATGGATGACGACGTGGGCTACGGCCTGCTGCGCGTCACCCGCGACCAGCGCTGGCGTCCGTTCAACTACGGCAACCTCGTCTACAACACGATCCTCGCGCTGGCGTTCCAGTACGGCGTCGCCGTGCAGCACCTCGAGCTGGGCAAGAAGCGACGGACGCCGGAGGAACGGGAACAGTACAAGCGCGACGTCGCCGACGTGCTGTCGAAGATCGGCAAGCAGGTCGCCAAGGACTACCTCGCCTACCCGGCGCTGGTCAGTGCGACCACCGGGCACAAGGTCGGCTACGTCAACGCCTACCGCAAGGCGGCCACCGCGACCGCGCTCGGCAACGTCATCCGCAACGTGTGGAGCAACGCCGTCATCTTCTGCGGGCACTTCCCCGACGGTGCGGAGAAGTTCACCAAGCAGGACATCGACAGCGAGTCCCAGGCCGAGTGGTACCTGCGCCAGATGCTGGGCAGCGCCAACTTCGACTCCGGTTTCGTTCTCGCGTTCATGAGCGGCAACTTGTCGTACCAAATCGAGCATCACATCTTCCCGGACCTGCCGAGCAACCGGTACGCCGAGATCGCGGTGAAGGTGCGCGCGCTGTGCGACAAGTACGACCTGCCCTACACCTCGGGTCCGTTCCCGGTGCAGTACGCCAAGACGTGGCGGACCATCGCCAAGCTGTCGCTGCCGGACAAGTACCTCAAGGCGACCGCCGACGACGCGCCGGAGACCGCGTCGGAGCGCCGCTTCAAGCAGGGGCTGCCCGAGGGTGCCCGGCTGCGGGCCACCATCGACGAGCAGACCGGTACCCGTCGCGGACTGCGCTCGGCCATCGCCGGGCTGCGTGAGCGTCGTCGCGCCGGTCGCGGACGTGCCGTGGTGACGCCGCTGCGTGCGACGCGTGACGACGAGGCCGCCGCCTGATCGGCGATGGCGGGTGGTCGGACCCCGCGCCGGGGCAGGGAATCGAAAAGGTCGGCATAATGGGGCTCAATGGCCATCACTGACATCAATGAGTACGCGCATCTGACCGACGCCGACGTGGAGGCGCTGGGTGCCGAACTCGACACCCTTCGCCGCGAGATCGAGGCGGATCGGGGGATGCGTGACGTCAAGTACCTGCGACGCACGATCCTGGCGCACCGCGCGCTCGAGGTGACCGGACGCGTCGCGCTGCTCGGCAGCCGCTCGCGGCCGCTCTGGCTGCTCGGTACCGGCGCGCTCGCTCTCTCGAAGATCATCGAGAACATGGAGCTCGGGCACAACGTGATGCACGGGCAGTGGGACTGGATGAACGACCCGGAGGTCCACTCGACCACCTGGGAATGGGACATGGTGTGCGCCTCGCCGCACTGGAAGCATTCCCACAACTACATCCATCACAAGTACACCAACGTTCTCGACATGGACCACGACGTCGGTTACAAGACGTTGCGCGTCACCCGGGACGATCCGTGGCAGCCCAAGCTGCTTCTGCAGCCGCTGACCAACGTCGTGCTCGCGGCGCTGTTCGAGTGGGGGATCGGTCTGCACGACCTGGATCTGAAGGACGTCATCTCGGGTGCCAAGCCCAAGGAGATCGCGAGACCGCAGCTCAAGTTGTTCGCCCGTAAGGTCGGCAAGCAGATCGTGAAGGATTACGTGTTGTTCCCGGCGTTGTCCGGTCCGAACTTCACACACACGCTGACGGCGAACCTCACCGCGAACCTGATCCGCAACCTGTGGGCCTATGTGGTGATCTTCTGTGGCCACTTCCCGGACGGGGCAGAGAAGTTCACTGCGGACATCCTCGAGAACGAGACACAGGGGCAGTGGTATCTGCGGCAGATGCTCGGGACGGCGAATTTCGACGCCGGGCCGGCGATGGCCTTCCTCAGCGGTAACCTCTGCTACCAGATCGAGCATCATCTCTATCCGGATCTGCCGAGCAACCGCTACGCCGAGATCGCCGTTCGGGTCCGAGCGCTGTGCGACAAGTACGACCTGCCCTACACCACGGGTCCGCTTGCGGTGCAGTACTTCCAGACGCTGCGCACGATCAACAAGCTGTCGCTGCCCGATCGGTTCCTCCGTGCGACCTCCGACGATGCGCCGGAGACGGCGTCGGAGAAGCGCTTTGCCGGGATGCCGCGGGCAACCGGCCTCAAGGCCGCGATTCGGGAGCTTCGGGCGCGGCGTCGTCGGCGCTGAGTCCGCCGCCGACCGCGACGAGTAGGTGTCGCACGGCCATCGCGCGACGGTAGGAGTGTCCACCGAGTCCGTCGAGTTTGCACTCCGGATCTGCCGGCGGGCCGAGATGTGTACAGCCCCTGGGGCATTCGGCGATGGCATCCTGGAGATCGTCGAAGGCGGCAACGATGTCGTCGGCTCCGACGTGGGCGAGTCCGAACGACCGGATTCCGGGGGTGTCGACGACCCAACCGCGCGGGACGCTGTCGCCGGGTAGCGGCAAGGCGACCGACTGGGTCGAGGTGTGCCGCCCCTTACCCACCCCGGACACCACGCCGGTTGCTCGATAGGCATCGGGCACAAGACGATTGACGAGCGTCGACTTGCCGACACCGGAGTGTCCGATGAACGCGGTGATACGGCCCTGCAGCGTCGCGAGGATCTCGTCGAGCGGATCGTCGCGCCCGGCCCGGATGACGGGAAGTTCGAGGTCGGCGAAGGCGGCGGTGAACTCGGTCGGGTCGGCGAGGTCGGATTTCGTCAGGCACAGGATGGGGGACAGGCCGCCGACGTAGGCCGCCGCCAGCGCGCGTTCGACGAATCCGGTACGGGGTGGCGGGTCGGCCATTGCGGTGACGATCAGCAACTGGTCGGCGTTGGCGACCACGATCCGTTCGTACGGGTCCGAGTCATCGGCGGTGCGGCGCAACACACTTCGACGCTCGGCGACACGCACGATCCGCGCCAGGGTGTCGGGCTTTCCGGAGAGATCACCGACCACCGACACGTCGTCACCGACGACGATGGGGGTCCGGCCCAGCTCTCGCGCGCGCATCGTCACGACGCGACGGTCAGGATCGCCGCCGAGGACGACACCCCAGCGGCCGCGATCGACTGACACGACCATGCCCTGCTCGGCGTCGTCGTGGGACGGGCGGGTCTTGGTGCGAGGACGGGTGCCCTTGCCGGGACGAACCCTCACATCGGATTCGTCGTAACTCGCCGCCCGGCGGCTCAATGGTGCCCGATCATCTGCTGCCACATACCGGGGAAGTCGGGCAGCGTCTTGCTCGTCGTCTCGATGTCGTCGACCACGACGCCGGGGGTCACGAGTCCGATGATGGCGCCGGCAGTGGCCATGCGGTGATCGGCGTAGGACTCCCAGGTCCCGCCGTGCAGGCTCGTCCCGGTGATCCGGAGACCGTCCTCGGTCTGGGCGCAGGTCCCTCCGAGCCGGGTGATCTCGGCGGTGAGGGCCGCCAGCCGGTCGGTCTCGTGACCGCGCAGGTGGGCGATACCGCTCAGCTCGGATTCGCCGTCGGCAAGAGCGCACAGGGCGGCGATGGTCGGCGTCAGCTCACCGATGTCGCGCAGGTCGAGGTTCACACCCTTCAGCACGGCGGGGCCGCGGACGGTCAGCGTGCCGTCGAGGTGCTCGACGGTGCATCCCATCGCGGCCAGGACGTCGGCGATGCGGGCGCCGGGCTGCGTGGTGACCGCCGGCCAGTACGGCACGCGGACCTCTCCGCCGGTCACCGCGGCGGCGGCCAGGAACGCGGCCGCATTCGACAGGTCGGGTTCGACGGTCCAGTCGACGGCCCGGATCGGACCGGGCGACACGCGCCAGACATCGGGTTCGGAGGTGTCGACCTCGACGCCGGCGGTCGCCAGCATCTCGACGGTCATGTCGATGTGCGGCGTCGACGGGACGGGCGGTCCGACGTGGCGGATGACCAGCCCTTCGTCAAACCGGGCCGCCGACAACAGCAGACCCGAGACGAACTGCGAAGACCCCGACGCGTCGATGGTGACCTCGCCACCGCGCACCCGCCCGGTGCCGTCGATGGTGAAGGGCAGGCGATCTCCCTCGATCGCCACCCCGAGCCCGCGTAGGGCGTCGAGGATCGTGGTCTGCGGCCGCACGCGGGCCTGCGGGTCGCCGTCGAAGCGCACCGGGCCGGCGGCCAGCGCGCCGAGCGGCGGCAGGAACCGCATCACCGTTCCGGCGAGACCGCAGTCGATGTCGGCGCCATGAAGCGGCCCGGGGGTCAGGGAGACGGTGGTCTCCGCAGCGGGGTCGATGCGCACCTGCACACCGAGTGCCTCCAGAGCGCCCAGCATGAGGTTGGTGTCGCGGCTGCGGAGGGTTCCGCGGACGGTCGACGGGCCGTCGGCGAGCGCGGCGAGGACCAGCGCGCGGTTGGTGATGGACTTGGAACCGGGCAGCTCGACGGTTGCGTTCAGGCCGCTCGCGCAGGTGGGCGCGTTCCAGGAACTCATGCGATCCAGTTTGTCATGCCCGGTCCTGCCGGTTTCATCACCGCCGACGCCCTCCGGCTAGCGGGTGTCCTTGCGCAGCGGGTGATCGTCGGGGATCTCCACGACGATGATCCGGCGTCCGTCGGGGTCGTCGGCATGCATCTCGATCAAGCCCCACGGTTCGGTGCGCGGCCCGCGTGTGACGCTCACCCCACGGTCGCGGAACTGCTTCTCGGTGGCCTCGGCGTCGCGCACCTGCAGCCAGAGCGCCGCGTTGCTCGACGGGTCCGGCGCGTCGGTCTTCATGTGCGAGGAGATCTCGATGAGCCCGTTACCGGCGAAGAACACGATGCCGCCGGGGTACTCGCGGTGAACCGGTAGGCCCAGCTGCTCACGGTAGAAGGCCTGCAGGCGTTCGGGGTCGGGCGAGAGCAGCAGCACCCGGCTGGACAAGACCTCCATCTATTGCCCCTCGGTGCTTCCGTCGGAGCCGCCCACCGCGTGGCCGCGGTTGTGGTCGGCGTGGCCGGCGGCCTCGTATGCCGCACGTTCACGGACCAGCCGGTCGGTCTCGCCGATCGGGGTCGAATCGCCGAAGGCGAAGGCCGACGCGTGCGGCCATTCGTGCGGCACGTCGGGGTCGACGATGCGGTCGTCGGGAGCCGATTCCTCGGGGTCGAGTCTGGAGGCCATGCGTACAACGATATGCCGATTCCGGCGAGGTCGGGGCGGTGTCCGGTCTCCGTCCCGGCGTGTCTCGGACGCGGCGCCCCGCATGCCCTCACCAGCGCCGGATCGTGCGCCGACCGCGACCGAACCGCAAGCTCGGGTTCGTAGCGTCAGAGGTGCCCGTCGATGTCGACCCGTAGGAGGAATCATGACCGGCACCGAACATCGCACCGAACACCGCGACTTCGCCGAACCCGACGAGGTCCGCACCTTCGGCCACGGCCGGATGAGCGTGCTCAACGTCGGGGATTCCGAGATCGGTCGACTGGAGTTGCAGCCCGGCTGGCGATGGTCGGTCGACGTCAAACCGGTCGCCGGCACCGAACTCTGCGAGGCCCCGCATTTCCAGTACCACGTGGCCGGAACGCTGCACATCGTGATGGCCGACGGCACCGAGTTCGATGCCGGGCCCGGACAGATCACGTCACTGCCGTCCGGCCACGACGCGTGGGTGGTCGGCGACGAGCCGGTGGTCACCGTCGACTTCTACGGGGCGAGCAACTATGCCAAGCCTCATTGACGGTCATGCCTGACGAGGTGTTCCACACTGCTGGTCTCCACGGAGCCTCGACGCGGTCTTCCATGTCCTGGCGGGTCCGGCCCTGGTGGGCGCGGTTCTGACGCTTCTGGTTCCCGACATCCGGGAACGTCGGCTCGCCGGGTCACGAACCGCGGCGTGACAACCCGCCGTCGGTGTTTGGCGCGAAGATGTATCGGTGACCGTTTCCAAGACTCGACGCAGCGCGGGGGTCCTGCTGTTCCGGCGCGCTGATTCGGGCGGCGTCGAACTCCTCCTCGCTCATCCCGGCGGCCCGATCTGGGCCCGCAAGCCCGACGAGGGGTCATGGTCGATTCCGAAGGGTCTGCTCGACGCCGACGAGTCGGAGTGGGATGCGGCGCGACGCGAGTACCTCGAGGAGATCGGCAGCCCGGTGCCCGACGGCCCGCACATCGACCTCGGCGAGGTGAAACTCAAGAGCGGGAAGACCGTGATCGGGTTCGCGGTCGAAGGCGATCTCGACGTGACGACCGTCGTCAGCAACGCCTTCGAGATGGCGTGGCCGCCGCGGTCGGGCCGCATGCAGTCGTTCCCGGAGATCGACCGCGCCGAGTGGTTCGACCCCGAGACCGCGAAGAGGAAGCTCAACCCCGCGCAGGCGGTGTTTGTCGACCGGTTGCTCGACGCCCTCCCGACCGGCGGCTGAGTAGCCGAAGTGCTTGCGAGTCGACCTTCCCGCGTGACTGATTCCTTCCCGCTCGCCGGCTGGCGCCCGCGGGAAGGAGACGATGCCGCGGGACGGAAACGATTGAGCGGGAACAGGTAGGCGGGGGTGGCCCCCGCCTCAGCCCTCCATCAGGTAGATCCGCGTCAGGTCCTTCCACAGCCGCAGGTGCGGATCGGTGGCGGGGTCGCGGCGATCGATCAGGTAGGTCGTCGCTGCACCGCGCATGCTCGTGAACAGGATCGGGTAGAGGTCGGCATACCGCGGCGACGACGTCAGGTCCGGTCCGAGGAAACCGGCGACCGCCTCGCGTACGGTCTTGCCGATCTCGCGTTCGGTCGGCAGCAGCGCGGTGCGCAGGTTCTCGTTGGTGCGGGCGGCGACCCACAGTTCCATCGATGCCACGAAGTACGGCTGATGGAACGTCGACCATCCGACGTCGGTGGCCAGCGAGATGCGGGCGATCGGGTCGTCGGGCCAATCCACGCGGCTGGGCAGCTCTTCGATTCGTGTCTTGGCCAGATGCCCGACCGCCGCCATCAGCAACGCATCACGCGACGGATAGTGGTGCAGCAGCCGCCCGCGGCTCACCCCGGCCTCATTCTGGATGGCGACGGTGCTGGCACCGGAGTAGCCGCGATCGACGAGCACGCGGATCGCCGCGTCGAGGATGCGGGTGCGTGTCACGCCGGATCGTTGCTGGACGGCGGGACGCGCGGCACCGGGGGAGGTGGTCACCTCCGGATCCTAGATCGACTGCTCACACGTCGAGGATGTGTGGGAGACCGGCTCGATAACGGTCACGGTCGATCTGCTTGAGAGGATCGAGCATCGGCAGCTCCCACAGCGGGAACAGCGTCGCGTCCTGCGCGGGACTGTCGGCCGCGGCGATGATCGCGTTGGTCACCCGCCGGCCGGATTCGTTGGCGCCCTCCATCGTGGCGAGGTCGATGTTGCTGCGGACGTGGTCGCCGCCGATGAACAGGTTCGGGATCTTCGTGTGGGCGTTCGGACGGTGCGCGTACGACCCGGCGGTGTTGACCATCAGTGGAGTCGCGTTGCCGATGGTCGGCGACCACGTGATCCCCGGATCCAGCGACCACGTCACGATGTCCGCGGAGCGCAGGATCTTCCGTCCGCCGGCGTTCATGGCCCGGCTCATCTGCGCCCACACCTCTCGGGCGATCTCCTGTTCGGTGCACTGCTTGGCAGGCTTGCCGTACAGGATCCCGGGCTTCTCCCACTCCGAGATGTCAATGGACAAGCAATCTTTCACACGACCGTCGCCGTACTTGCGGGAGAAGTCGACCTTCCACGGTGGTGCCTGGTACAGGCCGGTCAGCGCCCACGGGGTTCCAAGCGCCGCGATGTGGCCGGGCGGCAACTCCGACCGCCGGGACAGGAAGTATTGGATACCCACCATCCAGTCGTCCTGGAGTCGATGGATACCAGCGAGTGTCGGGTCGGCGGAGACCAACTGCGGTGACAGCAGCGACTTGAGCCGGTCGATCGGCATGGCCGCTACGTACCAGTCGGATTCGACGGTCGTGCCGGTGGTCAATCGGGCGCCGGTGATGCGGCCGCGGGCGACGTCCAGCTGCGCCAGGCCCGCCCCCATCACGAAGCGGACGCCTCGACTCCGCAGATGGGCGACCCACGGGTCGATCCACGCATGGTTGGTGGGCCGGTTGAGGATTCGGTCGACGTCGCCGATCACCAGACCGGACTGGTACTGGGGTATCAGGCCGCTGGCGGCGGTGGTCAGCGCCAGGCCGATCTGCCCGATGGTGCGCGCCGACGCAGAGTCGGGTTTCGCGGCCACCAGGGCACGGGTCAGGGCGCCCACGAGGTACCGCTGATAGGCTCGCGACTTGCCCTTCGCCTTCACGAACTGCATCCAGGACTGGTTCTCCCACTGTCCGATCCGACGCTCGGTGCAGCTCGTCGCGATCACCAGTTCACGTGAGACGAAGTAGGCGAGTTCGGTCAGCGGGACGTCGACGACGAACTTCAGCCCGGTCATCATCGCGTTGCGCAGGTTCTCCAGGGTGACGATCTCCGGCGCGTGGTCGACGAGACCCAGCAGCGATGCCGGTGCCGTCGTCGGGGCGTAACCGGATTCGTCGAAAGCGATGGTCGCCGATTCGACGCTGATCAGGTGTTGGTCGCGGACGTTGCTGCGGCCCACCGGGATTCGTTCCATCATCTCCGGCACGTGCTGATAGCAGCTGGGGAAGAAGCGGAAACCGTGCTCGCCGGGCAGGGCCAGACGACCTCCGCTCGCGGTGCCGGGTACATCGTGGCTGCGGGCCTTGCCGCCGAGGTATGCGGGTTCGTAGACGGTCACCGCGAAGCCGCGCTCGACGAGCTCGTGCGCCGCGGCGAGTCCGGACATCCCGCCGCCGAAGACGGCGACGTCGCGACCACGACCACGCCCGCTGCGCGGTACCGCTCCTGCCGACGGTACGTGGGCGTGGGGGAGTGCTGTTGCGGTACCGGCGAGGACGGCCGCGGCCGCCGATCCCCGCAGAACCGTGCGGCGGGAGAAGCCCTCTCGGGCTGCCCCGCCACCGGAAGTGCTCGCCGGGAATTGCTGGTCATCCGACATTGTCCGACCCTCCATCGACCCCAGAACAGTCAGTGCTGACTCATCTGGTTGTGATGTCTACCACAGGCCGCAACGGCGTCGGACGGATTTGGGAAAACGTCTCAGTCGATCGTCCCAGTTGCCTCCGCGGGCGCCGGATCAGGATCGGAGGAACGGCGCCACCCAGTCGGGTGTCACGTCGGCGGTGATCGCCGCGGCGGTCGCCTCGTCGACGTCGACGAGCGAATAGTGCTCGGAACCGGCGGCGGTCGCGAGGATCAGCGTGCAGACCCCGGTCCGGCGCTGGAAGACCGACGACCTGCTCGCCCAGCCGATGACCCCATCGCGGTCGACGACGATCCGCTGCCGGGCGACCGTCGGGGGTGCGATGACGACCGAACGGGTGGTGAGGCGGTGGCCGAGGTGTCGGGCCCGGACGACGGCGAGGCCGATCGAACCCGCGAGCGCAAGCACCCCCACCGCGATCCAGGGGACGGGGATCGCACCGGCGGCGACCGCGATCGAGATCCCGGCGAGGATCACCAGACCCGCGAGGAAGCCCCGGTTGAGGCGTCGGATGAAGGCGACGCGGCCGTGTCCGGTCAGCCCGGCGGTGAGTTCGGAGCGTTCGTGGGTGACCAGGTCGGCCACCCGCATCGCCTCGGAGATCGGTGCCGGCGGCAGCAGCAGCGGATGCTTGGTCGCCCCGGTCGCGATCGCCTGCAGACGAGCGCCCTTCAGTGGGCGCATCAGGATCGGCTCGGTCAGATGGCTACCCCGGATGCGCTTCTCGTCGAAGCTGATTGCGTTGGTGGTCAGCAGTCCGCGTTCGGTGCGCAGCGTGCCGTCGGGATGCCGGGTGAGCCGGAAGTCCCAGTAGCTCAGGACGTATCCGACCACCGACAGGACGGAGCCGACGAGGATCACCGCCACCACGGCCACGGCGATGACGAGTGCGAGCGGGATCGACCGCACGGTGTCCAAGGCGTCGCGCGCGAGTCCGACCCCCTCGTCGAACATGCCTGCGTCGTTGGCGATCTGGACGCCGATGCCGACGACCGCCGCGGCGATCGCGAGACCGCCCATCGAGAACGGGGAGTACCGCAGCCAGGCGTTCTGGAAGCTGGTCAGCACCTCGGGTGCCGCCGACGGTGTTTCCGGAGCGAGATGCTCATCCGATGCTGCTGCGGCAGAACGGGTACCCGCCGTCGGCATCAGGTCGTCGTGCAGGGCCCGTGCTTCGGGGAGGGTGACGGCGCGGAGTTTGACCTGCGACGCCTGTTCGTCGCCGCCGGTGCCGATGGTGACCTTCTGCAGGTTCAGCACGCGGTGGACGAGGGACGCGGTGAGGTCGACGCTGCGGATGCGGTCACGCCGGGCGGTGGCGACCTTCTTGGTGATCAGCCCGCTCCGGACCCGGACGTGTTCCGCGGTCACCTGATAGAAGGTGGTCAACCACGGCACCACCGTCACCAGCGGCACGAGCACGACGGTGGCGATCAGGGTCAACAGGGGCGCGCTTCGGCCGGCGAAGACAAGTGCGATGAGGACGGGGATCAGCGAGGGGAGTGATTCGACGACGGTCACCGCCATCATCCACGGAGACTGTCGATGCCACTCGTCCGGCGCATCGATGTGCAGACCCGACGCAGGGGTGGGCGGCGGCACGACGCCGGGCTGCGGCTCAGGTTGCGTCATCGGTGAACGCCTGGGTGCGAATGGTCAGGTCGGACGCGGTTGCGCGCGCCAGTTCGGCGTCGAGGCCCTCGATGTGGATCGTGCCCGCCGACGACGCCGTGGTCACCGTGAGCTTGCCCAGCTTCAGCAGCTGCTCGAGAGGTCCGGCCTCGGTGTCGACGACCTGGATGCGCGCGATCGGGATGATCACCCGGTGCCGGACGAACCAGCCCGACTGGGCGTACACCGCATCCTCGCTGACCTCCCAGCGGTGAAAACGGTACCGCCACAACGGGACCACGGTCGTGTAGAACACGGTCAGCAGGGCCAGGGCGATCGCGGCGAGCGTTGCACCCCACCGTGCGTCGGGGACGACGACCGCGACCACGATGGCCGCGATGGTGGCCGGCACACCCAGGATCAGCGGACCGACGCGCCACAGGGTCTTGGCACGCGGATCGACCTGGTTGACCGGCTCACGCAGGGTGGGATGCAGCGGATTGTCGGGAGCGGGTGCGGATTCCATTGCGACCAGTCTAGGGCCGCCCCGCCGCCGACCGCGGCAATCGCGTGCCGCTTCTAGGTGATCGTGACGCCACCGTCGACCGCGAGGGTCTGGCCGGTGACGTAGCCGGCGGCCGCCGACGACAGCCAGATCGCGGTGGCGGCGAGCTCTTCGCCGTGGCCGGTGCGGCCCAGGACGACCCGCGGCATCTGCGAGTCGAGGTAGCCGGGCTGGTAGGTGTCGGTCATCTCGCTCTCGAAGAAGCCGGGCGCGATGGCGTTGACCCGGATGCCCTTGCGGGCGCCCCACTGCTGGGCGAGGTCCCGGGTGAGGCCGATGACGCCGGCCTTGCTCGCGGCGTAGGCCGCCTGCGGCAACCCGGCGGTGGTGATGCCGAGGATCGACGAGATGTTGACGATCGCACTTCCCGGCTGCATCACCCGGCCGCACGACTGCGCCATCCAGTAGGAACCGTTGAGGTTGACGTCGATGACGTCCCGGAACTGCTCGGGGGTCTCACGGGTGGCGGGGTAGGCGGTGCCGGTCCCGGCGTTGTTGATGAGGACGTCGACCTTGCCGAAGGTCTCCATCGCCGCATCGACGACGCGCTGGCAATGCTCGGGGTCGGAGACGTCGGCGGGGACGACAAGAGCCTTGCGGCCCAGCGCTTCCACGGCGGCAGCGGTGTCGGCGAGCTTCTCCGCTCGACGCGCGGCGAGCACCACGTCGGCGCCGGCCTCGGCGAAGCCGCGGGCGAAGGAGACACCGAGTCCCGACGAAGCGCCGGTAACGATGACCACCTTGCCGGTGGTGTCGAACAGATCCATCACGGACATCGTTGTCTCCCTTGCGTGTTTCTCCGGTGACGCGGCGCAGAGGCGCCGCGCCGTGATCGGCGGGTGTGGTCAGAACCAGGACGGTTCGACGTCGAGGGTGGTGCGGTCGAGCGCGGTGAGGAGGTCGAGCTGCGGACCGGTCTTCGGTAGTTCATACCGGAAGAAGTACTGCGCTGCAGCGCGTTTGCCGTCATAGAAGTCGCCGGTCCGGCCGTCCGCGGCGAGGAGTTGTTCGAGCCACATCCAGGCGATGACGATGTGGCCGGTGGCCTCGAGGTAGAGCGTGGCGTTGGCGAGCGCGAGCTTCGGGTCGCCCGACGACCAGATGTGTGCGGTCACTTTGACGAGCCGGTCGACGATCGACTGCAGGGTCTCGGCGTATCCGGCGGCGGCCGGCACCTCGAGTGCACGTGCGACGGTCGCGCCGATGGTCTCGGCGAGCAGTGCCAGACCGGCACCGCCCTGCATGATCACCTTGCGGCCCAGCAGGTCTAGGCCGTGGATGCCATGTGCCCCTTCGTGGATGGGGTTGAGGCGGTTGTCGCGGTAGTACTGCTCGACGTCGAACTCACGGGTGTATCCGTACCCGCCGTGGACCTGGATCGCCAGGCTGTTGGCCTCCAGGCACCACTGCGACGGCCAGCTCTTGGCGATCGGGGTCAACACCTCGAGCAGCAGCTCGATGCGGGCGCGTTCCTCGGCGTCGGCGGTCGTCGCGGCCTGGTCGACGAGAACGCTGCAGTACAGCTCGAAGGCGAGCGCGCCCTCGACGTAGGACTTCTGGGCCAGCAGCATCCGCCGGACGTCGGCGTGCTCGATGATCGGCACCGGCTTCGAGGACGGATCCTTCTGGTCGACGGGGCGTCCCTGCGTGCGCACCTTCGCATACTCCAGCGACGCCTGGTACCCGGCGTAACCCAGTGCGGTGGCGAGGAATCCGACGCCGATGCGTGCCTCGTTCATCATGTGGAACATGTAGGAGAGGCCGCGGTGCTCCTCGCCGACCAGATATCCCACCGCGCCGGGGGTCGTGTCGGGGGAGAAGGTGCCGTCGCCGAAGTTGAGCAGCGTGTTGGTGGTCGCGCGGTTGCCCATCTTGTGGTTGAGGCCGACCAGGGCGACGTCGTTGCGGGTGCCGTCCGGCAGGAACTTCGGCACGATGAACAGCGAGATCCCCCTGACGCCGGGACCGCCACCGGGCGCTTTGGCCAGCACGAGATGCACGATGTTCTCGGTCAGTTCGTGGTCGCCGGCCGAGATCCACATCTTGGTCCCGGTGATCCGGTAGGTACCGTCGCCGGCCGGTTCGGCCTTGGTGGTGATGTCGGCCAGCGACGACCCGGCTTGCGGTTCGGACAGGCACATCGTCCCGGCGAAGCGGCCTTCGACGAGCGGGCGGACCCAGGTGTTGCGTTGTTCGGGGGTCGCGTACTCGGCCAGCAGGTTGGCGTTGCCGACCGTGAGGAAGTTGTAGGACGACATGGCCGCGTTCGCCGCCTGGAACCACACCGCGGACGCTTGCCGGATGACGGTCGGCAGCTGCATGCCGCCGAGTTCCTCGTCGAAGGAGGCGGCGATGAGGCCGGCCTTGCGGAACTCGGCGAGGCCCGACACCACCGCGTCGGGGAGGACGACCTTGCCGTCGTCGCCGATGTAGGGCTCGTTGGCGTCGCCGATCTTGTTGGCCGGGGCGAAGCATTTCATCGCGATGTCGGCGCTGAGCTCGAGGACGGCGTCGAAGGTGTCGCGCGAGTGCGCCGCGAAACGGTCTCGGGAGGTCAGGGCCTCGACGTCAAGCCATTCGTACAGCAGGAACTCGAGGTCCCGCCGGGACATGGGTGTGGCCATCGCACTTCCTCGTGATCGGACCGCCGTTGTGGTGCCGTTCAGGGGCACCCGTTCATCATGCATCTACCGATCGTCCGCTCGGTATCCGACCCTATTTGGAGGGGCCGCTTTTAACCATCGCTCGACGGTTGTTACGAGTATCACACCTTGTCACTTCTCCTTGTAAAGGTGTGTGGCCCGTGATGGACTACTGACGATTCACGATCGTGAATAACTTCGGTTATGGCGTGAAGATGCAGGTCACGGGGACGGTGCCATTCGGCGGGGGTGGCATCGTCCCGACCTGCCCGCCGCCGATCCCGACCGCCGATCCCCGGTGCCGGCGCCGACTACACGTCGATGCCGAACTCCTTGATCTTTCGATAGATCGTCGCCCGGGAGATGCCGAGTGCATGGGCCGCCGCGACCTTGTTCCGACCGTTCTCCTCCAGGCTCCGCACGATCGCATCCCGTTCGAGCGCCTCGATGCGGGTGAGGGTGTGCCGGCTCTGTGCGCGATAGGTCGGCGGCAGATGCTGCGCCGTGATCGTCCCCGACCGATGGTGGATGACCACGTCCCGTAGCGCCTGCCGGAGTTCTGCGACGTTGCCCGGCCAGGTGTACTTGCTCAGCTGCCGCATGGCGTCCGGCGCGACCTCGAGTTCCCGTCCGCGCGTGAGTTGCAGGAGGATGGCCGGCACCAGCACCTGAAGGTCCTCGATGCGATGGCGCAGTGGCGGTACCTCGATGGTGTGCGAGAAGAAGGGGAGCAGGGTGACGCCCAGGGTGGGTGTCGCGTCGCCGGCGCTGAGGGTCATCCCCAGCCAGCCCGCGTGCTCGCGTCCCTGCATCACCTCGGCGACGTCGAACAGCATGTCGTCGTCGAACTCGTCGGCATCGCGCAGGATGATCGCGAAGCCGTCCGTGTCGAGCTCCGCGGCGAAGCTGTCGAGGGTGTCGGTGTCCTGGAAGTCTGCGGCGGCGTACACGCGAATCGTCCCGTGCCGGCATTGTCCCGCCGCTGCGCGGAGAACCGCCGACCGCCCCGAACCCCGTTCGCCCGACACCGCGATCCAGTGGCCGGCACCCACGTGCTGGGCGATGCGGTCGCTCGCCTGCCGCCACGATGAGCTGCGGCCGACGATCCCGGGCAGCATTGAGGCCGTCGAGGGTCGGCGCTGGGGTGAGGTGGCGGTGGCCGAATCCATCAGGTGCACATGGAAAACCGCGATGCCGGCCGCTGCGTCAGAGAACTCGACGACCGGCGCGAGTCGTACCGAGCGGCCGCTGGGCAGCGTGTTCACCCGCCGCCCCGCGGCGACATCAAGGGTCTGGTCGACGGCGTGCTCGAGCATCGACACCTGATCCTGCGGGTCGATGCTCTGCCGAAGACGTCGGTTCATCAGCACGACGTCGGCGGCGATGGCGAGGACCATCATCTGGGGTGCGCGCCGACAGGTCGCGAGATAGGCCGAGAGGAGCCGGGATTCGCTTTCGCTGGCGTTCGCGAGCATCTGCTGTTCGATCTGCACGGTCGCCGACTTGGCCAGGGACAGCAGCAGGGAACCGCCCTTCTCCACCCACCCGGTGAGGTCGAGGGCCCCGACGACGCCGCCGGAGAACGGGTTTCGGATAGGTACCCCGGCGCAACTGAGCTGGGCGAGGCATCCCGCATAGTGTTCGGCACCGGTGACGAGGGTGGCCTGCCGGGTTTCGAGGGCGGTGCCGATCCCGTTGGTGCCGGCGTGCTCTTCGCTGTAGCTGTAACCGGGTGCGAGTGACACCGCGTCGAGCTGGCCGAGGAGTTCGCCGCTGCCGGCGGCACGGGACAGCACCACACCGTCCGGCGAGGTGAGGATGATGCTCACCGGTTCCGACGAGAGGTCGGTGGCGAGCTGGTCCAGCACCGGCCGGGCCGCGGTCATCAGCGGACTGTCGGTGTTCGGCTCGCGGACGAACGGGAGTTCCAGCCGGTCTGTCTGCACCTTGAACGAGCGCGAACGGCGCCACGAGGTCGAGATCGCATCTCGAACGGCACCGGTCAGGCGATCGTCGACGACACCGTCTTCGCTGAGGAATCGCTCGCGCGCCCGTGCTACGTGGGCGACGGGTTCACGAGACTGGTCTGTTGGCTTGGGCTTCACCGGGACCGCAACTCCCTACTGTGATGTAGGTCTCATTCCAAGGCAGTGTAGCGGACGAGCCTACGTTCACGCGCGTGAACGACCAGGTGTCTTCATCCGATTCGTACTGGTCAAGGGGCATACGGGTGACATTTCGGGCAGCCGGAAGTGGGCCGGTCGCGATCCACGCCGAGAACGAATCTGCAATCGCGACCGGCCCCCGTCGCCGCTGCAGCGACGACGTCCCCGCCGGGGTCTTGGAGGAGGGCGGACTAGTAGATGTTGGAGGGCCGCACCATCCCCTCGGCGAGATCACCGAAGCCCGGGGCCTCGATCGCGCCCGGATGCGTGAACACCTCCTCGACGACGGCGGTCTCGGTGGTGATCAGCAGTGCGGCGATCGACGCGGCGCTCTCCAGCGCGGCCTTGGTGACCTTGGCCGGGTCGATGACGCCTTCGTCGAACATGTCGCCGTAATTGCCGGTCATCGCGTTGAATCCGTGGCCGAGGGGCAGTCCGCTCACGACCTTGACCACCTCCTCGCCGTCGAAGCCGGCGTTGGTGGCGATCCAGAACAACGGTTCGGCCATCGACCGGCGGACGACGTCGATGCCGGCGCCCTCGTCACCGCCCACGTCGCCCAGCGCCTCGAGGGCCCGATGTGCCTGTGCCAGCGCGGTTCCGCCGCCGGAGACGATGCCGTCCTCGACCGCCGCCCGCGTCGCCGCCAGGGCGTCCTCGACGCGGAGCATGCGTTCCTTCAGTTCGACGCTGGTCACGCCACCGACTCGGATGACCGCGACCCGGCCGGTGAGGCGCGCGATCCGTAGCTCCAGGCTGTCCCGGTCGGCGTCGATCCGCGCACGTGCGTGCTGCGCCTCGAGTTGCGCGACACGAGCGTCGACGAGGGTCTGGTCGCCCCGCGCACCGACGATCGTGGTCGAGTCCTCGGTGACGGTGATCCGGTCGCACTGTCCGAGGTGTTCGAGGGAGACCTCGTGCAGCTCGAGGCCGGTGTCCTTGGCGATCACGTGACCACCGAGCGCGACGGCGAGATCCTCGAGTTCGGCGACGCGGCGATGACCGAAGCCGGGTGCCCGGACGACCACCGACTGCATCGTCTTGTGCATGTTGCCGCCGACGAGCAGTTGCAGGGCGGGACCGTCGACGTCCTCGGCGAGCACGACGAGCGGACGGTCGGCGCGCTTGGCCGCCTCGATACTCGGCATGATCTCCTGCACCGAGGTGATCTTCTTGTTCGTCAGCAACACCACCGGGTTGTCCAGAACCGCTTCCATCCGTTCGGGATTGGTGACCATGTACCCGGAGATGTAACCGTGGTCGAACTCGATGCCGTCGACGACGTCCACCGACAGGCCGAGGGTGTCGCTCTCCTCGGTGGTGATGACGCCGTTGCGGCCGACGTATTCGACCGCGGCGGCGATGGCCGAACCGATGACCTCGTCGTCACTCGCGGCCAGGGTCGCGATGCGTTCGAGATCGCTGCGGCCGCCGAGTGTGACGGACTGTTCCGACAGCGCGTCGATGACCGTGCTGATCGCACGCTCGATACCGCGGCGCACCCGCATCGGGTTGGCGCCCTGCTCGACGGCGCGCAGACCTTCGCGAACCATGGCCTGCGCCAACACGGTTGCGGTGGTGGTGCCGTCACCGACAACCCCGTTGGTCTTCATCGCCACTTCCTTGACCAGCTGTGCGCCCATGTTGGCGAACGGATCACGCAGCTGGATCTCGCGGGCGATGGTCACCCCGTCGTTGGTGATGGTCGGTGGGCCGGTGAGCTTCTCGAGGACCGCGTTGCGGCCCTTCGGTCCCAATGTCACCTTGACCGCGTCGGCGAGTGCGTTCACTCCTCGCTCGAGCCGCAGTCGCGCTTCGGCGTTGTAGCGCAACTCCTTGGCCATGGTCGTCCTGCCTTTCTGTGGTGTTCTCGGCTGAAAAATCGAAGGGTCAGGGCACGAGGATCGCGCGACCGCGCACGCGGCCGGCGTCGAGATCGTCCAGTGCCTGCTGGAAATCGGCGAGGGCGTAGGTGCTGGTGTGCAGCTTCACCTTTCCCCGGGCGGCGAGGTCCATCAGCTCACCGAGGTCGTTGTAGGAACCGACCAGGTTGCCGATGAAGTTGATCTCGGTGGAGATCACGTCGATGGTGGGGACGTCGATGTTCTCGCCGTAGCCGACCACGAAGAAGCTGCCGGCGCGGCGCAGCATCGCGGTTCCCTCGGCGGTCGCCCCGCCCTCGCCGACGAAGTCGAGCACGGCCTCGGCACCGTGTCCGTCCGTCAGGTCGAGGACCTGTTGCACATGTGTTCCGTCGGCGACGATGCCGATCTCGGCACCCACCTCCGTGGCGAGTTCCACCGCATCCGGGTTCCGGTCGACGACGACGATCCGCAGGGCGGAGATCGCGGCCAACACCTGGATTCCGATGTGTCCCAGACCTCCTGCGCCGATGACCACGCAGGTGTCGCCGGGCCGCGTCATCCGCGCGACCTTGGCGGCCGCGTGGTAGGCGGTGAGGCCGGCGTCGGCCAACGCCGCCACGTCGGCGGGTTCGAGGGAGTCGTCGATCTTCACGACGCTGCGTGCGGTCGTCTTGAGGAACTCCGCGTAACCGCCGTCGGTGTCGATGCCGGGGAACCGGCTGTTCTCGCAGTGGACGTCGTCGCCGAACCGGCAGGCCCGGCAGAGTCCACAGGTGATCAGCGGATGCAGGATCACCTTGTCCCCGACGGCGACGTTGGTGACCGCGTCACCGATGGCCTCGACCCAGCCGGCGTTCTCGTGGCCGATCGTGTAGGGAAGGGCGACACCGCTCTTCGCCTCCCACTGGCCCTCGAGAATGTGCAGGTCGGTGCGGCAGACGCCGGCACCGCCGATCCGGACGATGACGTCGTGCGGCCCGGTGATCTCGGGGGCCGGGACCTCGTTGAGTTGCAGCTTGTCGTGATAGCCGACGACCTGGACTGCGCGCATGGTTTACTCCTGTTCGCTTCGAGGGTGTGCGCGAAGGCTTTCGCGGAGGTTGGTGATGACGGGGCCGCTGGCCCCGTCGCATTCGTCGTCGTCGGCGTAGCGGGTGGCGAGCAGACCGCGACAGAAGTGGCTGTTGCCCTCCATCGAGATGCGAACGGACCGTGCGAATCTCAACCGCATCGGGATCTGGTCGGCCGGCAGCGCGTGCCCCGCCTCGTCGACGACGACGAGGCTGTTGGGGCAGATGCTGAGGCCCAGCTCCATCCGGCGTCGGAGGAGCGCCGCCTTGTGGCGACCGCGCGGTACATCCCGCAGCGCCAGCCGATCCACCTCGGCCACGGTGACCCGACCGGCAGCGATCTCGGCGGCCACGCATCGTTCCATCGCGGCGGTGTGCGCCTTGCGCTGGAAGGTCAGGCGCAGCTCGTCGAGGCTGTCGAGGGCCTCGACGCCGAAGGTGCCCTTGTATCCGGCACGGGCGTCGAGTCCGGCGTTGATCTTGTCGCTGTCGTGATGATCGTCCAGCAGCACCCGGACCTGTCCGATGCCGTCGACGTCCTCGAGCGCGTCGAGTGCATCGGACCCCATCAGGTAGGCGAAGTTGGGCGAGCAGAAGGACGTCGGGAGACGCAGGTGCACGGTCACGCCCGCCTCGTCGATCAGGATCGACCGCACGAACCTCAGTTCGGTGATCGGCTGGTCGAGTTCGGGATCGAGGACGGTGTCGAGCGCGGCGAGGACGTCGCGCTCGAGGTCCGTCGCGGCATCGGCGACATAACCGGGGGGAGGTGCGATCGTGGTCATGCCGTCACCACATCCTTCGCGCCGGCGGCCACCTCGACTTCCGGATCGGCGGCGCTGGTCGGGAGCTTGAGTTCCTCCGGCACCTCGATGTGCGGGTAGAGCGCTGCCGCGTTGAGGCCGAGGATCTTCTTCTTCTGTTCGACGGTGATCGGGGCGTATTCGGTCATGTCCTCCGGGATCTGGAAGTCGACGAACCGCTCCACGAGCCACTGCGGCGTCCACAGCGCGTAGTCGCTGGCGAACAGGATCTTGTCCTCACCGATCCAGTAGAGGAGTTCGCCGATGATCTGCGCGAAGTACCGGGGCCGGGTGTGGATGAACGGGATCGCCACGGCGAGACCGCCGAACACGTTGGACTCCTGGGTGGCGATCCAGCAGAAGTCCTCGAGCCGCGGCAGGCCGACGTGCTCGATGATGAAGTTCAGATCCGTGTAGTCGGTGGCCACCTTGTCGACGTCGGCCACGTCGAAGGCATCCCGGTCGAGGGGCCGGATGGTGGGTCCCTTGTGGATGTGGATGTTCTTGATGCCGAGTTTGATGCACTCCTCGAGGTAGCGGCGTGACCAGGCGTCGTCGAGCTTGTAACCCCGTGAGTCGCCGATCCATTCGGCGGTGTACAGCTTCACGCCCTTGAGGTTCATGTTGTCGGCGTCCTTGCGGAGCTGCTCGAGGCCGGCCTCGCCGTGGCGGGGATCGTAGGCGTGGTTGTAGGTGAGCAGCTTCGGGTTGTCCTCGCACAGCTTCAGCGAGTCGTCGACCTGGGCGAAACCGTTGACGTAGAAGTCCTTCAGGATCGTCGCCTGGAAGATGGCGTGATCGGCCGGGCCCTCCTCGAACAGGTCGCGCATCAGCCGGTCGGGACCGTAGTAGGTGTAGGTGTCGTAGTCCCAGACCTCTTCCTCGGGGCTGAGATTGCGGTGGTAATCGTAGAAGCAATCGATGAACTGCTTGCCGTGGATGTTGCGCTGATTGGATTCACGGGCGTCCCAGAGGTGGACGTGTGCGTCGACGATGAAGTACTTGTCGCCATTCTTCTCGTACATCGATGACTCCTTGATCGTTCTCGGTGGAAGCGGGCTGCATCCGATGGGGTTGGCGGGGATCGAGAGTTGTTGCCGGCGGGGATTTCTGGGGTGCGCCGTGGCCGCCGGGTGTCCTCGCCGGCGGCCACGACGCAGATCGGGGGGGGGGTGGGGCCTGCGCTCAGCTGGACGCGGTGAGATCGAACCCGATGAACTCGGCGGCGTCCTCGGGGCTCGCGAACAGGAAGGTCCGGTCGTCGAGGTGCACCATTCGCCCGTAGTGGGTGGAGCTGATCTCCTCGAAGATCGATCCGTCGAACTCCTGACCCAGGGCGTCGGTGAGCTCGTCGTAGTCGAACTCGAGCCGGTTGACGCCGTCGACGCGGATCATCGACGGGTACTCGGTGAGTTCGACACCCTCCTTGGCGCCCATGACGTCGGCGACGACGCGGCCGATGGGCGTGTTCATCAGGGTGACGCCGCACATGTTGGAGAACTCGGTCTGTGCGCCGAATTGCATACTGCTCATTGGTTCAGCTCCTCGGGGATGTCGACTTCGATGGCTTTGAGGACGTCACGGAACTTCTCGGTCGCGGCCTCGAGGCTCGTGGCGAAGGTGACCGACTTGTCCGCCGGCTGCGACCAGATCGGTTGCAGCCCACGCGCAGCGTCGAGGCAGCGCGGCACCCATTCCGACAACCACTCGCCGAACAGTGCCCGGTTCTGCGCGCCGTACTGTTCGTCGCGGGAGAGCATCAGGAACAGGGCCCGGGTGTAGTTCAGGTCGCGGTCGTAGTCGTACTCACCGGTGCCGACGATCGTCGGGGTGATGTAATCGCCGTTGCGCGCCGCGACCTGCATGATCAGCTCGGTCCGGAACAGCGAGCCGACGAGCTGCTCGAAGACGATGTTGGTGCAGAACAACAGCTTCGCCCAGTCGCCGATCGCGGTCAGCCGCTCCACGGCCTCCCGGGTCGGCTGCCATTCCGGCGCCGACTGCCAGACCTCCTTGTGCGCCGACCCGTCGAAGGCCTCCTCGGCCTCGGCGAGATCGAGGTTGAACAACGCGAGGTCCTGGGCGAAACGCAGCTTGTGCGCCGCACTGACCGCGACGGCGTTGTTGATCATGTTGGTCGGAGCCGACCGCTGGATCGAGGTGAACACGTGCAGGCCCATGCCGCTCTCGGCGTGCATCCAGGCACCGAGGTTACGCTCGATGAACTTGAGCCAAGAAGGATTCCAGCCGTCGTACACGCGGGCCCGCTTGGCATTCTGCAGACACAGATCGACCTGGTGGACCACCGCCGAGTTGTTGCGGAAGATGGTCTGTTCCCACTCCTCGTTGGGATCGAGGAAGGCGTGCCAGTTGCTCGACTTCGCGGCCGTCCACTCCTGCGGATAGCCGCCGGGACCGCTGCCGAAGCCGTAGATCCAGCCCTGGGTCAGGTGGCGCTCCGGGTCGGGCTGCACGTCGACGGTGACGTCCTCGTAGATCGTCGCCCGCTTCTTGGCCGGCTGATAGTAGTTGTACTTGCGGCTCTTGCTGCTCGGGAATTCCTTGGCGCCGGCCTCGGCGTCGGTGAATTCGATGCTCGGGAAACTGCGTTCGCGCTGTGGTGATTTCGGCGCGGTGGGTGCGGACATACCTGTCGTTCCTCCTCGTTCGGCGACTGCTAGTCGAAAGCCGGGCTGGTGAACTTGTCGTAGAAGGTCTGGTCCCGGGGGACCGAATGTTGGTCGGCGAGAGCGAGAGCCGCATCGACCATGGGTGGGGGGCCGCAGAAATACACCTCCGTTCGGGCGAGGTCGGATTCGCGAGAGTTGACGATGTCGGTGACGTTTCCCTCGGCGACCTCGACGCCGTCCGGGGCGCCGTCGGCCGACTCCGACAGGCAGGCGACGAATCTGAAGTCGGCGATCTTCTCGCCGAGTGAGGCGATCTCGTCGAGGTAGAACAGATCCGCCGCGGTCCGGGCGCCGTAGTAGAAGCGCACCGGCCTGTTCAGACCGGTCTCGCTGACATGGCGCAGCAGCGAGAGCAGCGGGGCCATACCGGCCCCGCCGCCGATGCAGATGATCGGCAGCACATGGCCGTTGCGCAGGGTGCACGACCCGTACGGCCCGTTGATCATGATCTCGTCGCCGGGGGAGAGCCCGTCGGAGAGGAGACCGGCGAAGAGGCCACCCGGGTACTTCTTGATCAAGAACTCCAGCTTGTCCGGAGTGGCCTGGGTGGTCGCGATCGAGAACGAACGCTTCTCCTCGGTACCGGGTACCGAGAGATCCACGTACTGACCGGGTTTGAACTCGAAGGTTTCCGGTTCGACGACGTCGAGACGGAGCGACACGATGTCGGCCGTCACCGGTTCGATGGCGGCGACCCGGGTGCGCACGTCCTGGATCGGTGCGCCGCCGAGGAGTTCGTCCTCGTCGAAGTTGAGAAGCTCGATCTCGCAGTCGCTGTAGGCGTAGGACCGGCACAGCAGCACATAGCCCTCGGCCTCCTCCGCCTCGTTGCAGGCGAAGGTGGAGTAGTTGTCCATCTGGACGTCTCCGTCGAGCATGTACGACTTGCAGGCCGAACAGCGGCCCTCGCGGCACCCGTGCATCAGGTGGATGCCCTGCCGGAACGCGGCATCGAGGATCGATTCGTCCTCGGTCACCTCCATCTCGATGTCGACCGGGGCGAAGTTGATGTGATGTGTGTCGGCCACTGGAACTCCTGTGTCTGGATGAGGGGATGCTGCGCTCCTCAGGGAGCTGGGGGAGGCGACGGCTTGCGGTCGTCACCGCTCCCTGAGGAGCGAGCTCGCGAGCGTCCCCTGCTCCCTGAGCAGCGAGCTTGAGAGCAAACTCGAAGGGGCGCCCGCCTGCGTGCCGTCAGGCCGGCACGGCCCCGTTGGGATTGGCGCGATAAGCCGCGATGTGCGCGTCCCGCTCGGCGTCGGACATCTCGTTGAGCAGCACGTTGGGACTGTTGAAGACGTTGCCGCGGACGTCGTCGAGCGTCCACATCTTCTTCGGGTCCAGATTCAGATGCGGCTGCGGGATGAGGGTCTTGCCGTCGTCGCGGACGTAACCCAGATCCTCGATGATGTCGGCGAGGTCCTTGCCGTGATGCAGGGTCTCCCATTCGCGGAACCCGGTGAGCCTTCCCATGTTCGGGGTGTCCCGGCCGTCGTAGTGGTCGCGGAAGGCGACCGCGTCGGTCCAGTGACAGGTCTCCGAGCAGTAGGTGCGCCACTGATCGTCGACCTTGTCCACGACCATGTCCTCACGGACGAGGCACGGCACCATACAGGTCCAGCAGCGGTGCGGGTACTCGTAATCGACGTCCTCGAAGGCGATCGGCTTGTTGCGGCCCGGGTAGGCGAGGCGGTTGTAGTTCTCCCACCACTTGCCGAACTTGTTGTACCAACCGGGGTACTTCTCCTCGAACCACTCGAAGTCCTTGTCGGTCATGGCGTCGATGCGCCAGTAGTTGACCGGCCAGCCGGTGGCGAAGAAGCGTGCCACCTCGTGGACGTAGTGCTTGTTGGTGATCCGGTTCCAGGCTTCCTCGACCAGATCGTGCGGGATGGTGAGCCCGTACTTCTCCAGCGGCAGAAGGTAACTGCGGTAATAGTCGTCGTAGATCCACCGGCGCCACATCTCCGCGTAGCTTTCCCGGTCCTTGCGCCGGTCCTTGGTGCCGTACTCGATGAAGGTGCCGATCGCGGCGTCGACGACGCAGTGGTTGTTCCACCACGCGTACCGCAGATCACGTTCCAGCAGAGGACGATTGCGCTCGTCGGCGAGCGCCATCAGCAGAATCGAGTAGCCGTTCGAGATGTGCCGCGACTCGTCGGACTGCACCGAGTGGAAGACGGTGGGGAGCAGGTAGTCGCCGTTGGCGGCGGCTTCGTCGGGCATCGCGACGAACAGCGTGTTGGTGAAGGCCGTTTCGGCGACGACGGTCAGGTAGATGTTGGCCGCCGTGATGGCGTCGCCGGTGATGAACCCCTCGCCGAACTGTCGGCCGATGGTGCCGGCGTAGTTGTTGGCGAACGCCTTCTCGGTGATGTCGAAGCCGGCCGGGTCGATGTAGTTGTTCATGTACAGCTTCTTGAGGTTCATCTGAATCGTCGAATGACGGACCTCGTCGATCATCTGCACGGCCAGCCCGTTGTGGATCTCCGGGTTGGGCACCGCGTCGATGGCCATCGGCATCGCGCGGGCCGCCGAGATCTCGGGGAACGGGATGATCGACAGGAACAGCTTCTGCCACTCCAGCCACCGTTCCTGGACCTGGCGGAACATGTTGCCGCGGATGGCGCCGTCCATGGCGCCGTACACGCGGTTGTCCTTCTCCTCCTCCATCGGGAAGTACGACCGCATGATCTGCTTCAGCGGGTCCTTCTTGGGGGCCTTCTCGAAGGTGTAGTCGGTTCCGAATCGAGTGGCCGGGGTCGCGAAGGTGGGCTCCCAGGACAACTCGGTGATCTTCGCATGGGCTTTCGTCAAGCTCTGCCTGCTCAAAGTGCGCCTCCTCTTAGAGGGAGCCGGCGGGTGTGCCGGCCCGCATGGACTGGAGCGACTTCGATACAACCGTGTGATGCAGGTAACAAACGTCTCACTGTGAGACGACTGACCGAATCGCCGGTCTGCGGACGACGAACGGAGGGCCCGCGATGCGGACCCTCCGGGGAATGTGCAGGTGAGGCCGGTTACTCGCCCGACGCGTAGGAGCCGGACGGTGTGAGGGGATCGTTGAGACGCTGCGCGTACTGGTCGAAGTACACCCGGGCGATCAGTTCGCGGCGGCTCCGGACCCCGGCCTTGTCGAAGTTCGACTTCAGGTGATCCTGCACCGTGTATGCCGACACATGCAGGGCAGCGGCGATGTCTTTGGTGGCGACGTTCTGCAACACCATCTGGGTCACGTCACGCTCGCGTGCGGTGAGCCCGAAGGCCTCGACGACCAGGGGGATGATCTCCGGCGGGCGCGCCTCCTCGATCGTGACGACGACCTCGCCGGGCCGTCCGTCCACCGAGGACAACGGAGATGCGTTGATGACGAGCCACATACCCGACCGGCCGCGGACCCGCAGGCGCGGCGGTACCTGAGTCTCGCCGGCGCCGTAGCGTCGTGCTGCACCGATCAGGCCGTAGATGGGGTTCGCCGCGGCGGCACTGTTCGGGCCCGCCGCGAGGTCGTCGATGCGCTCCTGGCTGCCGGCGCTCATCTGCACGATCTCGTTGTTGCGATCGATGATCAGGACGGCGGGCCCGCAGTTGATCGAGGGCCGCTGTTCGGCGACGACCCTGCTGAGCAGGCCGATCCGTACCCCGTGGGCGAGGGTCTGGGACAGCGAACCGAGGAAGTCGATCTCGTCCTCGGTGAACGGGCGGCAGCCCGCCCCGCTGCGGAACATCGCGATCCCGGCCCACACCCGGTCCCCGTCGCGCAGCACGACGCGCGCCTCGTCGTGGAAGCAGTACTCCGGGATCATGAGCTGCGTCATGTGTTCGGACTGCTGGGTCCGACCCCGGGTCAGGAGATTGAGACCGACGGCATCGCGCTTCTGCGCCACCAGTTCTCGGTAACTGGACGGTTCGACCTGGCCGTACTCGAGGAGACCCCAATCCGGGTCTTTGTGATCCTGCCCGAGCAGGTCCCCGTATTTGCGCGCCGATGTCAGCATGATGGTGTTGGGATCGAAGGTGCCGATGCAGGCGGCATCGATGGGTACCGCACGACGTAACGAATCCACGGTTTCCGCGAAGAAGTCGTCGAGGCCGAGACCGGCGTGCGCCACGACTTCGATGTCGCGGCGCACGCGCTCGGCGGTCAGGCTCGATGTCATCTGGCAATGATGTTCCTGAGCTGCATCGATGTCTATCCCACAAAGCTGGGATCATCCACCCGGAGGACCCCGGTCGGGTCGTGACGGCGGCGGATCGTCTCGAGGCGCACCCGCTGGTCGGGTGTCCAGAGCTGCTCACGTTCGGCGGCGTCGAGTCCGCAGAAGTTCAGCAGTGCACCGGCCGACCACGGCGCGACGGCCCGGGTGACCGCGGTCAGATGTGCGCCGACCTGGTCGCCGAGGGGACCGGCGGGCACTCCGATCGCGATCACGTTGAAGGCGCCGTGGCGACCGGCGATCGCGTTGGGTACGCGCTGCGGCTGCGTCAGCGCACCGCCCATCAGGCGGACCTCGACGATGGCCAGGGGGCTTGCGACGTGCGGCCCGGCGACCTCGAGAAGGGCGTCGACGGCCGACGCCGGGAACTCGCGCAGGACGCTGCCGCCCTCGGCGGAGGGCATCGGGCCGGGCGGGTCCATGTGCACGGCGTCGAGAGCAGCGGTCGGCAGCACGTCGATGTTCTCGAGCAGGATGGGGCCCGCCGAGCGCATGGGGGCGAGAAGCGCTGCCGCGGTGGCCGGGTCGCCGGTGTGGGTGTAGCGGACATGCACCGCGAGCTGCCCCTGCAACGGGGCCGGCAGGTTGGGGTCCGGCGGGAGGCGCAGGATCGCGACCGAGGTGCCGGCCTCCTCCGGCAGCGTCGGCGCCCATTCACGCCAGGCGTGGAGAACGTCGGCCGCCGCCGAGCCGGCGAAGAAGATGCCGCCGCCGTAGACGGTGGGGAGCTCGAAGAGGTCGAACTCGATGGCGGTGACGATGCCGAAGCCATCGCGTCCGCCGAGGATCGCCCAGTACAGATCAGAACCGGCCGAGGGGTCGACCGTTCGGACGATCCCGTCCGCGGTCACCAGTTCGATCGACCGGACATGATCTGCGGCCCAACCGAATCGGCGTCCGAGCGGACTGAGGCCGCCGCCTAGGTGGTAGCCGACCACGCCGACCGACGACGACGAGCCGGCCAGCCCGGTCAGTCCGTGAGGAGCGGTGGCCGCGGCGAGGTCACGCCAGCGGACGCCGGCACCGACGCGGGCGGTCCTGGTGGCCGGGTCGACGACGATGTCGGTCATCCGCGAGGTGGTGACGACGACCGTGCCGCGCCCCTCGATCGGGGCCCCGTGTCCGGTGGCCCGGGCGCCGACCCGCAGTCCGTTGGCCCGCGCGTATCGCACTGCGGCGGCGACGTCTTCGGCGCCGGTCGCGCCGACGACGACCTGGGCGGCCGGGATGGCGACCAGGTTGAACCCGGTCAGTTCGGCGGTGTAACCGTCGTCGGTCGGAGTCAGGACGGGACCTGCGACGGCGGTGACGAGGGCGTCGAGGTCGGTGAAGTCGATCGGTTCGGAGGTGATGGACACGGTGGGGTTCCTTCGCGGTTCGGTGATCGGAGCGGATGGTGGAGCGGGGTCGGGTGCGGTGTTCCGCACCGCGGGTCCCGATGTGTTCATGGCACTCAGAGTCGCTGAGCACCTTTTGTTCCCGCCATCCCTCGAACGCCGGGAATGTCGCGGCGGAACCTCTGGAACCGATGTGCCCCCAGATTTCTGGGAGTCGGCCGGGCCGGTGGGAAGGGCGACGTCGTCGAACGCGAAGGCGTAGATCGGCTCCGGGCCGGCGGTAGGTGTCGTCGACGAGGAAGTGCCCGAAACCCGCTGTGCGGGTGAGGAGTTGGCGGGTCGAGGCCCGGGAGTCAGGCGGGCGTAGCGGTGGTCATCGCAGGTCGGCTTCAGCGGTCCGGGGCCCGGCCGCCTCGCGGTACGCGGTTCGACGTCGGTCGCGGGTCACGCGGGGTTTCCGGCCCCCACGAACGCGCCGAGCCGATCGATCGCGAGAGTCAGGTCCTCCGTCGACGCCGCGTAGGACAGCCGGACGAAGCGATCGGCGCCGGCGAACCCGAAGTCCTTGCCCGGGGTGAGGGCGACGCGCGCGTCGCGGAGGGCCCGATCGCAGAACTCCGCCGAGCTCAGTCCGGTCGAACTCACGTCGATGTAGACGTAGAACGCCCCGTCGGGGACGACCGGTACGTCGAGCCCGATGCGCGCGAGCCCGTCGATGACGAGGTGCCGGCGACGTGCGAACTCGCGCCGGTTGTCCTCGGCGACCGCCAGGGACTCCGGGGTGAAGCAGGCCAGCGCGGCGTACTGGGACGGGGTGGGCGGACAGACGTAGAAGTTCTGCGCGAGGCGTTCGATGACCCCGACCAGCTCGTCGGGCACGATGCACCAGCCCAGGCGCCAGCCGGTCATGCCGAAGTACTTGGAGAAGCTGTTGATCACGACTGTCTCGGCCGTGCCCGGGGTGTCGGTCGCGAGGATGCTTCGCGGCGCGCGCCCGTCCGGACCGGGGTCGGAGAGACCGAGGTAGATCTCGTCGACGATGGACCAGCCGCCGCGCGCGGCGACGAGATCGGTCATCGCGACCAGCTCGTCGTAGGGCATCGAGGTACCGGTGGGATTCGACGGGGTGGCGACGATGACACCGCGGGTGGTGTCGGTCCAGGACCGCTCGACGTCGTCGGTCGTCAACTGGAAGCGCGATTCCGCGGTGGTCTCGATCAGGTCGACCCGAGCACCGAAGGCGTGAGCGAACTGGCGGTTGCACGGGTACGAGGGATCCCCGATGAGCACCCCGTCGCCGGGATCGATGAGGGCGGCGCACGCCATGAGCAGGGCGGCCGAGGCGCCGGAGGTGACCGCGACCTGTCGAGGGTCGACATGCGCGCCGAAATGGTGCCCGTAGAAGTCCGCGATCGCGGCCCGCAGCTCCGGGAGGCCGAGTGCACCGGTGTACGCGAGCGGCCGGCCGTCACTGACCTCACGGGCTGCCGCGAGAACCGCGGGCGGCGGTCCGAAGTCGGGTTCGCCGATGTTGAGCTTCACCACGTGGTGGCCCTGCGCCTCCAGCTCGGCCGCGTTCCGCGCGAATTCCATCGCGTAGAACGGGGCGATCCCTTCGGCTCGTCGGGAGATCCTCATGAATCACATTGTGCGCGCCGCCGCGACGCGCCCCGGTGCCCGGGCAGGCAGGATGTGGGGATGCCCATCCCTGACTTCATCCGTGACCTGCGTGCCCAGGTCGGTCATCGCGAGCTCTGGCTGTCGGGTGTCAGCGTGGTCGTCCGCGACGCCGACGGCCGTCTGCTACTCACCCGGCGAGTCGACAACGGACAGTGGGCGGTCGTGTCCGGGGTACTCGAACCCGGTGAGGAGCCTGCACGTGCGGCGCTGCGCGAGGTCGCCGAGGAGACCGCCGTCACCGCCGAGATCGTCCGTCTGACCAGCATCGACGTCACCCCGCTGATCACCTACCCGAACGGGGATCAGACGCGGTACCTCGACGTCTGCTTTCTCGCGCGGTACGTCGATGGCGAACCGCATGCGGCCGACGACGAGAACTCCGACGTCGCCTGGTTCGCGCCCGACGGTTTGCCCGACGACCTCACCGACACCTCGCGCCTGCGGATCGCCAAAGCCCTGAGCGGCAATCCCGAGGCCTGGTTCCAGCGCTAGGGACGGGTCTCAGGGATGTCCCTGAACTTCGCCCCGAAAACCTTCTGACCTGTGGCTTTTCCTGTGGCGTCGGCGCAGACTCGGGGCATGAGCACATCAACGGATTCAGGTACCACGTTCTGGAAGGTCCTCGGGATCATCGCGGTCGTCCTCATCGCGCTCGCGGTGATCGGGCCGCTCCTCGAGGGGCTCTTCTGGATCGCACTCATCGGACTGGCCCTCTACGGCGGGTACATGCTGTTCCGCTCTAAGTCCAAGGACGATCATCCGACGCCGCTGTGACGCCGCGTCGGTGAGCGATCAGAATTTCGGCAGCGGGTAGCAGGCCCACGGGGCGCAGATCTGCTCCGGGATCTCGACGCCGGGGAGCCCGGGGACCGTCGGGCGAGCCGGTGTCGTGGGCGTCTCGGACCGGGGTTCCGGCGCAGCCGGCCCGGCACCGGTCACCGTGACGCGGACCGGTGCCCCCGATGTCGGGGTCATGTCGGTCAGCGGCGGGTTGGTGCCCCAGAACTGTTCGCGGGCCGAGCCCGGCGGCAGGGTGATGGTGGCACAGCCCCAGTAGATGTCGTAGGTCCCGTTCGGGATCGTCGTGGACCCGGTCGGCTTCGGCGGGCTGCCCGCGGTGACCCGCATCGGCACATCCTTCGACGTACCGGGCGAGATCAGGGCGCCGAGTTCTTCGGGGGTCTGGTAACCGAAAGCCACGGCCGACGCGGCCGGCGGGGTATTCGCCTTCACGCCGAAGATCTCGCAGCCGATGCGTTTGTTCGCTTTGTTGCTGACCTTGAGCGTGATCGTGTTCCCGGACACCGTTGGTGAGACGGTGACATCGGCCGGAGCGGCCGACGCAGGGGGTGTGAGGGCGGTGCCGATCGCTGCCGCCGCGGCGAATGCCATTCCGGCGGAGAACCTTCGGAGACGGTGGGTCTTGGGGCTGATGGTCATGACTGTCCTCAACTCGCGGAAGTCGGGCCGCCGCGTTCGGTGGATTGCCGGTGGGCGTGAAACATCGAGAGCGCGAACCAGCGCGTTTTCGGTCGTCTCACGAAATGGGCCGGTGGTTTCCGCGCGGTCTCGGCGTGAATGTTCGGCAAATGTCATTCTTACAGATTTCGGAAATGTCGGCAGAACCAGGGTCGATCCGTCTTCCCGCCCACGGGGGCGCCACTTCCCGGCAGGATCGCGAGCTGCAACTCCCGATCCTGCCCGGAAACGGGGATTCTGCGTGCGTCTGCGGAATCCGGATATCCGACGCCGAGTCGCCGATTCGTATATGACAACGCTCCGGAAGGCGTGAGTTAGATAACTAAGATAACTATGTCGCCCCGACTGGACACTTCTGGAGCCACCATGAACGTCGTCGACGATCACCTCGATGCCCTCGCTCCGCCCCCCGCACCGGACGCCCCGATCGACCCTGTTCTGGGACGCCCGCTCAGGCCGGCCCCGCCCGGGCGACCCGCGTTCAATCCGGACTGGACGCCGGCTCGTCATCGACTCCTCGACGGCTGGGTCGACGTGCAGGATCGGCTCCCCGACACCGAGGGCAAGCGCATCACCGGTACCCCCGAGCCGACCCGGGTCGGACGGTTGGCACCGAAACTCATCACCGCGCAGGCGCGCCTCGCGAATCTGGACCGACGCATCCCTGGCTACTGGAAGCGGGCGGACAAGCGTCGCGCGAACGGCGACACCTATTGGGCCGTCATGCATGACGCCTTCACCAAGCTGGCCGCCGAGCAGGACGGCGGGCGCGGGCCGACCTTCACCCACCACGACAAGCCGGTCGAGAGCTTGGGCAAGGTCGGCTGAGAGTTCCCCGGCGAAGCCGGTCGAGAGTCACTGCGGCGCGCGTCCTACCCGGTTAGTCTGACTCGCGACGCAGGCCCACCGAACAGACCGGGGACACCATGCCGACGGTGATCGCGACGATCAGTCTCAAGGGCGGGGTCGGGAAGACCACGCTCACGGCCGGTCTCGCCGATTTCCTCGCGGGCGCCTTCGGCAAGAAGGTGCTCCTCGTCGATCTCGACGCCCAGACCAACCTCACGACGATGATGATCGGGGAGAAGGGCTGGGAGGCGTGCAACGCCGAGGGGCGCACCGTCGCGACCCTGTTCGCCGACGTACTGGACGGCACCGGCCGGTTCGACCTCGAGAGCACCGTCCAACGTGATGTCTCGTCGATCGACGGGCTCACCGGGATCGATCTGCTC
The DNA here is from genome assembly GCF_009872315.1 of Gordonia sp. YY1. Classification (NCBI taxonomy): domain Bacteria; kingdom Bacillati; phylum Actinomycetota; class Actinomycetes; order Mycobacteriales; family Gordoniaceae; genus Gordonia; species Gordonia sp. YY1. The sequence goes on along the minus strand of NZ_WXYI01000003.1, from coordinate 61,013 downwards.
CCGTCGTCGCTCGACCTGATCGACCTGCAGGAGGAGATGAGTGCGCGCCGGGTCGCCGCCGACGACCATCTCGCCGCGGTCGAGGTGCTCAGGCGTGCGCTGGCCCCGATCATGTCCCGCTACGACTACGTCCTCGTCGACTGTCCGCCGAACGTCGGTCCGTTCAGTCTCAACGGATTGTTCATGGCCGGTGGCTATCTCATCCCGACCATCCCGGACGTGTTGTCCACCTATGCGATTCCGCACATCCAGCAGCAGGTCGCCGACTTCGGTGCCGAGATCGGCCGCGCCATCGTCGAATTGGGTGTCGTCATCACCAAGTACCGGGCGTCGTCGTCGCTGCACCGAGACACCGTCCACCGGCTCCGGCGTGACCCGACGATCCAGAACATCCTGCCGGCATACCTCCACGAGGCCAACGCGATCGGCGCGGCCGCCGATCACACGTGGTGGCCGAGCCTGCACGCCAAATACGGTTATCACGGGCACTACGAACAGTTTCGCGATCTCACCCGTGCGGTGATGATCGAGGCCGACGCGAAACTGCAACCGAGCGCCTGAGACCCGCTGTGGTGCCGAAGGTCCCGAGATTCAGGCATTTCTGTGCCAATGCGCAGCTCGCGGGCTAGATTCGACGGGAGTCCGCCGGCCGGCGGCGTTCCAGACTGCCCAGGAGTTCTCATGATGAACAAGGTGCACATCGCTTCAGTCCTCGGCGCGGCGGCGCTGGCCGTCGCCGTAACCGCCTGCGGCTCGGACGACTCCAAGAGTACCGACGCGGAGGCCAAGGTGACCGTCGACGGCCAGGAGGTTGACCTGGCGGACAAGTCCGTCGGCTGCACCGATGCCGCCGGGAAGGTGACGATCGGGATCGGTTCCGGGTCGGGCACCTCGGGCATCGGCGTCGTGTTGTCGTCCGGGGATTCACCGGAGGTCGAGTCGGTCGGGCTCGGTTCGGTGGACGGCGTGACGCTCGGCTACCAGAAGGGTGTGGGTGAGGGCAGTGCCGAGGTCGACAAGGACGGCTCCACCTACAAGATCACCGGCGAGGCGTCGGGCGTCGATCTCGCCAACCCCACCGAGAAGGTGACCAAGTCCTATGAGATCGAGGTGACCTGCCCGTGATCTCGCCGACGCCGCAGGTCAGAAGGTGTCACCGCCGGTGAAGGTCTCGGCGTGACCGTCGCGCCGGTCTCGATGTGCACACAGATCCATGCCCGTAGGTTTGGAGCCGGAATTCCTGGGTACTTTCGGTCTCGTAGCAAATCGCACGATCTGGACGTTTCGGACGATTTACGTACGCACGCAGGATCGACAACCACCTAGGAGGCAGACATGCTGGGAATAGGCATCATTGCGTGGATCATCATCGGTGGTCTGGCCGGCTGGATCGCCAGCAAGATCATGAAGACTGATGCGCAGCAGGGGATCATCCTCAACATCGTCGTCGGTGTCATCGGCGGCCTGCTCGGAGGTTTCCTCCTCAAGATCTTCGGCGTCGACGTCGAAGGTGCCGGATGGATCTTCAGCTTCGTCACCTGTCTGATCGGCGCATGCATCCTGCTGTTCCTGGTCAAGCTCGTGACCGGGCGCGGGCGGACCCGCGTCTGATCGCAGCACCACAGCGAATCCGCCCCGGTTCCCGACGCACCTCGCGTCCGGACCGGGGTGGTGTCGTTCGCGGGTGGGTACGTTGGAAAGAGCACGTCTGTCTTCTGCACCAGTGAGCACGGAAAGTGAGTAACCAGTGACCCGAGTGGCCATCATCGGTGGACACGGCAAGATCGCGCTGCGCCTGGCGAAGATCTTGACCGACCGAGGCGATCAGGTGACCTCGATCATCCGAAACCCGGAACACGCCCAGGACGTCGCCGAGACCGGCGCGGTGCCCGTCGTCGCCGACGTGGAGACCCTCGACACGACGGGGATCGCCACCGCGATCTCCGAACACGACGCCGTGGTCTGGTCGGCGGGCGCCGGTGGGGGCGACCCGGAACGGACCTACGCCGTCGACCGGGACGCCGCGATCCGGTCGATGGACGCCGCGGCGAAGGTCGGGATCCAGCGGTACATCATGGTCTCCTACTTCGGCGCCGGTCCCGATCACGGCGTGCCCGAGGACAATTCGTTCCACGCGTATGCCGAGGCCAAGGCGGCCGCGGACACCTACCTCAAGTCGAGTGACCTCGACTGGACGATCCTCGGACCCAGCAAGCTCACCGACGAGCCGGGGACCGGCAAGATCGCCATCGGTGGGACGCGTGGCGGGGGCGACGCGGTCAGTCGCGACAACGTGGCCGCGGTCGCCGCAGCGGTTCTCGCGCGACCGGAGACGGTGCACAAGGTCATCGAGTTCAACGACGGACCCACGCCGGTTGCCGACGCGGTCGCACAGGTCTGAAGCCGTGTCCGCGCGTGCGGACGCTCTGCTGACGCAGCTGCGGGCGGCGGTCGGCGAGGGCAATGTGCTCACCGATCCCGACGCGATCGACGGTTTTCTCGTCGATTGGACCGGTCGGTACCGGGGCGAGGCGGATGCGGTCGTGCGGCCGCGCACCACCGAGGAGGTCTCCCGGGTCGTCGGCGAATGCGCGTCCGTCGGCGCCCGGATCTGCGTGCAGGGCGGCAACACCGGGCTCGTGGGTGGTTCGGTGCCGCCGGCAGGCGACGAGACCGGACAGCCGGTGATCGTGTTGTCGACGGCCCGCATGACCGACATCGACGAGGTCGACCCGGTCGGGCGCTGCGTGGGTGCCCAGGCCGGTGCCACCGTCGAGGCCATCGACGGTCGGGCCGCGGAGGCGGGCCTGGCCTTCCCCGTCGACCTGGCCTCCCGCGACTCGGCCACTGCGGGCGGGGTGGTCTCGACGAATGCCGGCGGGATCCGCATGATCCGACGTGGCAACACGCGTTCCCAGGTCCTCGGGATCGAGGCCGTCCTCGCCCACGGCCGGATCCTGCGCCGGTGGACCTCGCTGGTGAAAGACAATGTGGGATACGACCTCCCGGCACTCCTTGCCGGGAGTGAGGGCACCCTGGCGATCGTCACCCGCGTGCTGTTCAAACTCGTCGTGCCGCCGTCGACGGCGACCGTCGCGGTGGCCGCGGTCGAACACGTCGAGGACGCGATCGAACTGATCGGCGCCGCATCGTCGCGCGGGCTCACCGTCGAGGCCGCCGAACTCATGACCGAGGCCGGCATCGAACTCGTCCACGAACACGGACAGCGCCGGCCGACCGCGACCCCCGGGCCGTTCTACGTCCTGCTCGAGGTGTCCGGCGTCGGCGACATCGAGACGACGATGGCCGAATTGCTCGACAGCACAGGCGGACTCGTCGACGCCGTCCTCGAACCGGCGCCCGCGCGAGCACTCTGGGGGGCGCGCGAGAGTCACACCGAGACGATCGCGCGGTCGAGTACGACGCCGGTCGTGAAACTCGACATCTCCGTACCCATCCGCGCGTTGCCGGAAGCGTTCGCCGAGCTGTCCGCGGTCGGTGCGGCAAGCGGTTTCCCCTGTCGCCCGATCCTTTTCGGCCACGTGGGGGACGGGAACATCCACGTGAACCTGCTCGACGTCCCGGAGGAACGCGCCGGGACCGTCACCGACCGGGTCTTCGGCATCGTCGCCGCCAACGGCGGGTCCATCAGCGCCGAACACGGCATCGGCCGCGCCAAGACCGCCTGGACACACCTGGGCCGGTCCGACGTCGACCTCGACACCATGCGTGCCGTCAAGGCGGCCTTCGACCCGCAGGGGTTGCTGAACCCGGGCGTCATCTTTCCTGACACCGACCACGCCCGCCCTTCGTGACGTCGTCGGCGAGGTCCGGGCGCCTCGGGGAGCACGGGGCGTCGAATCCTGAGACGATGGCGGGGTGGCTGACGTGATCCCCGAGAGGTTGACCGAACTGGCGCATCGTCACGGTGTGGCCACCAGCTATGTGGGTTGGGACGAGGAGACCCACGACGTGAGCGCGGAGACGCTGGTCGCCGTCCTCACCGCGCTCGACGTGCCCGCGGACTCACCCGAGGAGATCGAGGAATCGATCCGCGCGGTCGACGAGCGGCCGTGGCGCGAGTTCGTCCCGGCGGTCACGGTCGTGACCGAGGGCGGCGGCAACACCTTCTGGGTCCATGTCCCGCACGGCAACCTGGTGAAGGTGTGGATCGCCACCGAGGACGGCCGCGACGTCGCGCCGGAACAGCTCGACGTGTGGGTCGACCCGCGGGAGATCGACGGCGCGCTCGTCGGACGGGCGACCTTCGCGATCCCCGACGACCTCGAACCCGGATACCACCAGATGAAGGCACTCGACCTCGACGACTCGACGGCGTCGAGCGCACCGTTGATCGTCACCCCGCGCCGGTTGCACACCGCGGACCGGTTGCTGGGGCGGCAGCGGTGGGGCCTGGCAGTACAGCTGTACTCGATCCGTTCGGCGGACTCCTGGGGCGTCGGCGACTTCGCCGACCTGACCGGCATCTGCGAGGTCGCGGGCAGTGCATACGGCGCAGATTTCGTGCAGGTCAACCCGTTGCACGCGGCGCAACCGTACCCTCCGATCGAGGCCTCGCCGTACCTGCCGGTCACCCGACGCTTCCTCAACCCGATCTACATCCGGGTCACCGACATCCCCGAGCTCGACGGGTTGTCGAAATCCCAGCGCAAGTGGCTGGACAAACTCACCCGCGGGTTCATGGGCGAGAACACCGCCACCGACAAGATCCGGCGCAACAAGTCCTACCGGGCCAAGCTGGAAGCGCTCGAACTGATCTACGGCGTGCCGCTGAGCCCCGCCCGCAAGACCGCCCTGCGCGAGTTCCGGAAGCGTGAGGGCAAGGGCCTCAAACGATTTGCGACCTGGTGCGCACTGGCCGAGCGCTACGACGCCGACGACCCGCGCTGGCAGGACAAGTTCCTCGATCCGACCTACCTCAAGAAGAAGCGCCGGAAACTGGCGCGGCGCATCGACTTCCACATCTGGCTGCAATGGATCTGCGACGAGCAGCTCGCCACCGCGGCACATGCCGCGGAGTCCGCGGGCATGTCGATCGGCGTGATGGCCGACCTCGCCGTGGGCGTCGGCCGGCACAGCGCCGACGCCTGGGCGCTCGGCCATGTGCTCGCCTCCGGTGCGACGGTCGGCGCACCGCCGGACGGGTTCAACCAGCAGGGGCAGGGCTGGGATCAGCCGCCCTGGCATCCGCGTCGTCTGGCGGAGGCCGGCTACGGGCCCTACCGCGACATGATCCGCACCGTGCTGCGTCATGCCGGTGGTGTCCGCGTCGACCACATCCTCGGACTGTTCCGGCTGTGGTGGATTCCCGACGGCATGGGACCGGCCGGCGGCACCTACGTGCACTACGACAGCGAGGCACTGATCGGCATCCTTGCCCTCGAGGCCCAGCGGGCCGATGCAGTGGTCGTAGGCGAGGACCTCGGGGTCTTCGAGCCGACGGTGCAGGACACGTTGCGCGAGCGCGGAATCCTGGGCACGTCGATCCTGTGGTTCGAGCAGGACCGCAAGGCGGCGATCGCGCCGGAACGCTACCGCGAACTGTGCTTGACGTCCGTGACGACCCACGACCTCCCGCCGACGTCGGGTTACCTGGCCGGTGACCACATCGCGCTGCGGGCACGGCTGGGACTGCTCGAGACCGGGGAAGACGCCGAACGGGAACGCAACGAGCGCGAACGCGACGCCGTCCTCGAACTCGCCTACGAACGCGGTCTGCTGTCGCGGGACACCCCGCTGGCGGACCCGGAGGTCGTCGACGCCCTCTACGCCGTCATCGCGCACACGCCGTCGGTGCTGTTGAGCGTCGCACTCGTGGACGCGGTGGGGGAGAGGCGGATTCAGAACCAACCCGGAACGAGTGCCGAGCAGTACCCGAACTGGTGCATCCCGCTCGCCAACGCCGACGGTGAGGTGGTGCTAGTGGAGGATCTCGTGAGCAGCGCGCGCTTCCGGCAGCTGGTGGACGTGCTCAACGAGTACGGGGTCCCGGGCGCCTGACCACAGCGATAGTCAAGACCAGTGCCACCAGCGCGAGCACCGCGACGCCGATGTTGAAGGCGATGCCGGCCGGCCGCAGTCCCCACTGCTGTGCGGCCACACCCTGCCCGACGATGGGCAGGGAGATCGCGACGTAGGCGACCACGAAATAGGTCGAGGTGACCTCGGCGCGTCGGTCGGCCGGGCTGGCCGCGACCACCGACGCGAGTCCTTTGCTGAAAGACATGCCCTGTCCCACACCGCACACCACCGCGCCGGCGAGCAGGGCCGCGGTCGACGCAGCGACCAGGCCGACGATCGACAGGCAGGTGCCGCCGATCAGGACCGCGCAACCGGCGATCAGCGCGGGCTCGGTGGGCATGCGCCGCACCACGATCTGCGTGACCGCCGAGGAGGCGAACAGCACGAAGACGAGGAAACCGGTGAACGCGCGGTCGTCGACGCCGAGGATCTGGGTGACGAACGACGGCATGATTCCGGTGAACGTACCCATCACCGCGAAGCCCGCGAAGGCGGCGATCGACGCACGGACGAACACACCGCGCATGTCGGCCGGTACGGAGAGGCGCTGAACACCGAGACGGGCACCGGGTTTGACGTCGACCGTCTCCTGCAGTCGCCAGATGCCGGCGAAGGCGAGAGCCAAGAGGGCGAGGTCGAGGAAGAACGGGGTGTGCAGGGGATTGGGCGCATACTCGGCGATCAGGCCGGCGATGAGCGGTCCCATCCCGAGTCCGCCGATGTTGGCCGCGGTCGCGACGGCGGGCCCCCGGCCCCGCCACGACGGCGGTGCCAGTTCGATGACCGCGGTCGTCGCGGCGCCGGCGTAGATCCCCGCCGACAACCCGGACAGCACCCTGCCCACCAGCAGCTGCCAGACCGGTCCGGCGGTGAGGAAGACCACGGCGCTGGCCACTGACAGCAGGGCGCCGGCGATGAGCAGCTTGCGCCGCCCGATCACATCGGACCAGCGGCCGAAACCGATCAATGCGGCGATGACACCGACCGCGTACACCCCGAAGACGACCGTCGTCGTGGCGACACCGAAGCCGAGCTTCTCCCCGTAGAGCGAATAGAGCGGTGTCGGCAGCGTCGTCCCGAGCATGACGACGGCGAAGGCGTAGACCGCCGCCACGAAGGAGGGGGTGGTCGAACGAGGCGCGGCCGATGCCGATGCACCTCGGCCGGAACGGGATGACGGGGTGCCGGATCGATCAGTCATGAGACTGCCAAACTACCGCCGGACCGGATCGGGGCGCTCACCGGTAACAGATCCTCGTCATCTGTCCGTCATCACGGGCCGGGTGCCGTCGCGTCGCCTATCGTCCCTGCCATGCAGGCCTCTGAACCGCACATCCTCGTGACCACATCCCGGATGCCGTTCGCCGTCGACGAGATCCACAAGCTCGGGGAGACCGGGCGGGACGTCACCGCCGCGGACACCTTCCGAGCGGCGCCGGGAAGTCACTCCCGCGGCGCGCGACGCCATCTCGTGTTCCCCGCACCCACCCAGCAGACCACCGCCTTCGTCGACGCGGTGATCGATGCGATCGGCGAGCACGGCATCACCTGGCTGCTCCCGATGTTCGAGGAGGTCTTCTACCTCGCCAGACACCGCGACCGCATCTCCGCCGCACACCCCGACGTCGAGTTGTTCTTCCCCGATTTCGAGACCCTCGCCCGCGTCCACGACAAGGTCGGGTTCACCGCCCTCTGCCGCGAACTCGGACTCCCGGCCGCGGAATCGGTGACCACGACGAGCCGCGACGAGCTGCGCGAGGCCACCGAGAAGTGGCCGCACTGGTTCGCCCGGGCGGCCTTCGGTCGCGGCGGGCTCGACGTCCTCACCAACACCGGGCCGCTGGCGGGGGAATCGTCGATCGACGACGTCAGCCCGACCCCCGCCGATCCCTGGCTCGTCCAGGAGTACCTCACGGGCGCCGACCGGTGCAGCTGGAGCGTCGCCCATCACGGCGAGATCGTGCTGCACTCCTGCTACGAGCACCCCCTCGCGATCGACGACCGCGGCGGCATCGTCTTCCAATCCGTCGACTCGCCGGAATCGCTCGCCGCGGCCCGGACCATCGCGCGAGAACTGAACTGGCACGGGCAGATCAGCTTCGACTACCTCGTCACCGACGACGGCGTCCACCACATGGTCGAGTGCAATCCCCGACCGACAGCGGGGTGCACGGTCGCGAGCGCCGAGGAGTTCGACGCCGCCTTGTTCGATCCGGGTGACCTCGTCGTCGTCCCCGCGGGCCGCAAGAAGATGATCAAGGCCGCGGTACTGCGTGATGCGCTCAAGCACCCTTCTCATCTGCGCCGGAATCTCGCCGTGGCCAAGGGAGCGGGCGGCGTGTACGACCAGCCGGGCGACCACCTGCCGCTGATCTACTCGGCCCTCTCGCTGCAGCACATCCTGGCCTATCGCAAGGAACTCGGACTCGACCGGAACAAGCGCGAGGAACTGATGGCGACACAGTTCTTCGATGTGCTCTGGGACGGCACCACGATCGCCTGACCAGGTCCGATACACACGACGGCGGTGTGTGCTAAGTTACAGTAACTGTCGGTTACAGTTATTGGGGTCTCTCATGCAACCTGCACACGACGCGCCTGCCCACGACGTGCTGATCGTCGGCGCCGGCTTCGGCGGAATGGGTGCCGCGATCGCCTTCAAACGCCTGGGCATCGACGACATCGCGATCCTCGAGCGCGAGGACGACCTCGGCGGGACCTGGCATGTCAATCACTACCCGGGTCTCGCCGTCGACATCGCCTCGGTCACCTACTCGTATTCCTTCGAGCCCAACCCGAACTGGTCGCGTCTGTTCGCGCCCGGTCCCGAGCTCAAGCGCTACGCGCACCATGTCGCGGACAAGTACGACCTCAAACGGCACATGGAGTTCGGGACGACCGTCGACTCCGCCGAGTGGGACGACGACGCGCGGCGGTGGCGGGTGCGGACCGGTGACGGAACGGAGCGCACCGCCCGCTATCTCGTCACCGCGACCGGCTTCCTCTCCCAGCCCCACGTCCCGGACTTCCCGGGGATCAAGAACTTCCAGGGGACGATCCTGCACACCGCGGCGTGGGAGGACGGCTTCGATTTCACCGGCAAGAAGGTCGCGGTCATCGGAACCGGTGCGACGGCAGTCCAGCTGATCCCGGAGGTGGCCGAGCGTGCCGATGCGCTCACCGTCTTCCAGCGGACGCCGATCTGGGTGGTGCCCAAGATCGACTTCGCGATCCCGTCCGCGGTGCAGCAGGTGTTCCGGCGAATCCCGTTGACGCAGAAAGTGGCTCGCCTGGTCAACACCTCGCTGCTGGAGCTGCTGATGGTCTCCGGCGTCCTGCATTTCAAGCAGCTCAAGCCCGGCAACAAGCTGGCGGCCCGGCTGGCCAAGGCGCACCTGCGGTCCCAGGTCTCCGACCCGGAATTGCGTCGGAAGCTGACACCCGACTACGACTTCGGCTGCAAGCGGCCGACCTTCTCCAACACGTACTTCGCCAGCTTCACCAAGCCGAACGTGATCCTGCAGACCAACGGCATCGCCCGCCTCGAGGCCGACGGGATCCTGGCCGGCGACGGCACGAAGACCGAGATCGACACCCTAGTACTGGCAACGGGATTCAACCTGTGGGACGTGAACTTCCCGGCCTTCGACATCGTCGGTCGTGAGGGGCGCAACCTCGGAAAGTTCTGGCGAGAGGGCAGATTCCAGGCCTACGAGGGTGTCACCGTGCCGAAGTTCCCCAACTTCATCTCGCTCAACAGTCCGTACTCGTACAGCGGCTTGTCGTACTTCACCACGATCGAGGGGCAGATGAAGCACATCACCCGGCTCTTCGGTGAACTCCGACGCCGCGGGCAGGACACCTTCGAGGTCACCGAGCCCGCCAACGACGCCTTCCTCGACGAGGTGATCGACCGTCTGCAGTCCTCGGTCTTCTACAACGGCAACTGCGTGGGCTCGCGCAGCTACTACTTCAACCAGCACGGCGAGGCGACGCTCCTGCGTCCGGCCTCCACGCTGCGAACCCTGCGGGAGATGGACTCGTTCCCGTTGAGCGACTACGCCTTCCGCTGAGCGGCTCGAGTCAGCGGTCGGTCAGTCCCAGGTAGTCGCCGATCAGCCGGCGGATCATCGCGGTGATCTCCGCGCCTTCGGCTCGTGTGGGATCCTCGGTAGCGGTCGTGGAATGCTCGGCCCCCCACGACCTGCACGCCTGGACGATCATCGAGTCGATCAGCTGCGCGACCTCGAGCGGGCGCGGTTCGCCGTGCGCGATCAGGGCGTCGACGAGCGGTTCCTGCAATTCCCGGTGGAACCGTTGCATCGGCTCCTGCAGGACGCTCGGATCGACGATCCGGACGAGCGCATTCGCCACTGCCTGTTCCGACCCGACGATCAGCTCGACGTTCGCACAGATGTATCCCCAGATCTGCTGTCCCGGTTCGGTCTGGGCACCGACACGATCGCGGACGAACCGATCCCAACTGGGGAGGAGATCGGCCAGGACCGCGGCCACGAGTTGCTCGCTGGACGAGTAGTACTGATACACGCTCGAGCGGGCGAGGCCCACGCGCTTGCCGACCGCGGCAAGGGTCGGTGCCTCGCCGGTTTCCGCGAGGATGGCCTTCGCGCCGTCCAGGATCGCCTGCTCCTGCTTACGGCGGTGCTCGGCGACGGTGGGCGCCTCGATGCGTGGCAAACGCCCACCTCCTCAGCTCATGCGGACGCCGCAGACCCTTCGTTCAGATGTCCGTCGACCATCTCGTACACCTTGTCACAGTGTAGGAGAACGTCCTGGTCATGGGTCACCATGACCGTCGCGACGCCGTGTTCGTGGGCCTCGCGAGCGAGCAGTTCGACGATCTCGTGACTGCGCCGCCGGTCGAGGGCCGCGGTGGGCTCGTCGACGAGGAGGACATCCGGCCGGGTCATCAGCGCTCGCGCGATGCCGACGCGCTGCCGCTCACCGCCCGACAACTGATGGGGGCGGCGCTTCGCCTTGTGCGACATACCGACACCGGCGAGCAGTTCGGCCGGTGAGCGGGCCTCGGCGACGCGACCGAACGTGAGTGGCAGACGCAGCTGGTCCTCGACGGTCAGCGCGTCGAGCAGGTTGCCGCTCTGGAACACGAATCCGATGTGTTCGCGACGGATCCGGGTCAGCTCGCGCTTCGGCGCGGTTCCCAGGTCGGCGTCGCCGACGGTGACCGTCCCCGACGTCGGGGTGATGAGACCGCCCGCGACCGCGAGCAGGCTGGACTTGCCGGAACCGGACGGGCCGACGACGGCGACGAACTCGCCTGCGGCGACCTCGAGGGTCACCGCGTCGAGTGCGGTGACCACGTCTTCCCCGTCACCGTGGACGAGACTGACGTCGTTGAGTGCGAGCGCGGTCATCGGTTGCCTCCCAAGGCGGTCAGGGGGTCGACCCGGGTGATGCGGAGCACCGCGACGGCGGCGCCGATCATGCCGAACAGGATCAGCAGCCCGCCGGCCGCGGCGACCGAACCGGTCTCCAGGGCGAAGGGCATCGGGGTGGAACCGATGGCGGCACCGAGGCCGACGCCGATCCCGATGCCGATGCCGGCAGAGACGAGCAGCAGGATGAACGACTGCATCAGCGAGTCGCGCAGAAGGTAACCGGTCGAGGCGCCCATCGCGCGCATCACGGCGATCTCCTGCCTGCGCTGGATCGTCCAGACCGTGAAGAACGCGCCGACGACCAAGGCCGAGATCGCGTAGAGGAAGGCCTGGATCAGCGTGAGGGTCGAGGTCTCGGCGGTGTAACCCGGTGAAGCGCCGAAGGATTCGTCGAGAGTCAGCGAGGTGGTGTCGGCGGCGGCGTCGCCGGCGGCCAGATCGGCCGAGCTGTCGGTCTTCACCGCGACGGCGGTGATGTCGTCGTAGACGCGCGGCGGCACCGGCTCGCCGGGACGAGCGCCGGCGCGGATCTCCTGCCACGTCTTCAGCGGCACGAACGCGACGTCGACGTGTCCGAAGGTGCTCTGGCCGTCGAGGATTCCGACGACCCGCAGCTGTGTGCCGAGCGGCTCGACGGTGACCGTGTCACCGATCGAGAGTCCGTCCTCGGCGGCGGTCTCGCTGATGACGAGCTCACCGGGGGTGTTCGACAGCGACTTGCCCTCGGAGGCGGCGGGGCTGACGAAGCTGCCCGGTTCCACGCCGAAGAGGGCGAGGTCGATGTCGACGCCGGTGTTGGTACGTCCGTTGATCAGAGTGTTGCCGAAGGGTGCGGCGTCCTCGACGCCCGGCTGCTCGGCCCATGTGCCGACCGCCGACGTCGGCACCAGGGACCGGGAGAAGGCGGAGTCGGTGGCGATGTCCTTCTGGAAGGCGAAGGAGGTCACCGGCAGTTTCTTCAAACCGGAGACACCGTCGTTGACCAGACCCACCGACAGGCCGCTCAGCAGGACCATCAGGATGGCGATCAGCGCGACCACCGACCCCATCAGGGCGAAGCGTCCGCGTGCGAATGAGAGTTCTCGAAGGGCAAGGAACACGTCACTGCCCTCGCATGTTTACCGACACCATGTCGGCAACGATACCGACACTGTGTCGGGAAGGTGTACCCCGTTCGGTGTGAGACCGGTCATTCGCAACTCCGTGCCGCACCGTGCGGGCGGGTTTAGCCTGAAGTACATGCGCGCTTGGGCGGTGACCGAGCCGGGGCCGATCGACATCCGACCACTCCGGCTCGTCGACAAACCGGACCCGCGGCCCGGGGCCGGCGAACTGCTGGTCCGGGTTCGTGCCTGCGGTGTCTGCCGTACGGACCTCCACGTCGCCGAGGGCGATCTGCCGGTCCGCCACGCAGACGTGACGCCCGGGCACGAGGTCGTCGGGGAGGTCGTCGAACTCGGTCCGGACGCCGCCGGCTTCTCCCTCGGTGACCGCGTCGGCGTCGCCTGGCTGCACAGCACCGACGGGACCTGTGATCGCTGTGTCCGCGGTGCCGAGAACCTTTGTGCGGCATCGGTGTACACCGGGTGGGACGTCGACGGCGGCTATGCCGAGCTGGTGACCGTGCCCGCGGGCTTCGCCTATCCGCTGCCGTCCGGCATCGACGACGTCTCGATCGCGCCGCTGTTGTGCGCCGGGATCATCGGCTATCGCGCGCTACGGCGGACCGGCCTGCTCGACGACCTCGGAGCCGACTCCGATCGTCCGAAGCGACTGGGGCTCTACGGTTTCGGCGGGAGTGCGCACCTGTGCGCACAACTGGCGATCGCCCTCGGGATCGAGGTGCACGTCCTCACACGTGGCGAGCAGTCCCGACGCCTGGCCGCCGACCTCGGTGCGGCGTCGGTCGGCGATGCCACCGATGTGCCGCCGGTGTCGCTCGACGCCGCGATCACCTTCGCCCCGGTCGGCGAGCTGGTGCCGGTGGCGATGCGCGCGCTCGATCGCGGCGGCGTCCTGTCGATCGCCGGCATCCACCTCACCGACGTACCGCCGCTCAACTACGAGCGGGAACTGTTCTACGAGAAGGAGATCCGCTCGGTCACCGCCAACACCCGCGCCGACGGCGCCGAGTTCCTGACGCTGGCCGCCCGGCACGGCGTCCGGGCGACGACGCACGAGTACCCGATGTCACAGGCCGACCGCGCGCTCGCCGACCTGGCCGCCGGACGGTTCGACGGGGCAGCGGTTCTCGTCGCCGACCTCTGAGTCAGAGCGGGTTGAGCAGCTCCGGCCCGTTGTTGGCGACGCGGTTGACCAGCGGCGCGACCCCGCGGATGTCGATCGCCTCGGCGAGCGATTCGGCCGGCGGCGCGAACAGGTCGTCCGGTGCCCGGTGATCCGGATCGAGCCAGGCATCCCAGTTGTCGTACGGCATGATCAGCGGCATCCGGTCGTGGACGTCGCGCAGTTTGCCGACCGCATCGGTGGTCAGGATCGAGCAGCTCAGCAGCGGCGGGGCGTGATCGGAGTGCTTGTCATGCCACACCGACCACAACCCGGCCATGAACAACCGGGTGCCGTCCCGCGGGGACATGTAAAACGGGATCTTGGTGGGCTTGCCCCTGCTGTCGAGCGGGCCTTTCTTCCACTCGTACCAGCCGTCCATCGGCACCAGGCACCGCTTGGACTTCACCGACGCGCGGAACGAACTCTTCTCCGCGGCGGTCTCGGCACGGGCGTTGAACAACAGTGGCCCCTTGCCGACCTCTTTGCTCCACGGCGGCACGAGCCCCCAGCGCATGGCGCGGATGCGCAGCAGCGGATCGTCGTCGGGATCCTCCGGCGAATGCCGTTTGACCACGGTCATCACCGTGGTCGTGGGCGCGACGTTGTAGTTGGGGCCCAGTGCGCGAGGTGCGGGGGTGTCGAGGTCGAGGGCATCGGGATCGGCCGGTTCCTTCGCCGGCTCGGGTACCTCGTTGACCGCGTCGATCTCCGCCGCGAGCTTCGCCGGATCGGTGGTCACCGCATAGCGTCCGCACATGGCCACCATGCTGCCCTACGCCTGACCTCCGGTAGTAGATGTTCCCGCGGGAAGAGGAACCCTCACACCGCGATGTCGGCGACCACTGCTTTCGTCACCGCGACGAGGTCTGCGGGTGCCAGTGCGATCTCCAGTCCACGCCTGCCCGCGCTGCAGAGAATCCGGTCGAACTCGAGCGCCGAGGAATCGACGACCGTCGGCAGAGCGGTGCGCTGGCCGACGGGGGAGACGCCGCCGAGGACGTAGCCGGTGCTGCGGGTGACGGCCTTGGCCTCGGCCATCTGGGCCTTCGACGCCCCGAGCGCGGCGGCGGCCGCCTTCACCGACAGCTTGCGGGGAACCGGGACCACGGCGACGGCGAGACCGGGGCGGCTACCACCGGACAGTTCGACGACGAGCGTCTTGAAGACCTGTTCACCGACGATGCCGAGGGTGTCGGCGAGCTCGTCCACTGCTTCGGTGCCGAAGGACTCCGACCGCGGGTCGTGGTCATAGCGGTGGACGGTGTGCGCGATCTTCGCGCGTTCGAGGGCCGCGATCGCGGGTGTTGCCGCCATGGTCGGGGTGCCTCCTGGTGGGACGTGTCGGTGTCTGACCTGGAGAGCGTATTCGACCAGCGCTCTGTTCACCGTGACGAAAAGGGGTGCCGGTCACGTCGGGAACAAACCGCCCGGCCCGACCTGTTGTGACTGGTTGCGACACGAAGATCGCCGAGCGCATGCGAGGAGGTAGAACCGAGATGAGCACAACGGCGGTACTCGAGCCACCGGTACTCGTGGAGGCGACGCACCTCCTGGCCGGGCCGGGGTCGGTAAGCTTGACCGGCAACGTCCCAGTGACGCCTCTCATCGAAGGGATCGTAGTGGCCGAAGCCGAATCAGCCGACACCGAAGCAGCCGTTACGGAGTCCACCGCGACCGGAACCGCTGCGCACGTGTCCGCCGAGAAGGGTGCGCCCCGACGCGCCGACCCGAGCGAGTCCCCCGAGGAGCTCACCGAACGGTTCGAGCGCGACGCATTGCCGTTGCTCGACCAGATGTACGGTGCCGCCCTGCGGATGACCCGCAATCCCGCCGATGCCGAGGACCTGGTCCAGGAGACCTACATCAAGGCGTTCACCGCTTTCGCGTCGTTCCGGGAGGGCACCAACCTCAAGGCGTGGCTCTACCGGATCCTGACCAACACCTACATCAACGGCTACCGCAAGAAACAGCGCCAACCCGCGCAGTACCCGACCGACGAGATCACCGACTGGCAGCTCGCGGCGACCGCAGAACACACCTCCCAGGGGCTGCGCTCGGCGGAGATCGAGGCCCTCGACGCCCTTCCGGACGACGAGATCAAGGCCGCGCTGCAGGAGCTTCCGGAGGATTTCCGGATGGCCGTGTACTACGCCGACGTGGAAGGCCTGCCGTACAAGGAGATCGCCGAGATCATGGACACCCCCATCGGCACCGTCATGTCCCGACTTCACCGAGGACGTCGTCAGCTGCGTGAGCTGCTGGCCGACGTCGCCCGGGAGCGTGGTTTCCACAGATCTGCCACGGCCAAGGGTGCGGAGGTGGCGCGATGAGCGACATCGATCCGGAAGTCACCCAGCTCGACTGCTCGGCCGTCATCGCCGACGTCTGGTTGCTGCTGGACAACGAATGCGACGAGAACGCCCGCATGCGGCTCCAGGGGCACCTCGACACCTGCCCGTCGTGCCTCGCCCACTACGGCATCGAGCGGCAGCTGAAGGCGCTCGTCAACCGCAAGTGCGGCGGCGACCAGGCACCTCAGGGGCTGCGTGATCGTCTGCGCGTGGAGATCCGCCGGACGGTCATCATCCAAGAGATCGCCGAGACCGACCGCTGAATCGCCCGTCACCCCCGGCGAATCCCGGGGGTGACGGCATGAAAAAGCCCGGGTGGCCATGAAGGCCGTACCCGGGCGTTTTTCTTGGTGCTCGTTCGCCGAACCCCGCCGTGAGGCGAAGATCAGGCGTTCGGACGCTTGCCGTGGTTGGCAGCGTTCTTCTTACGAGCGCGCTTCTTGCGTCCGCGCTTTCCCATGACGCATCTCCTTTTGCCGGCGGATGGGGACATCACAGTGTCTCAGGCATTCTCCCACGTGCCAAAACCCGGTCGGCCATCGCCCGGTCGAGACCGGGCCCGACCCGTCGTCGCCGGTGACCCCGTGGGCTAACTTGAGTGCATGGCTGAAGACGTGGTGGCAGAGATCGTCGCGAGTGTCCTCGAGGTCCTGGTCGCACCCGGACAGCAGATCGAGGTCGGTGACACGCTGGTGCTGCTCGAGTCGATGAAGATGGAGATCCCCGTTCTCGCAGAGGAAGCGGGCACCATCGCCGACCTCAAGGTGAAGGTGGGCGACGTCATCCAGGCCGGCGACGTCATCGCCACCTTCGAATAGCCCGCGCCGCACCCTCTCCGCGAACCCGGAGCCTTCCCATGTCGACACTTGCCGACCTGCTCGCCGAGCACACCACCCTCTCCGACGCCGCTGCGGCGCACCTGCAGCGACTCGTCGCCGAGTGGCAGTTGCTCGCCGACCTCTCCTTCGCAGATTTCCTCCTGTCGGTGCGCACCGACGAGGGGGCCGTGGTCACCGTCGCGCAGTGCCGGCCCAACACCGCGTCGACCGTCTTTCCCACGGACGAGGTGGGCCGGGTCATCGACACCGCGGTGCACCCGCAGGTGCTCCGCGCCTTCGATTCCGACAAGGTCCTCCGCGACGAGGACCCGACGTGGTTCGGGGCCACCGCGATGCGGCAGGAGGCGGTCCCGGTCGGCTTCGACGGTGCGGTGATCGGTGTGCTGACCCGCGCCGTCGACCTCACCCATCCGCGGCTGCCGTCGCCCCTGGAGCTCGCCTACCAGGACTCGGCGGACGATCTGTGCCAGATGGTCGCCGACGGCACGTTCCCGCACGAGGAGGGCAATCCGCGGGGATTGTCGACGCCTCGCGCGGGTGACGGTTTCATCCGGCTCGACCGGACCGGGACGGTCACCTACACGAGCCCCAACGCGCTCTCGGCGTTCCACCGCATGGGCTGGACGGCCGAGCTCAACCACACGCGGCTCTCCGACGTGGTGAAGCAACTCGTCACCGAGCCGTTCGAGGCCGACGATGTCGCGATGATGCTCGACATCGCGGCCGGGGTGGCCGAGGTGCCGACCGGCCCGTACCGCGACATCGGCATGCGGGTGGAGGCCGACGCCCGACGCGCGACGGTCCTCATCCGGGCGGTGCCGCTCCGCCCGAAGGGTGAGGAGTCGGGGAGCGTGGTGCTCATCCGCGACGTCACCGAGGTCAAGCGGCGCGACCGCGCGTTGATCAGCAAGGACGCGACCATCCGGGAGATCCACCACCGGGTGAAGAACAATCTGCAGTCGGTGTCGGCGCTGCTGCGCCTGCAAGCCCGGCGAACCTCCAACACCGATGCCCGGGAGGCGCTGAACGAGGCCGTGCGCCGCGTCGCGTCGATCGCTCTGGTTCACGAACTGCTGTCGGGCAGCGTCGACGAGGAAGTCGATCTCGACGAGGTCGTCGACCGTCTCGTCCCGATCCTGGTCGACGTGGCGTCCAACGAGTCACGGGTGACGGTGCGTCACCGCGACCGGCTAGGGGTTCTCCCCGCCGAGCTGGCGATGCCG
Source organism: Gordonia sp. YY1 (assembly GCF_009872315.1). Taxonomy (NCBI): domain Bacteria; kingdom Bacillati; phylum Actinomycetota; class Actinomycetes; order Mycobacteriales; family Gordoniaceae; genus Gordonia; species Gordonia sp. YY1. The sequence continues at coordinate 42,849 of NZ_WXYI01000003.1, read as the reverse complement.
TTGGTGATGGTGCTCACCGAACTGATCCAGAATGCGATCGAGCACGGTTTCGACGGTTCGCCCCGATCCGACGCAGAGATCGCGGTCATCGCCGAACGCGACGTGCGCAACCTCCGTATCGCGGTGCGCGACAACGGCTCCGGACTGCCCGAGAACTTCGACCTGGCCACCTCGGATCACCTCGGACTCCAGATCGTGAAGACGCTCGTGTCGATCGAACTCGGTGGCGAGCTCGACGTCCGGCCCAACCCGGAAGGGTTGGGAACCGAAGTCGGAGTGCATATTCCGCTGCGTTCCTGAGAACGCAGTTCTTCCGTGGGGTGAGAACCGTTGCCGGACACGAAAAAACCCGGCCGTGGCCGGGTTTCTTCGAATCCGGGCGAACGCCGGCTCGGATGAGCCTAGACGCTGCTACGGGTGCGGGTACGCGCGGTACGCCGCTTCAGCGCGCGACGCTCATCCTCGCTCATGCCGCCCCAGACGCCTGCATCCTGGCCCGACTCGAGGGCCCACGAGAGGCAGTCAGCGGTGACAGGGCACCGTGCACAGACGAGCTTCGCGTCGGCGACCTGTGCGATGGCCGGACCGCTGGTTCCCACGGGGAAGAACAGCTCCGGATCCTCGTCGCGACAGATGGCCTTGTGACGCCAGTCCATTCCACTACTCCTTCAGGCGCGTTTCCGCGCACCACTCGATTAGTTGATTGCTTGCTGATTGTTTGGCTGGTAACTCTCAGTTCACGCGGCCGCACCAAATGTTTCCGCGTTGTTGCTTGTGAATACTTTCACGAATCCGGCCGAAGTCAATGGTTCTCGGTTAACACGTGGGCAACATCACGTCCCGCGCCTACCACTTCGGCCGAAGGCGCCCCCACGGGGGGTACGGACAGCGGGTTCGCCGTCCGTGTAGTAGCCTACGCGCACTCGCCGACGACTGTCGATGAGTTTCCGCAGGTCGCGCCCCTCCCAAGGTCCGAAATAGTCCGTGACGTGGAGTGACGTGTCGCGTATTCTTGCTCACATGCGTCGACGATGTTGATCCACACCACGCCGATCCGGCCATGACGGGCCGGGTCCACAACGGCGATTAACGGCCGCGGCTGTGAGCGCCGCCCTCTTCGAGGACCTGATACCGCTCTACCCGGTCTACGTGATTCTGTTCGCCGATGCCACCGTTCCCGGGGCCGGGTTGACGGCCGCCGAGATCAGCGCACTGTTCGCGATCTGGTCGCTGTCGACGGTGATCGTCGAAGTGCCGACCGGGATCCTGGCCGACCGATTCTCGCGACGCCGCCTACTGGTCGCGGGACCTCTGGTCACCGGCGCCGGCTTCGCGCTCTGGACCTACGCGCCCTCCTTCCTCTCCTTCGCCGCCGGCTTTGTGCTGTGGGCGATCGGCGGATCGCTGCGATCCGGCACGAACCAGGCGCTCGTCTACGACGAGCTCGCGCATCTCGGCAGGTCGCAGGACTACGCACGGCTCTCGGGCGCGATGCGGGCGGCGGCCGCGGTCGGGGTCATCGGCGGCACGGCCCTGGCGGTGCCACTCCTCGCGTGGGGCGGATACGCCGCCGTCGGTACCGCAAGTGTCGCGGCCTGCGTGCTCTGCGCGTTGATCTCCGCAGGACTACCGGAGACGGGCCGGATCGGAGTAGGGCGCTCCGGACCGGACGTGACGCCGGATGCCGGCACCGCCGACCTCGACGAACCGCCGGTCGGGTGGTTCGCGATCCTTCGCGGCGGGCTGCACCACCTGCGCAACCAGCCGACCGCACGCCGGCTGCTGATCCTGGTCGTCGTCCTGACCTGGGTCGCGGCGCTCGACGAGTACCTGCCGTTGCTGGTCGAGTCCTTCCTGAGCGGCACGGTGTCGGGCGTCGCGACGCCGGAGTCTGTCGCACTGCTCATGATCGTGGTCGCAGCCGGGGACATCTGCGGTTCCCTCGCGGCCCGGCGCGTCCGGGATCCCGCTGCGATCGGCCCCGCGGTGGGACTCGGCGCATCGGTGCTGATCGTGGCCGCGCTGTGGGGTCACCCGGCCGGTGTCGTCGGCGTGGCCGTCGCGTTCGGGATCTTCGGGTGGGCGCTGGTCGTCGCCGACGCCGCTCTGCAGGACCGACTGGACTCCGCGTCGCGGGCGACGGTCACGTCGATCGCGGGCGTGGGGGAGGAGGTGGTCGCGATCCTCGCCTTCGCCGGATGGGCTGCGGGATCGGTACATCTGGGGCCGGCGGCGTTGTTCGCGATCGCCGCGTCGCCCTATGCGGTGGCGGCGGGTGCGATGACGGTCAGGGCGTCGCGCCGATGGCGAAAACGTATGTCGCGGAACGCACCGATGTAGTCGCCGTCCATCTGCACGTCGATCGGGGCCTCCGCGATGAACCGGACCTCGTCGACGTCGTCGTCGCGAAAGAGGTGGTGTGCCTTGGGATCTGCCTGGGTCAGCAGCCGCGTGGCGAGCGGCAGGTTGCGCAGGACCCCGGTCGACGTCGCCACGAACACGCCGAGTCCGGTGTCGAAACCGGTGGTCGGATTGGTGCGGATCTCGCGCGGCCCGAGATAGGTCCACGGACTGGTGTTGGAGACGAAACCGAAACGGGCGCCGACGATCCGGTCGCGGCCGGGGATCTCGACGTCGAACGTCGCCGAGCTGCCGGCCTGCTTGAGGAAGCTGCTGACGGTGGTCCACAGATACCGGGCGGGCGTGGCGGCCTTGCCCGCATGCCGCTTGTCCTCCATCGCGTGCACCACGACGGCGTCCATGCCCATGCCGGTGTTGAACAGGAACCAGCGGTCGTCGGTGTGACCGAGGCCGATTCGACGGCTCTCCCCGGCGTCGAGGAGCGAGATGATCTGCTGGGTCGCGAGCAGCGGGTCGGGGTCGATGCCGAGGGTGCGCGCGAAGACGTTCGCGCTGCCGCCCGGGATGACGGCCAGACTCGGCCGGCGCCGCGCGGGATCGCTCGTCCCCGGGGGATCGAGGAGGCCGTTGGTGGCCTCGTTCACCGAGCCGTCGCCGCCGTGGACGATGACCGTGTCGAATTCCTCGGCGGCCGCACGGGCGGCGAGGTCGAAGGCATGCCCACGGTGGGTGGTCAGCTCGACGTCGAGGTCGAAGTGAGCGCTCAGTGTGTGCACGAGAGCATCGCGCCCGGCCGGACTGGTCGCGGTGGCGAAGGGGTTGACGATGAGCATGACGCGCACGACACCCGAGGATATGGGGTAGGTGGCCCAAGCGCGCAATCCGCCCTGCGTCCCGGTGCCGGGAGGGGGCCCGTGGGGTGCGCGGCCACCGCCCGACCGGCGCCGAATACCCTGGACGCGTGAGCACGGAGAAGGACCGCCCGGAGCAGGACCGGCTTGAGATCGACGTCGATCCGTCGGTGACGCCCACCCAGATCAAGGTGGCCGGCGCGGTGACCACCGTGGAAGGCCTGGTCGGCGTCGCGGTGGCGGTGATCCTGGTGATCCGCGGACTCGCCGGACACGAGGAGACGGCCATCAGCGGCTACGGCACCGCCATCTGGTTCGGGATCATCGGTGGCGGCGTCCTCGTCGGCGGCGTGGCCCTGTTGGCGGGTCGGCGCTGGGGTCGATCGATCGCGATGGTCGCCCAGATCCTGCTGCTTCCGGTCGCGTACTACCTGTACACCAGCGGATGGCCGGTGTTCAGCGTGCCGTTGGCACTCGCGGCGATCGCGGGGCTGGTGATGCTGTTCAGCCCGGCCGCCGTGCGGTGGCTCGCCGGGGATCTCGAGCCCGACCACTGAGCCCTTCACCGGTCGCGGGATCGGGCATCCCGATCAGTTGACCCAGTTGTTACCGCAACCCTGACTCTTATATGTCGACGCCCGGGCGGGCGCCCGTACAGTAGGGCACATGACGCGCATCCTTGCGATTGCCAATCAGAAGGGTGGGGTCGCCAAGACCACCACGGTCGAGTCCCTCGGAGCCGCACTTGCCGACCTCGACGTGTCGGTCCTCGTCGTCGACCTCGACCCGCAGGGCTGTCTCACCTTCTCCCTCGGCCATGATCCCGATCAACTGGAGTCCTCGGTGCACGATGTGCTGCTGGGCGACGAGGAGATCGCCGACGTACTCCTCGACACCGAGGACAAGGTGACGCTGCTGCCCGCCACCATCGACCTGGCCGGTGCCGAGGCGCTGCTGCTGATGCGGCCGGGACGTGAGTACGCACTCAAGCGGGCACTCGCCGAGGTCGGGCAGGACTTCGACGTCATCATCGTCGACTGCCCGCCGTCGCTGGGCGTGCTCACGCTCAACGGTCTGACCGCGGCCGACGAGGTGATCGTCCCGCTGCAGTGCGAGACGCTCGCCCACCGTGGTGTCGGGCAGTTGCTGCGCACCGTCCGCGAGGTCCAGCAGATCACCAACCCCGACCTCACGATGCTGGGTGCGGTGGCGACGCTGTTCGACGCGCGGACCACGCACAGCCGCGACGTCCTCGCCGACGTCGCCGATCGCTACGACCTTCCGGTGCTGAACCCGCCGATCCCGCGCACGGTCCGTTTCGCCGAGGCGTCGGCCTCCGGTGCCTCGGTCATGCGGGGACGAAAGAACAAGGGCGCCACCGCATATCGCGAACTCGCGGAGAACCTGTGGAAGCACTGGGACGCGGGGGAGGACGTGCGGACCCTCGACTTCTGAGGGGACGACGTCAGGCCGGTCCGAAGGCCTCGACCGTCGTGCCGCGCTGTTCGACGACCATCTCGCCGATGACCCGCAGGCTCACCACGCCGTCCGGTGCGGTGCTGCGGGTGAGTGGGATCGACCGGATCTCACGTCCACCGGCCACGTCGCGCACGCTGATCCCGGACGCACTCGGCAGCAGGAGTTGCCCCGCCATCACCTCACCGGGGCCGAGTGTCGCCGGTACCTGGTAGATCGGTTTGAGGCTCTGCGCATCCAGCACCACGGTGGCCTTGCCGGTCCAGTAGGTGACGACGCCGTCGCCCCCGAGCGGGACGCTGTCCTTCGGAGGAATGGCGTCCCCGGCGACGGTGTTCGAGCCGGTGGCCACGCCCTCGGAGTCGAAGCGGCGGATCGACGGTCCGCTGTCACCGCCGAGCGCCGGTGGTTCGGCCGGACTCGCACCGCCGTCGTAGACGGCGATACCCGTCGACGACATCGCGATCACCACCGGCGGAGGTCCGCTGACGTCGCCGGTGATCAGCGTCGAACCGTACTGCTCGACGCGTTCGTCGTCGTCGAGGAGGGCGCCCAGCACGGTCAGCCGGTAGCCCGGGTCGTCGGCACAGCGTTCGACGACGGACAGGCGGTCGCCGGTGATGGCCGAGGAGTAGATGACGCAGTCCTTGCGCTTGGCCTCGTCCTCGGGGCGCACGGGTGCCTCCACGCGGCCGTACTCGATGCCGCGGACCAGGTTCGAACCCCACGTCTCCAGTCGCCCGGAGCCCTGGGCGACCACGTATCCGTAGTCGCTGACCAGCCGGAGCTCGTCGTCGGCGTCACTGGTCCGGGAGCCCTTGCGGGCACCGGTCTTCGCGTCGAGAGCGGTGACCTCCGAGCAGCCCCGCGAGTTGCGGTAGACCGCGAGCGCGAGGTCGGTGCTGGCGGTCCAGGCGGTGTCGACGACGCAGAGGTCGAGGTCCCGGCGATAGGACCACAGTTCGGCCCCGGACGCCGGGTCGTGACCGATGACGGTGCCACCGTCGCCGGTCACGACCACCGAATCGGCGATCGCCGGGGCGACGGTGGCATCGGAGGAGGCCTGCCAGCGCGGCACGAAGGCGGCCGGAACCGCCGCGGGCTGTTCGACCTCGGGCGGGGTGGACTGCGCCTGGACGCTGGTCGTCCCGCGGACCGGGCTCACCAGCCAGGCGATCAGCCCGGCGACGGCGACGAGCACGATGATGGTCGCGGTGACCGCGAGATCGATCGGCCGGCGCCGCTCCGGTTTGACGCGTGCCACGCGTGGACTCGTGGTGGGTTACTCGGCTGCGGACTGAGCGGAGACCGGGGTCGCGTCGCCGGCGCCCGAACCCTCGCCCGCGGGCTTGCGGTTGGCGCCACCGCGACGGCGGCGACGGCGACGCGGCTTCGAGGCGCCGTCGCCGTTGTCCTCACCGGAGGTCTGGATGTCGCTGCTTGCCGACTCGCCGCTCTCGGCCGTGTCGGCGGACTCCGCGGTGTTCTCGGTCTTCGCGGAGTCGCCGTTCTCGGAGCCCTGGCCGCCGCGGGTACGACGACGGGTGCGGGTCGACCGCTTGCGCGGCTCCCGGTCCTCACGCGTCTCGCGGGTCTCGTTCGGGTCGCGTGCGGGCTTGGCGGCCACGACGCGGCCGGTGGCCGACTCGGGGATCGACAGATCCTCACGCAGGTTCTCCGACGTCGAGTAGGTCTCCACCGGCTCGGGGATGCCGAGTCCGAGGGCCTTGTCGATGAGCTCCCAGCGGTGCAGCTCGTCCCAGTCCACGAGGGTCAACGCGATCCCGGTGCGGCCCGCGCGGCCGGTACGGCCGATCCGGTGGACGTATGTCTTGTCGTCCTCGGGGCACTGGTAGTTGATCACATGGGTCACGTCGTCGATGTCGATGCCGCGGGCGGCGACGTCGGTGGCGACGAGGACGTCGATGGTGCCGTTCCGGAACCGGCCGAGGGCCTTCTCACGGGCGATCTGACCGAGGTCGCCGTGCACGGCGCCCACCTTGAATCCGCGCTCGGCGAGGTCGTCGGCGACCTTCTGGGCGGTGCGCTTGGTACGCGTGAAGATCATCGTCGCGCCGCGACCGTCGGCCTGCAGGATGCGGGCCACGAGTTCGGCCTTGTCCAGCGCGTGAGCACGGTAGGCGTACTGCTTCGTGCGGTCGTGCACGGCGGAGTCGTTGGCGTTCTCGGCCCGGATGTGCGTCGGCCGATGCAGGAAGGTGCGGGCCAGGGTGACGATCGGGCCGGGCATGGTCGCCGAGAAGAGCATCGTCTGACGCGGCGTCGGCAGCGCGGACATGATCCGCTCGATGTCCGGCAGGAAGCCGAGGTCGAGCATCTCGTCGGCCTCGTCGAGGACGAGGATCGAGACCTTGCCGAGCACGAGGTGTCCCTGCTGGGCGAGGTCGAGGAGGCGGCCCGGGGTGCCCACAACGACGTCGACGCCGGACTGCAGTTCGGCGATCTGCGCCTCGTAGGGGCGGCCGCCGTAGATCGAGGTGATCTTCAGCATGCGGTTGGTGCCGTCGGCAAGGGTGACGTCGGTCTTGCGGGCGGCGATCTCGAGGTCGCTGGTGACCTGCACGCAGAGTTCGCGGGTGGGCACGATGATCAGCGCGCGAGGGGTGTTGTCGAGGGGGCGGACACCCGTTGCCTCGGCGTTGGCGAGGCGATGGAGCAGCGGGATGCCGAAGCCGTAGGTCTTGCCCATGCCGGTACGGGCCTGACCGATGAGGTCGTCCCCGCCCATGGCGAGGGGGAGGGTCAGTTCCTGGATGGCGAACGTCTGGGTCTTGCCGTCGTCGGCGAGTGCCGAGACGATGCGCTCGTCCACGCCGAGTTCGGCGAAGGTGGGGGCGGTGTGGGTTTCGTCGACGATGGTCGTCTGCACGGCCGAATCGCTCATATGCGTGTGTTGCCTTTCTGGCCAGTCTCTTGCGCGCGTGTGATTCCTGCGCGCACGAGGAAAAAGCTCGAAAGTGCGCGCGCAAATGTCGTGGTGGCACCGGGGATTCGACCGAGGTGTCGTGAGACGGACTCTTCGATCCGGCGAGGAACTCGCTGTCTCGATCCCGCGAGGAGATCGCGAGGGGGCGTCGTCACATCCAATCGGCCGCATCCACACGCTCGCGCCGGCGAGCACGCGATGATCACGCAGCTCAGCGGGCAGGCGCCGGGGGGTCCCGTCGGAGTGCACCGAAGTCGAGTGTACTTGGTGCTTCCGGAGAGGCCGCTACCATCACCTCATGGCGCCTGTACCCGACCCCTCCGACATCACCCCGGTAGCTGCGATCGAGACCCAGGACCGCGTGGTCGGGAAGCTGTTCGCGGTGCTGCTGGCCGGCGAGTTCGCCGCCTTCCATCGGCTCATCGAGGAGTCGGCGATGGCTCCCGACGTGCCCAGCAAGATCGCGATCGCGCGGATGGCCGCCTCCGAGGTCGGCCACTTCGACCGCCTCGCCGAGCGGGTCGAGTCGATGACGGGCCTCACCGCCGCCGAGGCGGTGGAACGGTACCGGTCGGTCTTCGACCAGTACCACCGGGCCACCACCCCGAAGACCTGGTACGAGGCGCTGGTCAAGGCCTACGTCGGTGACGGTCTGGCCTCCGATTTCTACGTCGAGCTGTCCGACATGCTCCCGCCCGACTCGCGCACCGTGATGGCCGAGGTGATGGCGGAGACCGCCAACTCGGCGTTCGCCCGCGAGCAGGTCCGGGCGGCCGTCGAGGCCGATCCGTCGATCAAGTCCGCGCTGGTCCTGTGGGGGCGCCGTCTGCTGGGCGAGGCCATCACCCATGCGCAGTGGGTGCTCGCGGCCGAGGAGGAGGTCACCGATCTGCTGTTCTCCGGGGGCTCCTCGCTGTCGGGGGTCGCCCACTTCTTCGACGCGGTCGCGGCCAAACACGGCGAGCGCATGGCCGATCTCGGTCTCGGCTGACCAATCCGCTCGTTCCCTTGCTTTTTCGCTGTCAGCGGAGCGGCTGTCCGGTCCCGTGACCGCTGGACTAGCCTTGTGCGGCAAGCGTTGTTGACACCGGAGGAGGGCGGCACATGGCCGTGGAAGTGAAGATCGGCATCACCGACAGCCCGCGTGAGCTGACCGTCGCGACGTCGCTGACCAGCGACAAGGCCTATGCCGAGGTCGAGGCGGCACTCGGCGGCAAGCAGCAGTTGCTGGCCCTGGTGGACGAGAAGGGCGCCCGTTACCTGATCCCGGTCACCAAGATCGCCTACGTCGAAGTCGGGGCATCGGAGAACCGTCGCGTCGGGTTCGGTTCCTGAGGCGGGACGCAGACCAACGAACAAGGGTCCGGTGCGCACCTCGCGATCACTCGCGACGGTCGCACCGGACCCTTGTCGTAGGTCTGGGTCTGTCGTCTGAGTTCAGGACTGACCGGAGTCGGTGTCCTCCGCCGGGGTCTCCGCGTCGGTCTGCGGTGCGGCCTGGCGCGGGAAGTGGGACAGACCGCCCCAGAGCAACGCGACGGTGGTGTCGACGGCCGTCTGCTTGTCCACGGGACGCTTGGCCTCGAGCCAGTAGCGCGCGTTGACCTGGCTGGCCCCGACGAGCCCGGAGGCGAGCATGCGGGAGCGGTACGGATCGAGACCGGAATCGTGCATGACCAGGCCGTACACTGCGTCCACGCAGGCCTCGGTGGCGCCTTCGACGCGGCGGATGACCGCGGGGTCGGAGGCATCGGAGGAGAAGATCAGCCGGTAGCCGGAGTTGTCCTGGTCGATGAAGTCGAAGAAGGCCTCGACGGCGGCACGGACGCGCTTCCGGTTGTCGGTGGTGGTGCGCAGGGCGGTGTTCACGTCGCTGACCAGCTTCTCGGCATGCGAGTCGACGACCGCGATGTAGAGGTCCAGCTTCGACGGGAAATGCTGATACAGGACGGGTTTGCTCACTCCCGCGTGCACGGCGATCTCGTCCATCCCCGCGGCGTGGTAGCCGCGTTCGACGAAGATCTCACTGGCCGCATCGAGCAACTGCATGCGCCGTGCGCTGCGAGGCAGGCGCGTACTGCGTCCGGGAACCGAGGACGCGTTGGTTGCGGTCGACATGGCGAAGATCGTACTCGGGAGACCTTCCTGCGCAGTATCTGCGGTCCGCTGTGAGAAAGTTGTCCCGTGAGCCGCGCAGAGGATGGTGGCACCGGCCTTGATCAGGGACCGGTGCGCACCAAGGATGTCGGCCCGAGATCGTCGGGACGCCCCAAGCCGGACCAGCCGCTTCGGGCGCGCTGGGACCCGACCGATGACAGCGGCCGTCCCCGCGTCGACCGCGAGGCACAGCCCGAGTACAAGAAGCAGTCGTCGCTCGGCCGCTTCGTCTCGACGTACGGCTGGCGCGCCTACGCCATCCCGGTCCTCACGGTTCTCACGATCGCGCTGATCGTGGTGACCATCCAGGACGGGCGCGGTTCCGATCTGGCCCCGACCGCCGCGGTCAACCCGGACTCGGCTGCCCGCAACACCGACATCAACACCGAGACCCGCCCGATCGGTGCGCCGACCGGCGACATCCAGGCCGCCGCGCTGCCGGCCGGCACCCTTCCGCAGGGCGGACCGTTCACCACGCAGGGCCGCCAGACCTTCCGGGTGCTGCGCGGCGCGGGACCGAAGGTCGGCACCGGAGGCCAGGAGTACACCTACACCGTCGAGGTGGAGAACGGCCTGAACCCGCAGGACTACGGCGGCGACCCGACCTTCGCGAAGATGGTCGACATGACGCTGGCCAATCCGCGCAGCTGGATCGGCGACGGGCGCGTGAGCTTCCGGCGCATCGACCGCGGGGAACCGGACCTGCGCATCACCCTGGTCTCCACCGGCACGACCCGCGAACTGTGCGGGTACCAGATCAGGCTGGAGACCTCGTGCTACTACCCGCCGCAGGAGCGCGTGACCCTCAACGAGGCCCGCTGGGTCCGCGGGGCGCTGTCCTATCAGGGTGACGACATCGCCTACCGGCAGTACCTCGTCAACCACGAGGTCGGCCACGGACTCGGCTACGCATCGCATGAGCCGTGCCGCGAGGACGGGGCGCTCGCGCCGGTGATGATGCAGCAGTCCTTCGGCACCGACAACTCCGAGATCATGGCTCTCGACCCGGACATGAAGGCCAACCGCTCGCTCGTCTGCCGCCCGAATCCCTGGCCGTTCCCCAAGCGCTGACCCCGGGAATGAGCGGACCCTTCCGGTGGTTGTGCCAAGAGTCCGTGTACTCGCCGAATACTGGAGGCGTTCGTGTCGTCGCAAGGGTCGCTCACCGGGTCGCTGCCACCGCTCGTGGAGCCGGCAGCCGAACTGAGCAACGAAGAGGTGGCCCGCTACAGCCGCCACCTGATCATCCCGGATGTCGGGATGGACGGGCAGAAGCGCCTGAAGAACGCGAAGGTGCTCGTGATCGGCGCGGGCGGACTCGGTTCGCCGACGCTGCTGTACCTCGCCGCGGCGGGTATCGGCACCATCGGCATCGTGGAATTCGACATCGTCGACGAGTCCAACCTGCAGCGCCAGGTCATCCACGGACAGTCCGACATCGGGCGCCCGAAGGCCGAGAGCGCGCGGGACTCGATCCTCGAGATCAATCCCTACGTCACCGTGAACATCCACGATCAGCGACTCGAACCCGAGGGCGCGATCGAGCTGTTCTCGCAGTACGACCTCATCCTCGACGGCACCGACAACTTCGCGACCCGCTACCTGGTCAACGACGCCGCGGTGCTCGCGCACAAGCCCTACGTCTGGGGATCGATCTACCGTTTCGAGGGTCAGGCGTCGGTGTTCTGGGAAGACGCCCCCGGCGGTCGCGGCATCAACTACCGCGACCTCTACCCGCAGGCCCCGCCGCCCGGGATGGTGCCGTCGTGCGCCGAGGGCGGTGTCCTCGGCATCCTGTGCGCCTCGATCGGATCGATCATGGGTACCGAGGCCATCAAGCTCATCTGCGGCATCGGCGAGCCGCTGCTCGGCCGCCTCATGGTCTACGACGCCCTCGACATGACCTACCGGACCATCAAGATCCGCAAGGACCCGGAAGGCGAGCGCATCGCCGGCCTCATCGACTACGACGACTTCTGCGGTGTGGTCTCCAGCGAGGCCTCCGACGCCGCGGCCGGGTCGACGCTCACCGCCGCCGAACTCAAGCAGAGGATCGACGCGGGGGAGAAGCTCGCGATCATCGACGTACGTGAACCGGTCGAGTGGGACATCGTCCGGATCGAGGGCGCGACCCTGATCCCGAAGGGCGAGATCCTCTCCGGCGAGGGCCTGGCGAAGGTTCCGCAGGATCGCCCTACGGTCCTCTACTGCAAGACCGGCATCCGGTCGGCCGAGGCACTCGCCGCACTCAAGCGGGCCGGTTTCGCCGACGCCACGCACCTGCAGGGCGGGGTGACCGCCTGGGCCAACCAGGTCGACAAGACGTTGCCGGTCTACTGACCGCCGTTCCCACCGCGTGCCTTCTCGAATCGGTCACCTGCGCTCGGTAATCTGGCCTGGTGAATACCGTCGAGCCGCCCGAACACGTGTTGAACACGTTCGGGCTCACCTCCCATCCGCCCGTCGCCATGGGCGAATCATGGATCGGTGGCTGGCGCGTCGGTGAGGTCGTGCTGTCGCTCGTGCCCGACCACGCGCGCGCCGCCTGGTCGGCCGCCGTCCGCGAGACGCTCTACGTCGAGGGCATGCGGATCGCACGCCCGTTCCGCGCCACCGACGGCCGCTACGTCGTCTCGGGTTGGCGTGCCGACACCTACATCGCCGGAACACCCGAGCCGCGCCACGACGAAGTGGTCCTCGTCGCCGACCGCCTGCACGAGGCGACCGCAACCCTCGAACGTCCGCGCTTCCTGCTGCAGCCGCCCGCGCCGCCGCACACCGACGTCGACGTCTTCACCGCCGCCGACCGCGCCGCGTGGGAGGAGGTCCCGTTGCGCTCGGCCCGTGCCGCGGGCATGGCCGAGCCGACCGCACCCGACGGGGTGCAGAGCGTCGAGATGCTGAGGACCCTTGCGAAGCTTCGCAAGCCGGTCGACCTGCCGTCCCAGGTCGTGCACGGCGACCTGTTCGGCACCGTGCTCTTCGCCGGTGCCGCGGCGCCCGGCATCACCGACATCGTCCCGTACTGGCGACCTGCTCCGTGGGCGGCCGCTGTCGCGGTGGTCGACGCCCTCGCCTGGGGCGGCGCCGACACCGAACTCATCCAGCGGTGGTCCGATCAGCCGGAGTGGCCGCAGATGATGCTGCGGGCGACGATGTTCCGTCTGGCCGTCCACGCGCTGCACCCGCGCTCGACCGCCGGCGCACTGCCCGGGTTGCAGCGGGTCGTCGAGCTGGTACGTTTGCTCGTATAACCGCAGCTCACAGCCCCGATCTGAGTTTGTCGGAGTTCTCACAGGGTCCTTGGGGTGAAGTGAGAACAACGTGACGGTCCGGTCACCTCGCGGAAAATCCGCGCAACACGCCCCCGGGATGCTTGGTCTCAGTCGCACGACACAGGTGTCGGCGTCCGATATGACAGTTCGCTGTCGTGTCGAGAAGACAGCCCGCACTGCTCGTGCAGTGACCACCAAGCATCGGAAGACGGGGACGAATGGCCTTCGCAGACCTCAGAACACAGCTCAAGCGTGACCACACGATCACCGACTGGGACCCGGAGGATCGCGTCGCCTGGGAGAACGGCAACGCCGCGATCGCCAAGCGCAACCTCGTCTGGTCGGTGATCTGCGAACACGTCGGCTTCTCCATCTGGTCGCTGTTCTCGGTGATGGCCCTGTTCATGGGTCCCGAGTACGGCATCAGCATGGATCAGAAGTTCGTCATCGCCGCGACCGCGACCCTCGTCGGCTCGTGCCTGCGCATTCCCTACACCCAGGCCACCGCGAAGTTCGGTGGACGCAACTGGGCCATCTTCTCCGCCATCGTGCTCCTCATCCCGACGGGCCTGACGATGATGCTGATGATGAACCCGGGCGAGTTCGGGTTCGGCTGGTTCCTCGCGGTCGCGGCCATCACCGGCTTCGGCGGCGGCAACTTCGCCTCCTCGATGACCAACATCAACGCCTTCTACCCGCAGCGACTCAAGGGCTGGGCGCTGGGCCTCAACGCCGGCGGCGGCAACATCGGCGTCCCGGTCGTCCAGGTCATCGGACTGCTGGTCATCTGGCTCTTCGCCGACCAGCCCGAGATCGTCTGCGCGATCTACCTGGTGGCACTTGCGGTCGCGGGCATCGGCGCGGCGATCTACATGGACAACCTCGACCATCAGACCGCCAGCGGCAAGGCGATGATCGACTGCCTCCGCTACCGCGACACCTGGCTCATCTGCCTGCTCTACATCGGCACCTTCGGCTCGTTCATCGGTTTCGGTTTCGCGTTCAGCCAGGTCCTCAACATCAGCTTCACCTCTGCCGGCGCCTCCAAGCCCGCCCTCGCGGCGGCGCAGATCGCCTGGATCGGACCGCTTCTCGGCTCGCTGGCCCGTCCCTACGGCGGCAAGCTCGCCGACCGTATCGGCGGCGGCAAGGTGACGCTGTACTGCTTCATCGCGATGGCCGCGTCGGCGTCGATCCTCGTGATCGCCGGTATGTCGGCCGACGCCAACGGGAAGGTGATCAGCGGCGGTGTCCTCGCGGCCTTCATCACCGGCTTCATCCTGCTGTTCCTGATCTCCGGGATCGCCAACGGTTCGGTCTACAAGATCATCCCGACGATCTGGGAGCACAAGGCGCAGACGCTGTCGGGTCTGAACGCCTTCGGCAAGTCCACCTGGTCGCGCAGCATGTCCGGCGCGCTCATCGGCATCGCCGGTGCGGCCGGCGGCCTCGGCGGTGTCGGCATCAACCTGGTGCTGCGGTCCAGCTACAAGTCCAATCAGTCGGCGACGCAGGCATTCTGGGTGTTCCTCACCTTCTATGTGGTGGCCGCGGTGGTCACCTGGTGGTTTTACGCACGACGCCCGATCGTCGTCGGCGAGACCACCGACCTGCCGGTCGCGGAGACCGCAGGCACCACCGCCGGCACCGGCGAGCCGGTCACCAAGGAAGCGCTGGCCTGAGTTCACCCGCGGCGCAACCCGACCAACAGGCAAGGCACAGGGAGTAGACAATGAGCAGCGAGACCAGCACCGGCCGCAACACCGTCGTCGTGGTGGGTCACGGCATGGTCGGCCACCGCTTCGTGCAGGAGATGCGCAAGCGTGACACCGACAACCGGTGGCGCGTCGAGATCGTCAGCGAGGAAGCCGATCCGGCCTACGACCGCGTGGGTCTGTCCTCCTACGTCGGTGCGTGGCAGCGCGATTCGCTCGCGCTGGACGGCAATACCTACGACGGTGACGATCTCGTCGTCACGCATCTGGGGGAGACCGTCACCGGCATCGATCGGGCGCAGCGTCGGGTGGTGACCTCCGCGGGCCGCGAGATCGACTACGACGCACTCGTTCTCGCGACGGGTTCCTACGCCTTTGTGCCGCCGGTGCCGGGGCACGACAACTCCAAGTGTTTCGTCTACCGCACGCTCGACGACCTCGACGACATCCGGGCGGCCGCCGACACGGCCGGCCCGGGTGCGACGGGCGTCGTGGTCGGCGGTGGCCTGCTCGGGCTCGAGGCGGCCAACGCCCTGAAACTGATGGGCCTCAAGCCGCATGTGGTCGAGTTCGCACCGCGGCTCATGCCGATGCAGGTCGACGCCGGCGGCGGGGCGATCCTGAAGAACCTCGTCACCGACCTCGGCCTCGAGGTCCATACCGGCGTCGGCACCTCGGAGATCGCCGACGGCGAGAACGGTGGCCTGCGTGTCACGCTCTCGGACGAATCGCTGATCGACGCCTCGCTGGTCGTCTTCTCGGCCGGTGTCCGACCCCGCGATCAGCTCGCCCGCGACGCGGGCCTGGCGGTAGCGGAGCGCGGCGGTGTCCTCGTCGACACGAACTGCGTCACCGACGACGAGCACATCTTCGCCATCGGTGAGGTCGCCGCGGTCGAGGGTCGCTGCTACGGACTCGTCGCGCCCGGCTATTCGACGGCCGAGGTCGTCGCCGACCGCCTGCTCGGCGGATCGTCGACCTTCCCCGGCGCCGACCTGTCGACCAAGCTGAAGCTGCTAGGTGTCGACGTCGCCAGCTTCGGAGACGCGTTCGCGACCACGGAGAACGCGCTCGAGATCACGTACCACGACGCGGTCGCGGGCCGCTACGCCAAGATCGTCGTCAGCGACGACGCGAAGACCCTGCTCGGCGGCATCCTCGTCGGGGATGCCTCGGCCTACGCGCTGCTCAAGCCGATGGTCGGTCGCGAGATCCCCGGCGACCCCGCTGCCCTGATCGCTCACGAGGGCGGCACCGGCGTCGGCATGGACGCGCTGCCCGACGATGCCGAGATCTGCTCCTGCAACGGGGTGTCGAAGGGCTCGATCTGCTCGGCCATCGCCGACGGCGCCTGCGACATCGCCGCGATCAAGGGCTGCACCTCGGCGGGCACCACCTGTGGCGGCTGCCTGCCGAGCATCAAGCAGCTCCTCTCCGCGTCGGGCGTCGAGCTCAGCACGTCGCTGTGCGATCACTTCGCCCAGTCGCGCGCCGAACTGTTCGAGATCGTCGCCGTCACCGGCATCCGGACCTTCTCCGAACTCATCGACCGCTTCGGCACCGGCCTGGGTTGCGAGATCTGTAAGCCGACCGTCGCCTCGATCCTCGCCTCCACGTCGAGCGATCACATTCTCGACGGCGAGCAGGCCGCCCTGCAGGACACCAACGATCACTTCCTCGCGAACATGCAGAAGAACGGCTCGTACTCGGTGGTGCCGCGCATGCCGGGCGGCGAGGTCACGCCCGAGCAGCTCATCGTCATCGGCGAGATCGCCCGCGACTACGGGCTGTACACCAAGATCACCGGCGGCCAGCGCATCGACCTGTTCGGCGCCCGCGTCGACCAGCTGCCCGAGATCTGGCGGCGCCTCGTCGACGCCGGGATGGAGTCCGGTCACGCCTACGGCAAGAGCCTTCGCACGGTGAAGAGCTGCGTCGGCTCCACCTGGTGCCGCTACGGCGTCCAGGATTCGGTCGGCATGGCGGTCTTCCTCGAGAAGCGATACCGGGGTCTGCGGTCGCCGCACAAGATCAAGTTCGGCGTCTCGGGATGCGCCCGCGAATGCGCGGAGGCCCGCGGCAAGGACGTCGGCGTCATCGCCACCGAGAACGGCTGGAACCTCTACGTCGGCGGCAACGGCGGTCAGAGTCCCAAGCACGCGCAGCTGCTGGCCAGCGGAGTGGATGACGACACGCTGGTCGCCTACATTGATCGGTACCTCATGTTCTACATCCGGACTGCCGACCGACTGCAGCGCACAGCCCCGTGGCTGGAGTCGCTCGACGGCGGTCTGGACCATCTCAAGGCCGTCGTCTGCGACGACAGCCTGGGGCTCGCCGCCGAACTCGAGGACGCGATGGCCCGGCACGTGGCCGGGTACACCGACGAATGGGCGGCGGTGCTCGACGACGAGGACAAGTTGAAGAGGTTCGTGTCGTTCGTGAACGCACCCGACGTGGTCGACCCGACCATCCGGTTCGCCGAATACGAACGTAAGGTGCCGGTGCTGCTCGACATGCCGCAGGTGCGTCCGGGAGCGGACGCGGACACCGGGCCGGTTGTGGACGCGGCGCCGGTGAAGGAAGGAGTGCCGACATGACCATCGCACCAGACGAGACCGGGCAGATGCCCGGGACGGTCGAGGGGAGTTGGATGCGGGCCTGCCCGATCGACGACCTGATCGTCGGCCGCGGCGTCGCGGTGCTCGGTCCGCGCGGTGAGCAGGCGGCGCTGTTCCGCCTGCCGGCCGCCGAGACCGACCGCGAGGCCGCACCCGGCCGTTCCCGCCTGTACGCCATCGGCAACATCGACCCGTTCGGCCGCGCCGCGGTCCTCTCGCGCGGACTCACCGGGGACCGCGCCGGCGAGCCGACGGTCGCCTCGCCGCTGGGCAAGCAGGTGTTCGCACTGCGGACCGGCGTCTGCCTGGACGACGAATCGGTCTCCGTGCCGAGCTACGGCGTGCGCGTCGTCGAGCGGATCGTCGAGGTGTTCTTTCCCGCGTGAACGCCATCAATCTTCCCGGTGACCCGACCGACCCGGACCCGTTGCCCGCCGACCCGCTACCACTGACCGGATTCACCATCGGCATCACCGCGGCGCGTCGTGCCGAGGAGTTCGCCGCACTGCTCGAACGACGCGGTGCCCGGGTGGTCCAGGCTCCGACGATTCGCATCCTGCCGCTCGTCGACGACACCGAACTCGAGCGGGTGACCGAGGAGATCATCGCCTCGCCGCCGCAGATCATGGTGGCGACCACCGGCATCGGTTTCCGCGGTTGGATCGAGGCGGCCGACGGCTGGGGCAACGCCGAGGACGTGCTGCGTTCGCTGTCGCAGAGCAGGCTGATCGCGCGCGGTCCCAAGGCGAAGGGCGCCATCCGCGCCGCGGGACTGCGCGAGGAGTGGTCGCCGGAGAGCGAGTCCTCCTCGGAGGTGCTCGACCACCTGCTCGCCGAGGGCGTCGAGGGTGTGCGGATCGCCGTCCAGCTGCACGGCGCGACGAGCGAATGGGAACCGCTGCCGGACTTCTGCACCGTCCTGCGGGCCGCGGGCGCCGTGGTCGTGCCGATCCCGGTCTACCGCTGGAACATGCATCCCGACGTGGCGCGCATCGACAAGATGATCGCGCAGGTGCTGCGCGGTGACCTCGACGCGATCACCTTCACCAGTGCGCCGGCGGCGGCGTCGATCCTCACCCGCGCCAAGGAACTCGGCAAGCTGCAGCAGTTCGTGCACGCACTGCGCACCGCGGTCCCGGTGATGTGTGTGGGATCGGTGACCGCGAGTCCGCTGGAGGCGCTGCAGATCCCGACGACGTATCCGCGCCGGTTCCGGCTCGGCGCGCTCGCGCGCCTGATCACCGACGAACTCCCGCGCCGCGCCCACGTGCTGCGAGTCGCCGGACACGACACCGCGATCCGCGGGCAGGCCGTCGTCGTCGACGGCGAGCTGAAGGACCTGTCGGCGACGGGCCTGCTGCTGTTGAAACTGCTCGCCCGCAATCCCGGTCGGGTGGTGTCGCGGCAGGAGATGCTCGCGGTCCTGCCCGGCGACAGTTCCGACACCCACGCCGTCGAGGTTGCGGTCGCGCGACTCCGTGCGGCGCTGGGGGATTCGAAGATGGTCCAGACCGTCGTCAAACGCGGTTACCGCCTGGCCGTCGACCTCGAGTACGACGCCGAAGACGAATGACTGCCGAAGACGATGACCAGGTCCAGGGGAGGACACATGCGAGACAACCACGTCCGGCTCCCGCACGGCGACCGCCTGCGCGACGTCAGTCCGGTGCTGGTCGCCCACGGCACCCGTAACCCGCACGGGGTCAACGTGATCGCCGAGATCGCCGAGGCTGTTGGCGCGCGGATCGGGCTCACCCGTACCGCCTTCGTCGACGTGCTCGGACCGACGCCCAGTGAGGTGATCGCCGATCTCGACAAGCCCGCGGTCCTGGTGCCGGCCTTCCTCGCATCGGGGTACCACGTTCGCAAGGACATCCCCGAACACGTCGCTCTGGGGGGTCGAACCGACACCGTCGTGACCCGTGCGCTAGGCCCCGACCCGTCGATCGCCGCGGTGGCGCGGCTCCGACTCGCCGAGGCCGGCTGGGAACCGGGCGACGCGGTGGTCCTGGCCGCCGCCGGATCGTCGGATCAGAGTGCTTGCGGCCAGGTGCATCTGGCTGCACGGCAACTCGAGTCGCTGATCGGCGGCCGCGTGGAGGTCGGGTTCATCACGACCGCGCAACCGTCGGTGCCCGAGGCGATCGAGAGGGCGCGCCGCACCGGACGCCGCGTCGTGGTCGCCAGTTACCTGCTCGCGCCGGGACTGTTCCACCAGCGGCTCGAGACCTACGGCGCCGACGCGGTGGCCGCGCCCCTCGGACCCGACCCGCGCATCGTCGACCTCATCGTCACGCGCATGCGTGCCGCGATCAGCCCGTACCGACGAACCCCGGTGCCGCGCCTCGTCTGACCCGTCGGCGCTAGGGGATGGCCCACCGGCACTCACGCAACCGGATTCGTCCGCCGACGATCGGAACGCCCTCCGCGGCAAGCCGTTCGAGCTGACGGTTCGCGAGATGAGGTGCGGGACGGCCGCTCGCGGGGACGACCCGATGCCACGGGAGGTCGGCGGTGTCGGTGCGCATGATCCAGCCGACGATACGGGGGCTGGACAACCCGGCCGCGCCGGCCAGGTCGCCGTAGGTGCTGACCTGACCGACCGGGATCTCCGCGACCAGGGCGCGGACGGCTTCCACCTGCTCCTCGGTGATCGCAGCCATCGGGGCCCTAGAGCAGGGAGCGGATCAGCGACGCGGACAATTCCGGTTCCAGGAACGGCACCATGTGCGCGCAGTCGACGTGGTGCACGGTCACGTCGTTCCCACGTTCGCTCGCGCAGGCCTCCAGGAACGCCGGCCGCACGAACGGCGGCTGCACCTGACCGGCGACGACGATGTGCGTCGGCACGCCCGGCGGCGGAAGGACTGCGGGCCTGGCCATCTCGCTCCACGACGCGGCGGCCGCGGGTGCGCTGACCCGCCAGCCCACCCGGCCGTGCGGGCGGGGGATGAGGTGCTCGGTGAGCTCGGCCTCGAGGATGTCGTCGGGCACGTCCGCCCAGCCTTCGGCGCGTTTGGCCGAGCGTGCGGCGTCGGCGCTCGCGTAGTCCCAGTTGTCGAGACTGTCGGTGGCGACCTGGAGCGCGAACTCGGGGTCGAGGCCCTGGGCGGGGTCGAGGAGGACGAGTCCCTTGACGGCGTCCGGCCGGCGATTGGCCAGGTGTAGCGCCAGTGCACCGCCGAACGAGTGGCCCACGATGACGATCGGCCGCCCGGCCGGGACGTGATCGTCGAGCACGGCGGACAGTGCACGAACATGATGCTCGATGCTCCACGGCGGACGCCACGGCGAACGACCGTGGCCGATGAGATCGGGAGCGACGATGCGGACACCGCTCAGGTTCTGCGCCAGCGGCTCCCAGCGACGACCGTGGCCGGTGAGACCGTGGATCGCGAGGACCGTGTCGCCCTCCGCCGAGCCGCCGCCGAAGACATACGTGTTGAGAGCTGTCACCCGTCCATCCTGCCGTATGCGCGGGTCGCGAGCCCGACCCACCCGCACCGACACCTCGGGCCGCCGGAGTCGTCGGTGCCGCATGATTCGATGGAGCCCATGAGTCGGAAACCGGGCACCCAGGCGTCGCGCAGCGCCCTGCGCGCACGGCTCGTCGCGGCGCCCGAGGCCGCGGACCGTCCCCGTGAGTGGCCGCCGGCGATCGCGCAGGTCATCGACCCTGCAGCCAGCATCCCGGCCGGCGAGGAGGAGCAGGCGTGGCGTCCGGTCCGGGTCCACGGCGGACCGGGCAGCGGCAAGACCGCCCTGATCGTCGACGCGGCCGTCGCGCGTCTGCTCGATCCCGCGACCGATCCCGAATCGGTCCTGGTTCTGGCCTCGAGCCGCCGCGCGGCGGTCGCGTTGCGCGAGGAGATCACCCGGCGCGTGCTCTCGGCCAACGCGACCGGGCGGCGCGTGCTGGGCGGAGCGCTCCGCGAACCCCTCGTGCGCACCGTGCACTCCTACGCCTTCGCGATCCTGCGCCTCCAGGCGAGTGCGCACGGCAACCCGCCCCCGCGGCTCATCACCGGCTCCGAACAGGACGTCGTGCTGCGCGAGCTGCTGGCCGGCGACATCGAGGACGGTGCGGAGTACTGGCCCGCACATCTACGGCCGGCACTCGGCACCGACGGCTTCGCGCAGGCCCTGCGCGACCTGATGATGCGGGCCGCCGAACGCGGCGTCGGCCCGGAAGAACTCGCGGCGCTGGGTCGCGAACACAAACGCCCCGAGTGGACCGCCGCGGCCCGTGCCTACGCCCAGTACGAGCAGAACATGCTGCTGCGCGGCGCAGTCGGACTCGAGACGCCCGGTGCATCGGCACCGGCGGTCGACGCCGCCGAACTGATCGGTTCGGCGCTGTCGGCCTTCGCGACCGACCCCGAACTGCTCAGCGGCGAACGCCGCCGCATCCGCCACCTGCTCGTCGACGACGCGCAGCATCTGGATCCGCAGGCGGCACAGCTGATCCGGCTGGTCGGCACCGGCACCACCTCGACGATCATCGCGGCCGACACCGATCAGTCGGTCTTCGGATTCCGCGGGGCCAGCCCACGTTTCGCCGACGGGCTCGCCGAGGCGGGATCCGAGCGCGACATCGTGCTCGAACACGACTTCCGCTCCCACCCCGATCTCGCGCGCCTGGGACGTGCGATCGCCGCACGGCTCCCCGGGGCGCGCCCGCACGCGTATCCGCAACCGGTGCAGACCGAATCCGCCGCCGGCGTGCCACGCGACGTCGCGGCGGTGCGCGTGTACGGCTCGGCGGCCAAGGAGGCCACCGCGATCGCCGATCTGCTGCGCCGCGCGCACCTGTTCGACGGCGTGCCGTGGTCGCAGATGGCCGTGATCGTCCGGTCGGTGTCCCTCGCCCTGCCTCCGCTGCGGCGCGCGTTCCGGTCGGCGGGTGTCCCGGTGACCACCCCGGCCAGCGACCTGCCGCTGCACCGCCAGCGTGCGGTGATCGCGCTGATGCTGGTGCTGCGCGTGGTCGCCGCCCGCCGCGAGGACCCGTCGACGCGGAGCGAGGCGACCCCGCAGCGCGAGCTGTTCACCACCGAGGACACGCTCACGTTGCTGTCCGGCCCGGTGGGAGCGGCCGATCCCGGCGCGATGCGGCGCCTGCGGCGTGGCATCCGACGCCTCGACGAGAAGAACGACCCGACGGCTCAACCGGATTCGCTGACCTCGCTCACCCGCGCACTCCTCGACCCCGAGCTCGGTGCGCGGTACCGCCGTGCCCTGACCGAGACCGAGGCGGCGCCGCTGGCCCGCGTACTCGACGTCGTGGCCGCCGGGCAGCGGGCACATGATGCCGGCCGCGGCGTCGAGGAGACGCTGTGGGCGGCCTGGCAGGCCACCGGTCTGGAACGACGCTGGGCGGCGTCGGCGGTCCGGGGCGGCCCGGCCGGGGAGCAGGCCGACCGCGACCTCGATGCCGTGATGGCGATGTTCGAGGCGGCGGCCAACTTCGCCGACACCCTGCCCGCCGCCGGTCCGGCCGGATTCGTCCACTACCTCTCCCAGCTGCAGATTCCGCGTGACAGCCGAACCGCCACGGCGGCAAGCGAATCGGTGACCGTTCTGTCGGCGCACGCCGCGGTGGGCCGGGAGTGGGAGGTCGTCGCGGTCGCCGGGGTCCAGGACGGGCTGTGGCCGTCGCTACGCAGCCGGGGTGGCGTGCTCTCCACCGGCGCGCTGGTCGACATCCTCGACGGCATGGACGCCGGCGCGGTCGACACCGTCGCGCGCGGCGCCACCGCACTGGCCGACGAGCGGCGGCTGTTCCTGGTCGCCTGCACGCGTGCACGCAGCAGGCTCCTCGTCACGGCGGTGGAGGACGGCAGCGGCGACGCCTCGCCGTCCCGCTTCCTCACCGAACTGGCCGATCTCGTCGACGATCCCGACGACGAAGCGCCCCAGGCCGAGCTCCGGCTCGACCCCGGCGTGGACCGCGTGCTGTCGCTCCCGTCACTGGTCGCGACCCTGCGTTCGGTGGTCATGGGCGGTGCCCACGAGCCCGATGACCGGACCCGGGCCGCCGCCCGCCTGCTCGCCGAACTCGCCGACTCCGACATCCCCGGCGCCCACCCGCGCGACTGGTTCGGGCTCGCCGAACCCAGCACCGACGCGCCGCTGTGGACGCCGGACACCGGACCCGTCGTGCTGTCGCCGTCGAATGTCGAGGCGTTGAACCGGTGTTCGCTGCGTTGGGTGCTGGAACGGAACGGCGGCCGAGACGGTGACGGTACGCCCGCGCTCACCGGAAGCCTGGTCCACACGCTCGTGCAGGCCGTTGCGGGACAGCTGGATCCGGCCGAGGTGACCGCGGCGCTGCGCGGGATCTGGGACCGGGTCGACACCGGTGCGGGCTGGTACTCGGCCCGGGAACTCGAACGCGCCGAGAGCATGCTCGGCCACTTCCGCGACTGGCTGCGGATCTCTCGTGCCGACCTCGAGGAGGTGGGTGTCGAATTGCCGGTCGACGCAACCGTTCCCGGCGGTCCCACCGGTGATCCCGACTCCGCGGATGCACCCGACGTGCGTCTGCGCGGCCGTGTCGACCGCCTCGAGACCGACTCGGCCGGACGCCCGGTGGTGGTCGACGTCAAGACGTCGAAGAACGCGATCACCAAGGCCGAGGCCGACGAGCACGCCCAGATGGCGGCCTATCAGGTCGCGCTGGCCCACGGGGGAGTGCCGCAGTTCGGAGATGTCCCGCCGGGTGGCGCACGTCTGGTCTACGTGTCCACCGCGAACCGCAATTCCGGAGCGGCCGAACGTGTCCAGTCGCCGCTGACACCGGAGATGCTCGACGAGTGGATCGGCGTCGTGCGCCGGGCCGCGCGGGCGAGCATCGGCCCGACCTTCCACGCGACACCCAACCCGGGCTGCGTGCACTGCAACCTCACCACCAGCTGCCCCGCGAAGATCCCCGGAAAGGCGGTGACCGATGACTAGCGCACCGACGACCGGCCGGACGCTGATCGGCGCGAAATCGCTGGCCGCGGCGCTCGGCCTTCCCGACCCGACCCCGGAACAGGTCGCGGTCATCGAGGCGCCGGTCGAACCGATGCTCGTCGTCGCCGGTGCCGGTGCGGGCAAGACCGAGACGATGGCCTCGCGGGTGGTGTGGCTCGTCGCCAACCAGGTCGTGGCCCCCGACGAGATCCTCGGACTCACTTTCACGCGCAAGGCCGCCAGCGAGCTCGGCGCACGCATCCGGCGTCGCCTGTCCATGTTGTCGGGCGCGCCCGCACTGCGGACCTGGGACCCGGACGGGACGCTGGCCGCGCGCTTGCGCGGCGCGGACCCCGAGGTCAGCACCTATCACGCCTACGCCGGCCGGCTGATCGCCGACTACGGTCTGCTGCTGCCCGTCGAACCGTCGTCGACGCTGCTCACCGAGACCGAACTGTGGCAGCTCGCCTTCTCGCTCGTCTCGTCGTGGCCGGGGGAGCTGAACACCAAGAAGGTTCCCGCCGGCGTCACCGAGTCGGTCCTCAAGCTGTACGGCGAGATGTCCGAACATCTCGTCGACATCGACGATCTCACCGAGGCGGGGTCGCGACTGTACGAGCTCATCGACACCCTGCCGAAAGGACCCAAGCAGCGCGACAAGCCGACGCAGGCGCTGCTGAAGGTCAAGGAGGTCATCGACGAACGGCGCGAACTGATCCCGATGGTCATCGCCCTCGGCGAGACGATGCGGGCGCAGTCCTCACTCGACTTCGGCAGCCAGATGTCACTCGCCGCAAAGCTCGTCGTGTCCAACCCGGAGGTCGTGTCCGCCGAGCGCACGGCGTTCCGCGCGGTCCTCCTCGACGAGTACCAGGACACCGGACACTCGCAGCGCGTCTTGCTGTCGACCCTGTTCGGCGGCCACGACCCGTCGCGCGAGTCGGTCGCCGTCACCGCGGTCGGTGACCCGATCCAGTCGATCTACGGCTGGCGCGGCGCGTCGGCGGCGAATCTGCCGCGATTCGCCCGGGACTTCCCCCGCCCCGACGGCACGCCCGCCGAACGTCGCGAGCTCCTCACGAGCTGGCGCAACGCGGCGCAGGGCCTCCGCCTGGCCAACCAGATCTCGGAGGAACTGCGGCGCCGCGGCATCCCGGTCTCCATCCTGCGACCCCGCCCCGACGCTCCTCACGGCACCGCGACCATCGCCCTCACCGAGACCGTTCTCGACGAACGGAACTGGATCGCCGACGCGGTCGAGCGGCGCTATCGTGCGGCCGAGACCGCCGGTGAGGCACCGCCGACCACGGCGATCCTGGTGCGGCGCAACGAGGATTCGGCTCCGCTGGCCGCGGAGCTGGAGAGCCGCGGCATCCCCACCGAGGTCGTCGGTATCGGCGGGTTGCTGCACGTCCCGGAGATCGAGGACATCGTCGCGACCCTGCGCGTGATGGCCGACCCGATGGCCGGCACCGCGGTCATGCGGCTCCTCACCGGCGCCCGCTGGCGCCTGGGGGCCAAAGACCTTGCCGCCCTGTGGCGCCGGGCCACCACGCTCGCCGCCGAGAGTTACGCGGAGGCGGGTGGCGTCGTCACCAGCCGCGAGCAACTCGACGCCGCGCTCGACGCGGTGCTGCCCACCGAGATCGTCGATCGCGCCGGAATCGCCGACGCCGTCGTCGATCCGGGTGATCCGACCGACTACAGCCCGGAGGGATACGCCCGCATCCGGGCGTTCGGCGCGCAGCTCGAATCCCTTCGCCGCCGCATCGGACAACCACTGCCCGAACTCGTCGCCGATGTGGAGAACACCATCGGCGTGGGGGTCGAGGCGCAGATCCGGGCCCGGCGCATGCGCGGTGCGATCACCGGTCGTGAACACCTCGACGCCTTCGCCGACTACGTCAGCCACTACGCCGATCGTCCCGGCGCGAATCTGCCTGGGCTGCTGGCGTTCCTCGACGCCGCCGAGTCCATCGAGAAAGGTCTCGAACCCGGCAAGATCGAGGTCGCCGA
This sequence comes from Gordonia sp. YY1, assembly GCF_009872315.1. Taxonomy (NCBI): domain Bacteria; kingdom Bacillati; phylum Actinomycetota; class Actinomycetes; order Mycobacteriales; family Gordoniaceae; genus Gordonia; species Gordonia sp. YY1. Next base: position 16,473 of record NZ_WXYI01000003.1, on the reverse strand, counting down.
ACAGCGCGTGCAGATCCTCACCGTGCACGCGGCCAAGGGGCTGGAATGGGACGTCGTGGCGATCCCGCACCTGGCCAAGGGCATCTTCCCGAGCGCCAAGGCCGACACCACGTGGCTGGGCAGCGCGCGCGAGCTGCCCGCCGACCTGCGCGGCGACCTCGCGATCCCGGCCGAGTCGGCCGACGGCACGCCCGAGGGCTTCCCGCTGCTGAAGATCGACACCGTCGGCGACCGCAAGCAACTCGAGGACGCCCTGTCCGACCACAAGGCGGCGATCGGCGAACGACGCCTCGAGGAGGATCGGCGCCTGCTCTACGTCGCCCTCACCCGCGCACGGCACGACCTGATGATCTCCGCCCACCACTGGTCGGAAACCGGCGACAAGCCGCGCGGCGGCTCGGATTTCTTCGACGAGCTGATGGTCGCCATCGACGAGGCGATCACCGATCCGGCCGTCGACTCGACCGGCCTGTCGATCGCGGTGCGCACCCCGCCGCCCGCCGAGGATGCGACCAATCCGCTTGCCGAACGCGTTGTGGCGCAGCCATGGCCGCGTGATCCGCTCGCCGGCCGGCGCGACGCGGTGCAGGCGGCCGCAGACCTCGTCCTCGACGCCATCACCGCCCGCGAGGCGCCCGTGCTGTTCGAGGCGCCGGACGCCTCGGACGGTCCGGAGATGCTGCCGATGCCGCCGGACCCGGAGGACGAGGTGGCGGCGTGGGAGGCGGAGGTGTCGGCCCTGCTGGCCGAACACCATCAGGCCAACCAGGCACTCGTCGAGGTGACGCTGCCGACGCACCTCTCGGTCAGCCAGCTCGTCGAACTCGACGCCGACGAGGCCGAGTTCGCGCGCCGGCTCCGCCGACCCACACCTTTCCGGCCCAACCCGATGGCGCGGCGCGGCACCGCATTCCACGCCTGGGTGGAACGCTGGTTCGGCGCGACCCGGCTGCTCGACATCGACGAACTGCCGGGCGCCGCCGACGCCACGGCCAGCCCCGACGCCGATCTCGACGCGCTCCGCGACGCTTTCCTCGCCTCGCGCTGGGCCAACCGCAGCCCCACGGAGGTGGAGGTGCCGTTCGAGACCGTGATCGGCGGCATCGTCGTGCGCGGCCGCATCGACGCGGTCTTCGCCGAGAAGGACGGGTCGTGGACGGTCGTCGACTGGAAGACCGGCGTCGTACCAGAACCGGCGAAACGGGAATCGCTGTTCATCCAGCTGGCCGCCTACCGGATCGCCTGGGCGCAGCTGGCCGGTGTGCCGGTGGAGAAGGTGCACGCAGCCTTCCACTACGTGCGTGACGGACACACCCTGGAGGCCGACGACCTGCCCGACGAGGCCACGCTCGCCGCCAAGCTCGCCAAATGAGCCCTCGCGCCGCCGGGTGGGTTACATTTCAGCGTGTGAGCGAACTCCAGGAGCGCAAGCGTGGCAGTGCGTAACCGCTTCCGCGGCCGCTTCGGATCAGACGCCGAACTGGCCAACCGGCCCGACCATGCACTGGTCGGCGTCGTCCGTATCCCCGAGCTGCAGCAGAGCCCCGCCCGCGCGATCGGACGCCGCGTGCTCTGGGCATGTCTCGCGCTGTTCTTCACCTCGGTGGTCGTCTGGCTCGATCGTGAGGGATATCGGGACGCGCAGAACAGCGAGCTGTCCTATCTGGACGCGCTGTACTACTCGGCGGTCACCCTGTCGACGACCGGCTACGGCGACATCACGCCGATCAGTCCCTTCGCCCGCTTCATCAACATCATCATCATCACGCCGCTGCGTGTGCTGTTCCTGATCGTGCTGATCGGCACCACCCTCGAGGTGCTCACCGAACGGTCCCGGCAGGCGCTCAAGATCCAGCGTTGGAGGAATTCCGTGCGCAATCACACCGTCGTCATCGGCTACGGCACCAAGGGCCGCACCGCGGTCGACGCCATGCGCGGCGACGGCATCAAGCCATCCGAGATCGTGGTCGTCGACTCCGATCCGACCGTGCTGGAGTCGGCCGCCTCCAACGGGCTGGTCACGGTCCGGGGCGACGCCACCAAGTCCGACGTGCTGCGCCTCGCCGGTGTCGCCCACGCCGCGAGCATCGTGGTCGCCACCAGTCGCGACGACACCGCCGTCCTGGCGACTCTCACCGCACGCGAGATCAACCCGCGGGCCAAGATCGTGGCGTCGATCCGGGAGTCGGAGAACACCCACCTCATGCGGCAGTCGGGCGCGAACTCGGTGGTGGTGTCCTCGGAGACGGCCGGGCGTCTGCTCGGCATCGCGACGATGACCCCGTCGGTGGTCGAGGTGATCGAGGATCTCCTCACTCCCGATGCGGGTTACGCCATCGCCGAACGCGAGGTCGACCCGACGGAGACCGGCGGCTCGCCCGCCCACACCCGCGACATCGTGCTCGGCGTCGTCCGCAACGGGGTGCTGCACCGCGTCGACGACAGCGAGGTCGAACAGATCGAGGTCGGCGATCGGCTGCTGTACGTCCGCAAGAGTCCCGGCGACGACTGAGCCCCGGAAACGACCGGCCGCGTCGCACCGAGTACCCCGCACCGACCACCGAAAAGGGACACACCGACGTGCACTTCGAACTGGTCCAACAGCCGCTGCTGTCGCGCGCGAGCTTCCACCGCGCCGACGAGATCCGCGACGACGCCGAGCGGATGCTGGCGGGATGGCCACAGGCGAAGGTACTGCTCATCGACTCCAACGGTCGGTACCCGGTCGGGGAGTCCGGTGTGCTGCACTGGGTTCCGGCGACCACCGTCGCCGATGCGCCGCCTGCCGACGCGGTGATCCTCGGCATCGTGGACGGCGTCGACCGGTGGGCGCGCCGCGTCGACCACATCGACGGACCCACCGACGACGCGCGTCGTGGCGCGGTATATCTGACGCCGGACGAGGCGGGCCTGCTCGTCACTGCGCTGGGAATCCTGAATTGGCATGAGACGGCAAGTCATTCGCCGGTCGACGGGTCGGCGACCCAGCCGGCGCGTGGCGGTTGGGTGCGTCGGAGCGTCCAGTCCGGCCGGGACGAGTTCCCGCGCACCGATCCTGCCATCATCACCGTGGTCCACGACGGCGCCGACCGGATCCTGTTGGGACGCCAGGCCGTCTGGCCCGATGGCTGGTATTCGACGCTCGCCGGGTTCGTCGAACCGGGGGAGTCGCTCGAACAATGTGTACTGCGCGAGGTACACGAAGAGGTCGGCATCGTGGTTCGCGAACCGCGCTACCTGGGCAGTCAGCCGTGGCCGTTCCCTCGCTCGCTGATGCTCGGCTTCGCCGCGATCGGCGATCCCGCCGACGAACTCGCCTTTCTCGACGGTGAGATCGGCGATGCGCAGTGGTTCCATCGCGACGAGGTGCGCGAGGCGCTGTCGCGGGACGGGTGGACGCGTGCCGATCCCGGGCCCGACGGCGAGGCGCCCCGGTTGCAGCTGCCCGGATCGATCTCCATCGCACGCACGCTGATCGAGTCCTGGGCCGCGGCCCGGTAACCACGCCGCGCACCCCGGAGACGAGAAACCCGGGTCCGGCGAGGGCCGGCCCGGGTCTCAGGTCACGAGATCAGACGCCGAGCTTCTTCTTGACCTCGGCGATCGAGGGATTGGTCGCGGTCGTGCCGTCGGCGTAGAGCACGGTCGGGACGACGTGGTTGCCGCCGTTGACGCTGCCCACGAAATCGGCGGCATCCGGGTTCAGCTCGATGTCGATCTCCTGCCAGGGGATACCACTCGCCTTCAGTCCGGTCTTCAGGCGGGCGCAGTAACCACACCACGAGGTGGTGTACATGGTCAGTTCGCCGGTGTCGGAGTTACGGGCGCCGGCCTCGTCGTCGATCACGTTGCTCATGACTGCCATAACACCACGCATGCGCGGGCTGTTCCCGCCGGCGCATGCGATCGACGACGTGGGACGCGTCACCCACAAGCCCGATCGCCGGTCCGAAAGAGCGTCGGTGGGTGGTGACATAGTGGAGTCCGTGCGCCACCCGACCTTCCCCGCGAACCCCGATGCCCGCTCCCGCGATGCCGGCGCGGTCGAGGGACTCGACCCGGAGCAGTCCGCGGCCGTCCTCGCACCGCGCGGCCCGGTATGTGTGCTGGCCGGCGCGGGTACGGGCAAGACGCGCACCATCACGCGCCGCATTGCCCACCTCGTCGACACCGGGCAGGTGAATCCCGGCCAGGTCCTCGCGGTCACGTTCACCGCCCGCGCGGCGGGTGAGATGCGGACCCGGTTGCGGAGCCTCGGCGTCGGCGGCGCCACCGGCAACGTCGCCGCCCAGACCTTCCATGCCGCGGCGATGCGGCAGCTGCGCTACTTCTGGCCGCGCGCCTTCGGTGATGCCCGGTGGGAGCTGCTCGACAACAAGTTCCCGCTCATCTCGCGCGCCGCGCGCCGCGCCGGACTCGACACCGCGACCGACACCCTGCGCGACCTGTCGTCGGAGATCGAATGGGCCAAGGCCACGCTGATCTCGCCGGAGAACTACGTCGAGGCGGTCGGGCGCCTCGGACGCGAGTCACCCGCGCCCCCGCAGAAGGTCGCCGCGGTGTACGGCCATTACGAGGACTCCAAGGTCTCGCCGGACGGCGATCGCCTTCTCGACTTCGACGACATGCTCATCTACATGACGCAGATCCTGACCATCGAACCCGGCGCGGCCGACGAGTTCCGCTCGCGTTACCGGTGTTTCGTCGTCGACGAGTACCAGGACGTGACGCCCGTCCAGCAGGGTCTTCTGGACGCCTGGCTCGGCGAGCGCGACGACCTGACGGTCGTCGGCGACGCCAATCAGACGATCTACACGTTCACCGGCGCGTCCCCGAACTACCTGCTCGACTTCAGCCGCCGCTTCCCGGAGGCGACGGTCGTCCGGCTGGAACGCGACTACCGGTCCACGCCCGAAGTCGTCGACCTCGCCAATCGCGTGATCGGCGCCGCGCGCGGGCGCATCGCCGGCACCCGGCTCCGTCTCATCGGCCAGCGCCCGTCCGGTCCGCAGCCGCAGTTCGCCGAGTACGACGACGAGCCGGCCGCCGCCACGTCGATCGCGATCGAGATCAAGCACCTCATCAAGGCGGGTGTCGCGCCGTCGGAGATCGCGATCCTCTACCGCGTCAACGCCCAGTCGGAGAACTACGAGCAGGCGCTGACCGAGGCCGGCATCCCGTATCAGGTGCGCGGTGGCGAGGCGTTCTTCGCGCGGACCGAGGTGCGTCAGGCGATGCGGCAGATCGCGACGGTGGCCAACCGCGAGGTGAAGCCCGGTGTGACGACGATCGACGTCGTGCGCGCGGTCCTCGGCGAACTCGGGCTCACCGAGGAGGAACCGTCGGGTGCGCAGGCGCGCGCCCGGTGGGAGTCGCTGAAGGCGCTGGTGCAGCTCACCGAGGACATGGTCGCCGAGAACCCCGATCTCACGTTGCCGCAGCTGTCCGCAGAACTCACGACCCGGTCCGAGGCTCGCCACCCGCCGACGGTCCAGGGCGTCACCCTGTCGTCGCTGCACGCGGCCAAGGGACTCGAATGGGATGCGGTCTTCCTGGTGGGGCTGACCGACGGATCGTTGCCGATCAGTCAGGCCATCAAGGGTTCGTGGGAGGACGTCGAGGAGGAGCGCCGACTGTTCTACGTGGGCGTGACGCGTGCCCGCGAGCACCTACATCTGTCGTGGGCCCTCGCCCGCAACGAGGGTGGCCGCGCCCGTCGTCGGTCCCGATTCCTGACCGATCTCATCCCCGACGATTCGCCGGCCTCGAAGATCGCGAAAGAACGTACGCCCCGCAAGGGACCCACATGCCGCGTCTGCGGCTCGCGGTTGATGGATTCGACGGCGACGCTGCTCGGTCGGTGCGCGGGGTGTCCGTCGGACCTGGACGAGAACCTCCTGGTCGCACTCAAGGAGTGGCGCCGGGCCCGCGCCCAGGCGAAAAAGGTCCCGCCCTTCGTGGTCTTCTCCGACAAGACGCTCACCGCGATCGCCGAACAACGGCCCACGGACACCGCTGCGCTGGTGTCGATCTCGGGGATCGGGGCGCAGAAACTCGACGAGTACGGCGAGGATCTCCTCGATCTCGTCAAAACCGCAGGTCAAAAATAGGTTGTGCGCTTTCTGGCGTACCGTTTAGGCTGATCTCCGTCAGCACACGGGTGGGAAACACTCTTGTGCCCACCAGGAGCCCATCGCTCATGTGGGAGCCGTCGAGAAGAGAGAGGAGCGGATCAGTGAACGGAAGCACCGTGAACCAGGCCGGCATCGCCGTGCCTGCGGCCAAGCCGAATCAGGCACACGCCGTCGTTCTGCGCGCCCGTCGCAACCGCTCCTGGCTGCCTGCAGTCTGCGCACGTCCGGTCGCCACTCGCGCGACCATTCCGGCACCGCCGGCCGACGCAGCGGCCCTCCCGGCGATCGCACAGCCCGCAGCGGCAGTGCATCCGGCAGCAGTCGCCGCGGCGGCAGCAGCGCACGTAGCGCCGCCGGCAACAGCTGCAGCAGCCCCCTCGCCGCATGGGTTCCCCGTACCGACACCGATTCTCCGGAGTTAGACCTCCGAGAACTTCGGGCCACGGGCGAATCGCAGAGGCGAAATCCGTGGCCCTCTTTTTGTCACCGAGCATCATCCCGGCAGGGATTCTCGGACCGGCAGCCACATCGAGGACATGGGTCACCAATCCCAAACGAGCAGATGTGGAGAAACCAATGACTGTCGATTGCGTACTCGAGTCCTGTCTCTCGGCGGACCGCGCAGCGACCGCCCAGCTCGACCTTCCCTGCCAGGTGGCCGACGCCGACCTGTGGTTCGCCGACAATCCCCGCGACCTCGAGCGTGCCAAGGCAATGTGTGCCGACTGCCCGCTGAAGACCCAGTGCTTGCAGGCGGCCCTGGATCGCGCCGAGCCCTGGGGCGTGTGGGGCGGCGAGATCTTCGAACGCGGCGCGGTGATCGCACGCAAGCGGCCTCGCGGCCGGCCGCGGAAGAACGCAGCCTGAGACAGAGAACAGCGACGCCGCGAGCAGTTGCTCGCGGCGTCGCTGTTCTGGTCGGGGGGATCAGTCGCCCAGACCGGGCACCCATTCCTCCATGATGGCGCGGTACGGTGCGTGCGCCTCGAGCTGCGAGGCGATCCCGACACAGCCGCCGAGCACACGGAACACCATCACGAACCGCTTGGGCACGTTGAGGTTCCGCGAAGTCTTGTAGACCTCGCCGCGCACGTCGGTCGCCTTGCCCGCGGCACGCTGCATCCACTTGCGTGTGAAGTGGAACGACTCGGAGTACAGCGGGTCGACGTACGGCCGCAGGTACGCCTCGAGGTCGGCGCTGGTGACCTTCGACGCATGCGGCGGGCGGATGAACTCCGCCTCGACCATCAGTTCCTTGAGTTCGTCGTACTTCTTGTCGCGGGCGAGTCGCAGGATCGGCCCGGTCTCCGGAGGCAGTCCGCCGGGGTAGTGGCCGACCGCACCGAAGTCGAGGACGCCGAACCGGCCGTCATCGGCGATGAAGAAGTTGCCCGGATGCGGATCACCGTGGAGCAAGCCGACCCGGTAGGGCGAGCTGACCTCGAACTCGGCCATCTTCGCGGCCGCGTTGTCGCGGGTCTTCTGGTCGCCGGTCGTGATGACCTTCGACAGCGCGACCCCGTCGACCCACTCCGAGACCACGACCTTGGGTGCGCTCGCGATCACCTTGGGGATCAGGAAGTCCGGATGCCCGTCGTACACCTTGGCGAAGGCCCGCTGGTTCTCGGCTTCGCCGAGGTAGTCGAGTTCGGCCTCGGTGCGGTCGATGAGTTCGTCCATCATCGCCTTGACGTCGGTGCCCGGCGACAGCCGCTGCAGCAGTCCCGACATGCGCGACAACGTCTTCAGGTCCGCCTTGAGCGCGTGGTCGGCGCCCGGGTACTGGACCTTGACTGCGACCTCGCGCCCGTCGGACCACACACCCTTGTGCACCTGGCCGATTGACGCCGACGCCGCCGGCTCGTCGGAGAACTCCTTGAAGCGCTCACGCCAGCGGGTACCGAGCTGCTGGTCGAGCACCTTGTGGACCTTGTCGGCCGACATCGGCGGTGCTTCCGCCTGGAGCTTGGTGAGTGCCTCCCGGAACGGTTCACCGAATTCGTCGGGGATCGCGGCTTCCATGATCGACAGCGCCTGGCCCACCTTCATGGCGCCGCCCTTGAGCTCACCGAGGACCGCGAACAGCTGTTCCGCGGACTTCTCGAGGAGTTCCTGGTTGACCTCGTCCTTGTCTTTGCCGACCATGCGCTTGCCGAGCCCCGCCGCCGCACGTCCGGCCATACCGATGGGGAGAGAAGCCAACTTCGCGTTGCGACGACCCTGCCCCCGAGTGATGTCGGTCATAGCATCCTTTCCGCGTCACACAATAGACGACTTGAGCTGTTCGTCTCGCATCGCACGACAATCGCAGCTTGGGTGGGGTAACCATTCTCGGCGGTCCACTCGCACAGGATCATCGCGGAACTCCAATACCTGATTCAACAACTGCGGCGTGCCCCGCGCTGCGGCGGGGGAGGGCCGACGCAGCGCAGTGACCAGACGTTCGATCTGCCCGTGCGCGATCGCGGCGGTAGGCCGCACGATCGCGGGGTCGGGATCGCCGGGCGCGCGGATGAGCTGCACCGCCATCATCGGCCATTCCGGGTCGGCGTCCGAGCGATGGTGATCGGCGCACATCAGACAGCTCGACAGTCCCGGCAGGACGAGAGGGCCGACGATCCCGACGCCGTCGCGCGCCCGGACCAGCAGATGCGGAATCCGGGCCCTCGTCAGGGCGAAGACGACCCGTGGGTCGTGGACGAGGAAGTCGCTGAGGATCACGAGTCTGGTGTCGACGGTGTCGAGCGAGCCGTCGGCGCGTCGGCGCATCGTCCGCTGGACGTGCAGGCCCTGCGCCCGCAAGGACGCACCCAAGAGATCCGACAAAGGTCCCTGACCGTGGATCTGTATCCGGAACTCGGTCGGATCCGGACTCGCCGACGATGTGTCGGCCTCGCCACCCGTGATCGTCCGCCCGGCCGCGGTCAGACCGTCGAGGAGCGTCCGGATCTCGTCGTCGGCGAGCCCGGCCGCCGACGCCCGACGGATGAGTAGTTCCGGCGTGCACGGGCGTTCCAGCGTCCGCAGCATCGCCGCGACCGAATGCGCCGAGATCGCGTCGTCGAGCTCGATGATCACGCTGCCGGCCGGATCGATCCCCACATGCACCCGGTTGCCAGGCCGCACCAGGATCGATGTTCCCGGCCGGATGCGCGGGACCGTGATGGACATGACGCAACTCTGCCAGCGAAAACACCTCGCCGAGGTCGGTCGGGCCGGTTATCCACAACATGGGCGCGTACGGCGTCGACTGTGGAGTTATGAGCCGGCCTGACCGCTCTGTCCGTTCGGCCCGTCGTCCCCGGACTCGGTGTCGTCCTGTTCGGCGAGAGACTTCTCGAGCTGCGCGATGGCGTCGTCGAGTTCGGTGTCCTTGTGCAGGAGACGGTCGATGAATGCGGCCGGGTTGTCCAGATCGTCGGAGTCGGGCAGCAGGTCGGGGTGCGCCCAGACGCCGTCGCGGGTCGACAGATCGGTGGCCTCGAAGACCCGGCGCCACAGCTCTGATGCCTCACGCACCTTGCGCGGACGCAGTTCCAGGCCGACGAGGGTCGCGAAGGTCTGCTCGGCGGGGCCGCCCGAAGCGCGGCGTCGGCGGATGGTCTCGGTCAGTGCGCCGGTGCTCGGGATGCGGTCGCCGAGTGCCCGGGTCACGACCTGCTCCACCCAGCCCTCGACGAGAGCCAGGAGCGTCTCGAGGCGGCCGAGCGCGGCCTTCTGCTCGGGCGTGGTGGTCGGCTCGAACGACGTCGACGAGCTGATGAGCTCCTCGAGCTTCGACGGATCCGACAGCAGTTCGGTGGGATCGATGTTCGCCGTGGCGTCGGTGATCCCGCTGAAGTCGATGCTGATCCCGCGTGCGTACTCCTCGACCGTCGACAACAGGCGCTGACGCAACCAGCCGACGTGCGTGAAGAGCCGGACGTGCGCGGCCTCGCGCGCGGCGAGGAAGACGATGATCTCCTGGCCGGGCTGCTCCAGACCTTCGGCGAACTTCGCGATCGCCTCGGGGAGCAGGACCGCGATGCCCTCGGGTGCCAGCGGCAGACCGATGTCGGTGGAGGTGAGCACCTCCTTGGCGAGCTGACCGAGACCCTGGCCGAGCTGCGTCCCGAAGGCCATTCCGCTCATCTGCGTCAGCATGCCCAGCATCGGGCCGGCGAACTGCGCGGCCTCGGCGGGGAGGTTGTCCTGCCAGGTGCGCGCGAGCTGCTCGGCGACCGGGTTGCACAGACCCTTCCAGGTGTCCATCGACTCCTCGAGCCACTGCACCGGGGTCCACGCGACGGTCTGGGTGACGCCGCTGGGGAAGGTCGTCGCGTCGTCGAGCCAGACGTCGGCCAGTCGCACGGCATCGGCCGACGCCGAGATCTCCTTCTCCAGGATCGGTGTGAACGAACCGATCTGCTGGCGGGCGAGATTGGTGGCGACCTGATAGTTCACCGGACCGCCGCCGCCACCGGCCATCCCGGCGCCCATACCGCTGAACATGCTGCCGAGTTGGGAGAACATCTGGCCGAGCATGTTCGGGTCGAGGTTCGACGGGTCGAAGTCGCCGAAGCCCTGGCCGCCGCCGGAACCCTGTCCGCCCATTGCGAATCCGAACGGGTTGGCGCCACCGAAGGGGTTGCCGGGGTTGTCGCCCGGCTTGTCCTTGTCGCCGCTGTTCTTGTCGCGGTCGTCGTCGCCGTTGCCGGACGCCGAGAAGCCGAAGGGCAGATCACTCATACGTCCACCGTACCGCCCGGACAGGCGCGTTCACGGCGTCGGATGTTCGCCGTGCGCGTAGCGACGCCGGGACCGTCCCCGGAGGTCGGGGCACTATCGTGTGCGGAATGAGTTCGAGCCCTCGCTTCCGCCGGATCGCCACCGCTGCGGTCAGTGCCCTGGTGTTGCTGGCGTTGCTCGTCGTCGGCACGCAGGTGCAGGTGCCCTACGCCGCGCTCGGTCCCGGTCCGACGCTGAACACGCTGGGCATGACGAAGGTCGAGCAGGACGGCAAGGTCGTCGAACGCAGGGTCGTACAGATCGATGGTGCCCCCGTCGACAAGACCACCGGCAACCTCAACCTGACGACGGTGTCGGTCAGCGACGGGCTCACACTCTTCGACGCACTGGGCATGTGGCTGTCCGGGAAGTACGCGCTGACCCCACGTGACGAGGTGTATCCGCCGGACCGCACCACCGAGCAGGTGCAGGAGGAGAACGCCCTGCAGATGACCGGATCGGAGGAGAACGCCACCGTCGCGGCGCTGCGTTTCCTCGACCGTCCCACGGTCCTGCGGATCGCCGGTGTGGGCGCCGAGGGCCCGTCGGCCGGTGTCCTGCAGGCCGGTGACGTGGTCACCCGGGCCGGGGGCGTCGAGGTCGAGACGAGCGAGGAACTGCGCGACGTCGTCTCGAAGAACCCGCCGGGCACGGTGCTGCCGCTGGAGATCGTGCGACAGGGCACGCCGCAGACGGTGAGCGTCACGCTCACCGCGCATCCCGACGACGCGAAGGCCGGATTCCTCGGGGTCGCGGCCGAGGTCGCCAATGCCGACCCGTCGCTGAAGGTCACCTACACCGTCGGCGACATCGGCGGGCCGTCGGCGGGCATGATGCTGGCGCTGTCGGTCATCGATCAGCTGAGCCCGGGCGAACTGACCCACGGCAAGTTCATCGCGGGAACCGGCACGATCACCGCAGACGGGGACGTCGGGCCGATCGGCGGCATCACCCACAAGACCCGAGCCGCGCACGACGCCGGTGCCACGGTGTTCCTCGTCCCGGCCCGCAACTGTGCGGAGGCCGTCTCCGACCGTCCCGACGGCCTCGAACTGGTGAAGGTCGAGACGCTCGACGGCGCGGTCGAGGCGCTGGATGCGGTCGGCGAAGGTCGTCCCGCCCCGACCTGCTGAGTCGGCCGAACTCGGTCCGGCGGTTCAGGCCCCGGGGTCGTCGGGAGTGAAGGTACCGGCGAGCGCCGCGCGCAGCTCGGTCCCGAGCTGCGGATGCGTGAGGGTCTCGATCTCCTCGCCGGGCTGATGGCGTAGCCGCATGATCGCGAGGTCCGGGCCGCCGCGCAGCACGCCCGCCACCAGACGCGCCTGCTCCGACGCGCCATCCGAATCGCCTGCGGCGGGGTCGGTTCCGTCCACGACGTAGCGCGGCGTGCCGTCGTCGCCGGGAGCCGGGGGAGCGACGACGATCTCGATGGCGACCGCCGCGCCGGCGACGGCGTCCGGCCAGACCGCCGACGCCAGGAAGGTGTCGAGGTCGGGGCACTCCTGCTCGATCGGGGTGAACGCCGAGTCGGCGTCGTCGCCCAGGACGTCCGGGGCCTGCTCGGCCAGGACCGAGGTCGGGACGAGCGCGTACACCGACGGGGACCGACCCCACCCCGCGGCGTCGACGTGGTCGAGAATCTCGCTGAGAGCGCTCCCGAGGTCGTCGGTGGAGAAGCCTCGGGGCCCGGTGGGGTCGGGTCTGGCGGGGTCGGGTTCGGTGGGGTCGGGCACCTGCCCATCTTGCCCTGACGGACGCCTCGTCCACGACCCGGGGAACCGCTGCCGGACCCGGATCGTTGTCCCGGCGCCCGAGTGTGATCGGCATCCGGGCGGTGCCAGTACAGTGGGCACCACGCCCAGGCTTGCACGTCACCCGGGGCGATGTCCGGATTGAGAGCTTTGGAGAGTGGGTCTGGTGGGCGTCCGAGGGCCGGCAGGAATGCCGACACTGTCACGCAGGAGCAAGATCGTCATCGGACTCGGCGTAGCCGTGCTGGTCCTCCTGCTCGTCGGACCGCGACTCGTCGGTCTTGCCACCGATTGGCTGTGGTTCCGCGATGTCGGATACACGAGTGTGTTCAGCACGGTGATCTGGACGCGCGTCATTCTCTTCCTGATCACGACGCTCGTGGTCGGGCTGATCGTGTTCGGGGCGGTCGCCCTGGCCTACCGGTCCCGACCGGTGTTCGTGCCGACCGCGGGACCCAACGACCCGCTCGCGCGCTACCGGACCGCCATCATGACCAAGGTCCGGTGGTTCGCGGTGCTGCCGGCGCTGATCATCGGCGCCCTCGCCGGTCTCGTCGCGCAGGGTTCCTGGGCCACGGTCCAGATGTTCCTGCACGGCACCTCGTTCGGTAAGAACGACCCGCAGTTCAACCTCGACATCGGCTTCTACGCCTTCGACCTGCCGTTCTACCGGTTCGTGCTGAACCTGCTCTTCGTCGTGGTCGTCGTCGCCTTCCTCGCCAACCTGGTGACGCATTACCTCTTCGGCGGTATCCGTCTGGGGCAGGGCGGCGGATCGGTCACCATGGCGGCCCGTATCCAGCTCGCGGTCCTGGCCGGTACGTTCCTGTTGCTCAAGGCGGCCGCGTACTGGCTCGACCGGTACAACCTGCTCTCGAGTCAGCGGAAGGCCGAGATCTTCCCGGGTGCCAGTTACACCGACATCAATGCGGTCCTGCCGTCCAAACTCATCCTGATGGCGATCGCCATCATCTGTGCCGTCGCGTTCTTCGCGGCGATCGTTCTGCGTGACCTGCGGATCCCGGCTCTCGCGACTGCGCTGATGCTGTTCTCGGCACTGCTGATCGGCGTGGGCTGGCCGCTCACCATGGAGCAGTTCTCGGTCAAGCCGAACGCCGCACAGAAGGAAGCCGAGTACATCCAGCGCGCGATCGACTCGACGCGGGAGGCCTACGGCATCGGGCCGGATGATGTGACCACGCAGAAGGACTGGACCGCCACCCCCGCGAACCCGGCCCTCGTCAACAGCGACACCCCGACGCTGTCGAACGTGCGCATCCTCGACCCGAACGTCGTCTCGCCCACGTTCATCCAGCAGCAGCAGCGCCAGAACTTCTACGGCTTCCCGACGCAGCTCGCGGTCGACCGCTACCGGATCGACGGCGAACTCCGCGATTTCGTGGTCGCGGTGCGCGAGCTCGACCCGAGCCGCTACCTGGAGAACCAGCAGAACTGGCTGAACAAGCATCTGGTGTACACGCACGGCAACGGCTTCGTTGCCGCGCCGGCGAACCGGGTGAACGAGTCGGTCGACGAGAACGACATCGACGGTGGTGGCGACCCGTTCTATTACGTCAGTGACACCACCAACTACCAGACCGACGCGTACAAGCGCGACGCCCCGATCAAGGTGACGCAGCCGCGCATCTACTTCGGCGAGCTGCTCGCCAAGATCGATCCCGATTACGCGATCGTCGGCTCCGAGGGCGGCGAGCCCCGCGAGCACGACATGGGCGATGCCAAGTACACCTACCAGGGTCCGGCCGGCGTCCCGTTGAGCAACCTGTTCACCCGCCTGCTGTACGCGGGTAAGTACGCCGAGCGGAACTTCCTGCTGTCGGGCGAGATCACCTCGGCGTCGAAGATCATCTACAACCGCGACCCGCGCGACCGCGTCGAGCAGGTCGCGCCGTGGCTGACCGTCGACTCCAAGACCTATCCCGCGGTCATGGAGGACGGATCGATCAAGTGGATCGTCGACGGATACACGACCCTCGACAACTTCCCGTACTCCCAGCCGACGTCACTGCAGAGCGCGACGGCCGACGCCCAGGACCTCAATCCCGGCCAGACCGGTCGCACCCAGGTGAACAAGACCGTCTCGTATGTGCGCAACTCGGTGAAGGCGACGGTCGACGCCTATACCGGTGAGGTCGAGCTGTACGAGTTCGACACCGAGGACCCCGTGCTCAAGACCTGGATGAAGGTCTTCCCCGGGACGGTCGCCTCGCGCGCCGAGTTCGACACGCAGACCTCACTGCGTGAACACGTCCGGTACCCGGAGGATTTGTTCAAGATCCAGCGGGCGCTGTTGACGCGCTACCACGTCGACACCCCGGGAACGTTCTTCCAGGCCAACGACTTCTGGTCGGTGCCCTCCGACCCCACGAGTCCCGACGCCGAGCAGCGCGGACTCGATCAGCCGCCGTATTACTTCGTGGCGGCGGACCCGGAGAGCAAGCAGGCGTCGTTCCAGCTCACCTCGGTGCTGACCCGCCTCAACCGACCGATCCTCGGTGCCTACATCACCGTGTCGTCGGACCCGGCGAACTACGGGCAGATCACCGTGAAGGAGCTGCCGGGCAACAACCAGCGATCGGGCCCGAAACAGGCGTTCAACCCGATGAAGACCGACGGACGAGTCGCCGAATCGCTGAAGTCCCTCGAGAACACCGCGAAGGTGACGTTCGGCAACCTGTTGACCCTGCCGGTCGGCGACAACGGGATCCTCTACGTCGTTCCGATGTATGCGCAGGCCCAGGGCGAGGAAGCCTTCCCGCGCCTGTTCCGCGTCATCACGCGGTACGAGCCGAAGGAACGGGAGGCCCGGATCGGCTACGCGCCGACGACGGCTGAGGCGCTGCGCCAGGTCGGGATCACGCCGGCCACCGGCGTGGTGCCCGGTGAACAGCAGCCCGACGATGCCCCGGAGACCCCCGAGCAGCAGGGCGGCACGACGAGTCCGCAGGTTCCGGCGCCGCCGCAGGGTGGTACGCCCGAACGCGACGCCGCTGTGAAGGCGATCGGGGACGCGCTCAGCGCACTGCGCGATGCGCAGACCAAGGGCGATTTCGCCGGCTATGGCGCGGCCCTCGATCAGCTGAACAAGGCTGTGGCACAGTACGAGTCGCTGCCCGAGCAGAACTAGACCAGACCCACCGATCGATGCGCGCCATTCGCGGCGCGGGTCGATCGGGGAGTCGGGCGATCGGAACGCTGCGTGCGTCGGGTACCGCTAGCCGCGGTACTTGCGCACGTAGCGTTCTTTTTCGTCCGCGGTGTTGTCCGGCAGGACCGGGCTGTGGTGATAGCGGTGCCCGATGGTGAAGAAGATCGACACGGCGACCGCGAAGGCCGCGACCATCACCAGCGCAAACAGGATCGCGTAGCCGGTGTTCCCGGACGCCATGTGGACCAGCCACAGGGCAGCCGAGAGAAAGCCGCCGAGCGCGAGCACGAATCCGATGAAGCTCATCGGATGATTGCCGTGACTCTCATGGTGGAAGTGGGCGGACATGGTCCCCTCCTCGGTGGTGGGTCGGCCCGGACCGGGTAGCGCCGAGTGTACGCCCGACAGTGACCCAGATCACAGTCTCGACCTCCAGTGGATGCGCCCCGGATACGACGCCGTGACCTGTGCTTTACCGGTTGAAGTGACCGCGATCACTCGCATTTGCCCAGGTCAGCTGCGGTTGCGGGGACGATTTGCGCCGCTGACAAACGCGTGTGTAACGTTGTGTTCACCAACGCGGGGTGGAGCAGCTCGGTAGCTCGCTGGGCTCATAACCCAGAGGTCGCAGGTTCAAATCCTGTCCCCGCTA